>JAJDBJ010000068.1 GCA_029261395.1 Nitrospinaceae bacterium
CAAACAACTTTTCGCTCAAATGAGTGCTTTGTTTATAAAATAAGCTTGGGGAGTTGAGTGGGTAACCCGTATTGGGACAATGAAAGTGAGGATATCGAACGATTTTTTTATGTCCCAATTTCTCCCGGATACCAATAGACATTGTGGGGCAACTCCGGACAGTCAGAAACTAAAAAAACCTCAGCTTTATGCTGAGGTTTTTTTAGTTGGTGGAGGTGGAGTGTCTCCACACGCAGTTCAGCATAAATGCGAGTGCAAAGATGGTTTACCTATCTAAGTATCAGCCAAATCGCCCCTACGGCGAGTAGTGGTGGAGCAATAAAAAAGCCCAAATGAAACTTTGGCAACGTTGCCCGTCGTGAGCAAATTGCCCCTCTGGCTAAGAGTGGTGGAGGCGGGGGGAATCGAACCCCCGTCCGAAAGTCGTCAACGCAAAGCGTCTACATGCTTATTCCGCTCTTTGGGTCTCGTTCGGGCTACTCCAGCGGACAGGATACCACCCGAACCAGTCTCTCGATCACCACATACCCCCGAGACGCTGGGCACACAGCTCGTTCGCTAAAATAACGTTCTTCTAAACCTCACGAACAAAAGAATAGAGAACGGTAACCAGGTAAAACGAGTTTACGCGGCTACAGCATAGTCATAATCATTGGCGATTATGGTTTAGTGCCGTTTTTTAACGGGCCAACGGCATCCCGTGCATGCAACTTTGATCTCAATACTCCCGTCGAATCCAGATCGCCCCCAAAAATCGGGGTGTGGGCACTCTGCCCATCTATAATATAACACCCCCGTGAGGCGAAAGCTAATGAAGTCCCACCCTGATGACGGCGTCTGGGGAGACACCTAAGACATTATAAAATAATGAGTTAGTTGGAGACGTATTTGAACGACAGGTGCACGCGGGCGCGGTAGGCCACGACTTTGCCGTTTTCCACCTTCATATCCAGTTTGCTGACTTCCGCGATTCTGAGGTCGTCCAATGATTTGGAAGCGGTTTCCACCGCATGTTTTGCGGCGTCTTCCCAGGATTTGGTGCTGGTTCCTACCAGTTCGATGATTTTGTAAATGCTGTCCGGCATGATGTCCTCCTTTATTTAAAGGCCATTCAACAATCGTTTCTTGGCCGGAAAATGAACCACAATAGATCTCTCGTATATAAAGAGCCTGACCGGGAGCCGTTTATTCTGATAAAAGGCCTTATCTGAAAGTATTTTTATGAACCGGAAACCATTGCAAGAGAGGGCAGGAACCAATTACTTCACAGTGGAGAAATTTAGGCGTGCGGGTAGGGTCTAAACGTTGACGGAGGCTACCATTGCCAGGAGTGGACAGGGGGGTACAGAATGGTCGACTCCAGTTCATAGGCCTCGCCCCGATGTAAATTGACCAGCTCCAGCTTGATATCGTGGGTGATCTCATCCGGAAAAAACTCGGTCAGCGTGTTGTAGCAGACCAGCGCTTCGTCGTAGGTACTGAAAGATTGGTATCCGGGAGTGTTGAGAATCTCGACCGCATAATCCCGCTCTGCGTCATCCCATTGCCAGAGCCGCACGACGTAGGGGCTGACGGACTGGAAAACATCGGACAGCGGCAAGCCAGCCTGGTAGCGGGCCTCGTAAAAATCACGCGCCGAACGGACTTGCCCTTTAAAAGAATATTTGTACAAGCGCTTCCCCTCTATGATGCACATCCGATATCCGGAATGTAGATGTAACGTGCGAATAATAATAAAAACAGAGGGCCGACGCAAGCTGAAAGGCCTACTATCCATTGCATTTTTTAAGGCAACCGGTCAAGCCTCCGTTGCCAGAACAGGAGGAAACAGGATTTTCGAATAATAGTTGGTGATTTTCCCCCGGTGGTACTGGACCAAATCGAGTTTGAACTCTTCCCCGGCTTTCTCCGGATAATTGGCGGTAAGTGCTTTGAAGCAGTCCAGTGCATCATCATACTCTTCGAACACCTGATGCCCCGGAGCATCGAAAACTTCAATAGAGTAGTCCTGTTCCGTTTTGTCCCAATGCCAAATGCGGACGATGTAATGATTGATCGGGCTGATGCCCTCCGGCAGGGCAAAACCAACTTGCCGCCGTGCCTCCTGGAATCCCGGTGCAAAATGAATCTGGTTGTTATGCAGGTACTTATACATGACCGATCCCTCCTTTCCACAGTTGTCGTTGCAAAACCCCCTTGCTCTTAATATAGGGTTCCGCCTGATGTGCGTGCAATTATTTCCCTTCAAAAATCAGGGTTTATCGTTTGCAAAGTATTCATGATAGATTAGCACTTTAATAAAGGCAAAATAATAGCGATATAAGCAATCATCCAAATGGAGGTCAAAATGCTTTTAGGGCTGGATATGGAAAATATAATGTCAATGTATGTGGTTCCCTGGTCCATCAATATCGGATTGGCAATCGTCGTTTTTGTTGTGGGGCGGTTGATCGTCAAAGGCCTGGTTAAGGTGCTCGAAAAGCTTCTTGTCAAAGCGAAAGTGGATGTCATGCTGGTTGAGTTCATCGGATCGATGGCCAACGTTTTGTTGCTGCTCTTTGTCATTATCGCCTCGCTGGATATGTTGGGCGTTAATACCACCTCGTTGATTGCCGTGATGGGCGCCGCCGGGTTGGCGGTGGGCTTGTCGTTGCAGGGTTCTCTGCAGAATTTCGCTTCGGGAGTCCTGTTGATTATATTTCGTCCCTTCCAGGTAGGTGATTTTATTGATGCAGGAGGAATCTCCGGCACGGTCGAAAAAATCACCCTTTTCAACGCCATTTTGTTGACTCCGGATAATCGGGAAATCATTGTTCCCAATGGGTCGATTTACGGCGGGACCATCACCAATTTCTCAGCGCGGGATACGCGGAGAATCGACATGGTGTTCGGTATTTCCTATGACGATGACATCAAGAAAGCCAAGGACATTCTGATGGCGATGTTGGAATCCGACGAGCGGGTCCTGAAGGACCCGGCACCCAAGGTCGCACTTTCCGAACTGGCGAACAGCAGTGTGAATTTCGTGGTGCGCCCCTGGGTGAAATCCGAAGACTATTGGGCGACCAAATGGGATTTGACCGAAAATATCAAACTGGCCTTCGATGCACAGGGTGTTTCCATTCCCTTCCCGCAAATGGATGTGCATATGGACAAGGCCGCTTAACGGGGTTTTTCAATTAAACAATCCGCGAGCGGTTTTCCAGCCAGGTGACGCCTTTGGATAGGATGAGGGTCAGCAGCAGGTAAGTCAGCGCGATGTAGGTGTAGGTCTCAAAATAGTTGAAGTGGCGGGTGGCGTATTCGTTGGCGACGCGCAGGATATCCGAAATGGCCAGCACCGAAACCAGGCTGGTGTCTTTCAGCATGCCCAGTGTCTGGTTGCCAACGGCGGGGACGATGGTGCGCATCGCCTGCGGCAGGATGATCTGGAACATGGCCTGGCGTTCGTTTAGTCCGAGACTGCGTGCCGCCTCGCCCTGCTCTTTCGGGATGGCCTCCACCCCGGCGCGGATCACATCCGCCATATACGCCCCGTAACAAAAACCGAATCCCAGTACTGCCGCCGCCAGTTTATGGATACTGAAAAATTCCCCCAGCGCGTAATAAATATAAAACAACAGAACCAGTAGAGGAATACCACGCAGGATTTCCGTATACAGCGACGCGGCCATCAGCACCGCTTTGTTGCGCGACAGTTTGGCGAGTCCCACCCCCAAGCCGACGGCAATCGCCGCCGCGCTTCCCATCAGCGTCACGCCCAAAGTGTAGGCGATGCCCATCGGTAATAATTTAAGAAGCGCGAGGTAGCCGCCCTCCACTTCCCGTTCGAGAAAAAACTCCTGCCCCGGCAGGTAGATCAGGAACACGAAGCTGAGTACGACCGCCGCGTTCCAGCCCCAGTGTGTCATTGCGTTGGAGGTTTTCATGTTTTATCCAATTGGAGGATTCCAGAGGTTGTCTGCGCCAGTCTGGATTTCCGAATCCGGTTTACTACCTCCTCCCCTTACCAAGGGGAGGACTGAGGTGGGGTTGGTTTTTAAAGATTTGTAGTTGCCCCATTTATGGGGCGTTATTCAGAACCGCTCGATGAATCGAGCAACTACAAAACAAGGAAATGGTTATCATAACCTCCCCTGTATCCCCTCCTTGGTAAGGAGGGGAATATATTGAGTTCCACGGCTGATTGGCCGGGTCAAGCTAGAAAAGGTGGTGACAAGAGGCGACTTATCCCGTTACGGGAACTTCACCGGGAGCCGGGATCACCGCCGCCTGGCCGAGGTCCCATTGCTCATGCAGTTGTTTCACCGTGCCGTTGGCCAACAGGGTTTTCAGTGCTTTGTTGATGGCTTGCAGTAAAGCCGGGTTGTCCTTGCGCACGGCGATACCGTAATATTCGTTCGTCAGGATTTCCCCCACCATTTTGATTTTATCGAACACCGGTTTGTCCTTGTTTTTGTAATACAGCGTGCCGGTACTCTCACCCAACACCGCGTCGAGTTCGCCCTTGATCAAATCCTGCACAGCATGTCCGTACGATTCGTAGCCCATGTTGCGGATGGCCGGATGATCCTTGAGATAAAAGTAAGCCGTTGTTCCGCGTTGTGCACCCATCATCATATTTTTTTTCAGCAGGTCGTCCATTGTAGCCACCCCATTCGTTTCCTTACGCACGACGATGGCGAGGCCGCTTTTCAGGTAAGGTGCGCTGAACGCCATCTTCTGTTTGCGCTCCTCCAGGATGGTGATGGAGCTGATGGCGGCGTCGTACTTGCCCGTGGTCAGTCCACCCAGCAAGCCCGCCCATTCGACGTTGACCATTTCGATTTCCAGTCCCGCTTCCTTTGCGATGGCTTCCATCAAGGCGCGGTCGAATCCGTCGATTTGATTCTGGTCGTTCACAAACGACATGGGAACCAGAGTGGCATCGGTCGCGATTTTTATTTTTTTGGAGACGCTTCCGGAATCCGGGCCGCAGGCGGAGAACAGCCCGGCCAGAAGAATCAGGAATAAAAGAAACGATACAATGGGGAGATGTTGGTTGCGATGCATAAAAAAATTCCCGGTTACGGAGTGAACAAGTACACGTCCCGGTACGCGAAGACTACCGAAACGGAATCGCCTTTTTCCCAGAGTGCGCTTTCGCCAGAGGGCATTTGCACATTCAGGACGCTTTCGTTTTTCAATTGTACCCGGTATTGAAACCGGTTGCCGAAAAACAGTTTTTGTGTGACTTCACCATCAAGGCAGTTGCCTTTTTCTTCTGATTTACGGTCCTTTAGGAGCAGACGTTCCGGCCGCAGGTAGCAATTCAACTTTTTGTTTTCAGCGTAGGGGGTATCGGAGTAAGTGGTCAGAGTCCCTGATTCGCCAAGGGAAAGAGTGACCTGATCTCCCACTTGCCGGGTAACAGTGCCTTCCAGCCGGTTGATCTCACCCAGAAACGAAGCGGTAAAAGGATCGGCCGGTTGATCGTAAAG
>JAJDBJ010000069.1 GCA_029261395.1 Nitrospinaceae bacterium
CAGCTCCTTGCCCGTCCCCGATTCGCCGGTAATCAGCACGCTGGCATCCGTCGTCGCAACCATATCGATCTGCCTGACAACCATACTCAAGGCGGGGCTCTGACCGACGAACTCTCCAAGTGCCTGAGCTTCAACCAATTCCTGATTTAAGTATTCATTATCATCTTTCAGTTGTTTATTTAATTTCTCAATTTTTTCAAATGCATCGGCATTTGTTATGGAGACAGCCAGATGGTCGGCCACCAGTCGCCCCCAAAACAGACCCTCCCCTTCCAAGTCCGCATCCTTCCAAGGAACAAAACCGCATACCCCCAGTACTTTCCCCTGAAAGATCAACGGCAATGCTGCCAGTCCAATCACATTGAACTGCTCGGCCCAAAGTTTGGAAATTGAATAATCCAGATCGTCTGCCCGAGAAACAATATCGGCGACCTCCCCTGTCACCGCACAACGCCCTACCTTTCCAACACCCAAAGGAATCCGGGTGTAATCGTCTTTCAATTCTTCTACAGGCTGGAAATCCGGGCCGTAACTTTCAGCGGCTAAATGGAGACAGCGCGTCTGATCCAAACACTGCTCCCTTAATTTACAGGTGTGACACTGGTCACCGGGTCCGATGAGCCAAATGCGAGTGAGCGCCAACAAAGGATCTTCAGTACATTTCTGGACCGTCATTTCAAGCAGTGAAGCCACACTCCGCTCCTGGGGCATGGCCAGAAGCAGTTCCCGCATATTAACAAAAGGGGTGGATGAGTCGCCAGTCTTGTTCATGGAACCATCATAACGGTATTCCGTTTTAAGTCAACGGTATTCAGTGTTAAATAAGTATTCCGTTCTTATGAAAGCATCACGACAAAGGCGATAACTATTTATAAATAAATGAGTTAACAATTTATAAACTATTTGGCCTGGGTTTTGCTATATACAAAGTAGAGCTACACTAAACCTTTTCAACTCACCTTGGAGGAACAAACAATGACCCATTTAACACCTGTTGCCAAACAAAAAACTCTCCCGTCCAAACGAAAACAAAGCGTATGGATCGCATTACTCACGGGAATCCTGATTCTGAATTTCAGCGGATTCGCCCAGGCCGATAATCTTGATGGCAAAAGTGTCATCAGCAGTTGGCGTTCGGAAGGACAGGTATATCCAATGAGCCCGACATCTGATTTTTATTTCGGTTTGATGAAAGGCACTTTTCATGTCAAAGACCATACAGGGAAAACCCACCACATGCACTCAAGTCGGATGACCTGTCCATTTTCCGTCAATATCAATAAAGACGGAAAAGACGAATTACAGGGAATGTGCCAGCTGTCGGGTACTAATGTCGGCCATGCCAACGCCAAAATCTCCTGCACGGGAGAAAAGGAAAATTGTCTGGGTACATGGACCTTTACTTCCGGAACTGGAAATTTTAAGGGAATCAAAGGCGAAGGAAAAATGAAAATTCGAGTTGATCTCGTCAAAAAAGACTCGACCGGATACTTTGGAAACAAAATGGGGGCCTCCGGCTATCTGGTGATCAACGATCTGCATGACAACGTCGATAGCACAAAAGAAACTCCCAAGGTCAGATAAATCCTCATAGCCGGGCGGGAGATTCGGGTTTCACACTATCTTCTGCCTGGCATCAGGATCTGGGTTCCCATACCAAAACAAGTTAACTCGATAGTACTTTTGAAAGTGAGGATACGATCATGATACATGCACTGAATATCGCCCTTAAAACCAGGGAAACCTTCAATCCTCTGATTCTCCGCATCATGTTGGGTATTGTAATTTTCCCGCATGGTGCGCAGAAACTGCTGGGGTGGTTTGGCGGTTTTGGGTTGGAAGGAACGATGGGCTTTTTCACCCAGCAAATAGGCCTGCCCGCCATCATCGCCTTTTCGGTTATTGCCATAGAATTCTTCGGAGCTCTCGGATTGATCACGGGGTTTCTCACCCGATTCAGCGCCGCAGGTATTGCCGCTGTCATGACGGGAGCCATCGCCACCGCACATTGGGGCAATGGGTTTTTCATGAACTGGTCCGGAAAACAGGCGGGAGAAGGATTTGAATTTCATCTTCTGGTCATTGGAATGGCGCTTGCCCTGATTGTCTCAGGCGGTGGTAAACTTTCTTTGGACCAATGGGTTTCGAAAACATTTTTGAAAAAACCAGATCCCTCTTCTGTTTCCGGGAATCTTGCCATTTCCACTCAATAAAATTTTTTCAAAGGTATTATGATGAATCATAATTTGAATTTACTGTCACGTCGGAATTTTTTGTCCAAAGGTATTGGATTCATGGGAACCATGGTGAGCACACTGGTTACAAGTTCGGCATTTGGACAAGTGTTAAACCTTAAAACCCCAAGACAGACCCTCGGCCCCTTTTTCCCGGACGACGGCGATCCCATCAGCGAAACCCGGGAAAACCTGGATTTTCGCCTTGCCATCAGTGAAGCCAACGATAACGATCTCACTCATATCAAGGGCCACAAGGAATACGCCGAGGGACAGGTGGTTTATATCAAGGGGAGGGTGTTATTCAATAATGAGAGAAAAATGGAGCCTCAACCCGGAGCCGTCCTCATTATGTGGAACGCTTCGGCTTCAGGACGTTACAACCACCGGGGAGATATGGAGGCAACCCGGTTCCAACATCCCCAATCGGGCGAGTGGATCGAGCGAAATCTTGATGAAAATTTCCAGTATTGGGGACGCTGCATCACTGACAAAGATGGTCATTACTGGTTCAAGACCATCGTTCCGGGATTTTATCCTGTGGATATCGAAAAGGGGTGGTATCGACCCCCTCATTTGCATTTCATGGTCACAGCCCCGGGCATTCCACAGTTGGTGACGCAATTGTATTTCAAGGGAAATCAGATCAAAAATGAAAAATTAATCTGGAATTTAAATGCGAAAGACAACATCCTGAGAAGCCCGCGGCTGACCTCCAAAGAACAGGAAAACATTATTATCGGTTACCAAAAAGATCCTGACGGTAAAATCACTGACGGGTTGGTCGGTCATTATGACTTTGTCCTGAGTTATTAGGAATATTGAACTTCAAATACTGAAAGGCAAATTGACATGGAAAATCGAAACTCGCCCCAGGAGTTTGGAACGATGGCAAAATCGTTTCACTGGATTACTTTTATTTTAATTCTATTTCAATTCATTATTGCCATCATTATGTATGGAGTAGCCACCAAGGAGTATTATCCCAAGGATTTATTTACAATCCATAAATCCATGGGAATCCTTCTTTTCTTTTTAGCTGCCGCCCGGTTGACGTGGCGACAACTCAATCCTTTGCCTTCCTGGCCGGAATCGATGACGGAATTTGAAAAGAAGGCGTTTCATTTTCTGGAAATCGGATTGTACACGGTCATGATTGTGATGCCATTGAGCGGGTATGTTTTTTCACTGGCTGGAGGACACGGCTTTAATTTTTTCGGTTTGTTCCCAATTCCCGACCTGTTGGGGAAAAATGATCTATTGTCCAGCATTGGGAAATACATCCACAGGATTACAGCCTTTTTGATCGTTGGATTCGTCGCCGCCCACGTCGCATTAATCCTGAAACGTCATTTTGATTCGAAAGACAAATTCATAGAAAGGATGTCCTTCATTAAGTCAGACAATGATCCGATCAATTAGCAGGTAAAATTTTATGGAGCATTTAATGAAATACCCAAATCACAAAATGCCTGCCCTGTTCCTGGGACACGGAAGTCCGATGAATGCGCTTGAAAACAACTCATTCTCCAAAACCTGGGAATTGCTGGGGAAAAGCATAACCCAACCGAAAGCAATTTTAGCTGTATCGGCCCATTGGGAAACCCGCGGGACCTATGTCACGGCGATGGAGCATCCCCGGACCATTCATGATTTTGGAAATTTTCCTCAAGCCTTGTTCGATATTCAGTACCCGGCTAAAGGGGATCTCGAGTTGGCCCAAAAAATCCAATCCATCATCACCAAAACCCAGGTCGAACTGGATTACAACTGGGGATTGGACCACGGCACTTGGAGCCTGTTGACCCAAATGTTTCCCAATGCCGACATTCCAGTTCTTCAATTGAGCCTGAATCGGGATTTGTCTCCGAAGGAGCACTATGAAATTGGCCGGGAACTCAGGCTCTTAAAAAGTGAAGGGATTTTAGTCCTGGGCAGTGGAAACATTGTTCACAATCTCAGCAAAATGAACCTTGATCCCAGGAGTAAACCTTTCGACTGGGCAGTGAAATTTGATGAAAAAATCAAACAAAGTTTATTAGAAAGCGATCACCAGGCCGTTGTGGAATATGAATCCCTGGGGGAAGTTGCCCGCCTGTCCGCCCCGACACCCGAACACTTTTTACCTTTGCTGTACATCATCGCCTTGCAGGAAACGGAAGAACGAGTCACATTCCCCGTTGAAGGCGTGGTTTCCGGTGCAATTTCGATGAGAGGAGTTATGGTTTCGTAAGCGAGGAAACCCAATAGAGAAAGTGATCCTTTCAAGGATCCGGCCCACGAAATCCGGGCTCCCGGTCGAAATAAAATAAATGCCTATTTTAGCGTTTAAAATAACTTGACTGAGCCGGATTCCGATCTTATTAAATAGAGAAAGGAGGAAAGCCATGAAAACTCGGAATGGGAATAAAGGCTTTTTTAAGTATCTCAGCTACAACAACCAGCCCCGCTGGCTCAACATTTTTATTCACGTCGGATTTGGGGTGTCGCTCCTGTCGGCGATTGTTTGGCTAATCATGGCTTATATATAATCAGGCTAAAGTTGTAAGATTTTACCCTGAAAGGTTTGATGAATCCCGGCGGCTTTTGCCTCCGGGATTTTTATGGGGCTACACCATGGGGTCTTACCCCTATGGTAAGCTTTCAAATAAAAGTGACAGGTACCGGGCAGAAGTCAAAAGAAAATATTTTTCAAGGAGAAAAAATGGAATCCCAGGCTTTTTATGTTTTGGTCACTTCAATGATTGCCAATTTTATCGTATTGGGAATTTCCCTGAGCCGGCCGAATTCATTGATACCTGTCAGCTTGTCCGCCATTTCGATTTCCCTCCAGGATACGCCTTGCGACTGATGCCATCCACTCGATCAGCTACGGACTACATCATACGGCATAAACTATTGTTTTTATTGATATAATATATTTAATCGCTTTCTTGACATAATCCACCCCTCCTTCTATTCGTTTCATTATCTTGACATCGAGTGTGAATATCGGAGCTGGACCATTGTTTTTCCTGAAATATAAGATACAATATTTGTAACTTCAAAATTTGTAATTTTAAATTTTGCCTGTTCGCTAGAAGTCCATCAACAAACCG
>JAJDBJ010000070.1 GCA_029261395.1 Nitrospinaceae bacterium
ATCCATAATTTGATCGGAGTTGAAATCCTCTACCAGAAACAACAACATGTCCTTCTGGTTTTCCATCGCCAAACCAAAAAATGATTTCTGATCGCGTACGCCTTCTCCTCGCGCATTCAAAATAGTCACTCCCGTGGCGCCTGCTTTTTTGGCGGCTTCGATAACCTCGTCCTGATAGTCATCATTCACCAAAGCCAGGATTACTTTAAAACGCATAACAACCTCCTAAGGGTTTCATTTCATTGCCGAATCAGGCACCCTTGAGAAAAACCGTTCCTGAATCATAGCATACGCCAAAACGCTTATCATAGGGAAAAGAGAGGCAAACGCGATGAGCCCAAAGCCGTCCAGCAACGGTGACCGACCGGGAATATTCTGCGCCAATCCCACCCCCAAGGCCACCAGCAACGGCACAGTCACCGTCGAAGTGGTCACGCCGCCGGAATCATAAGCCAGAGGAACAATGAACTTGGGTGCAAAGTAAGTTTGAATCATAAGGATCACATAACCCGTAATGATGTAATAGTGGAGTGGAGTGCCTTCTATGATCCGAAACACTCCTAGCGCCACGCCAGTTCCGACGCCAAGCGCGACCGCTAATCGGAGGCCCAATGTGGAAATAGCGCCGGTGGAAATTTCTTTAGCTTTTAAGGCAACGGCGATTAAGGCCGGTTCCGCCAAAGTGGTCGAAAATCCGACCAGAAATCCAAATAAAATCACTTCGACATAAAACTCCGCACCGATCCGCATACCATCGGTTAGTGAGTTCAGGGCAGGGGAGTCTCCCATCACAAATTTTGGATCTGAAAGTTGTTGCGCCATCGACGTGCCCAGAGGAAAGATACACTCTTCCAGTCCGACAATAAACACGGCCAGCCCGAAGACCACCATTCCCATTCCCGATAATATTTTTTTCCAGTGCGGCAGTCCCTTGCGAATCACTACCCATTGAAAAAAAACGAACACCAGAATGATGGGGAGAATATCCATCAGAGTGATGCGCAGTGAATCGTAAATGATGTCGAGATAATGGAGTTCTTCCATAGCTCAACTTGGACCAAAAATAATAATACCGTAAAGCATTACAAACAAAATGGGTGTCAAACTCGCCAGAGCAATCAACCCAAATCCGTCGACAATCGGGTTTCTCCCTCGAATAGAGGTGGCCAGCCCGATTCCCAATGCGGTGATCAGCGGTACGGTGATAGTGGAAGTGGTGATGCCGCCGGCATCATAGGCGATACCGATGATTTCTTTGGGCGCAAACAAAGTCGCCACTACAATGAGGAAATAGCCTGTGAGAATAAAAATCACCAGAGACCAGCCCTTGATGATCCGTATCACCCCAATCGCACCGGCGAGTCCCACCGAAAATGCTGTCACCAGACGCAAACCCCAGACATAATCTGCGATCGACTCCTGAGCTCGGTCAATCGCTCCTGCCTCGGCGGCAATGTGGCCGGCTTTCTGGGAGATCACCGTTAACGCGGGTTCGGCAATGGTGGTGGCAAAGCCCAAAGTAAAACCGAACAGGACAATCCAATAGACGTTCCCTTTGACCGCAAACTCAACGGCCAGTCTTTCGCCAATAGGGAACAAGGCGCTTTCCAAACCCTGAATAAAAATGAACAGGCCAATGACGACCAGTACAAATCCGAAAAGGGTTTCTTTAAGATGAGGAAGAGGTTTCTGGATTATCACCAATTGAAAAAAGGCAATGACCAGAAGTATCGGAAGAACATCCAAGAAGGATTGGAGAAATTTAAAGAGTATAAATCGAAGATTCTTAACCATTACTGGGCATGGATGACCAAGTGCTTAACTGGGGAAAGAAGCAGTGTGGCAAGAAGACTTCAGCGAGACAATCGGCTGTGGAATCGAACTGTAATCCAGGAGAATCTAAGTTAGAAAAATGGATTACTTTTTAGAAGATTCTGGCGACTCTGGAGACTCGCTCACCTCGGCAGTTTCACCCGTGCTTTCGGGAACCGCTTTCGGCTCTTCCGCACCTTCAATACTTCCTTCGGCTTCATCTCCGGAAGCAATCTCTTCCTGCTCAGCATCTTTCATAGAAGTTTTGAAGTTTTTAATGCTTCTACCAAAGGCGCTGCCAATTTCCGGAAGTTTTCCTGCTCCAAAAATGATCATTATGATGACCAGAATGATCATTAATTCCGGAAAGCCTAAACCCATCATAGTAAATTCTCCATCAAAACATTAATATTGATTGGCACGAGTATAACAAAAATTGTTGGAAAACCAACCTTTTAATGATCTTATTTGATAGAGTGTTGGACTGAATCAGTTTAAAAATCAAGCCCCTAGGATTGAGATCGTGAAACAGGACTTTATACTAGAATTATTTTATTCCCTGCACGGGGACCTCGATCAGATCAATGCGGTGATCGATGCCAAGCTGGGTCGGAACGGCTCTCGAAAAATCACGACCTTTGAAATGTTTATCAAAAGCCGTATCAGCCGGAATGCAAAAGCCCTCAAAATGGCTGATATGGAAATCAACGTGAATGAAGTGACTTATTTAAGTCTTTATCCAGATTTATCCGAGCTGACGACCCTCGATTTGAGGAAGAACTTTCTGGGAGATGCCGGGTTGCAGGCAATTGCCGTGTCTCCCGTCTTGAAAAATGTAAAGGAGTTGGATCTAAGAAATAATCAGATCAGCCGTGCCGGCCTGGAATTTTTCTCTAAAGAAGCTACGATGGCCCAGTTAGAAAAAATCGATCTGCGGTCGAATAAACTGGGAAAACGGTGGGAGGAAAAACTGAAGGAAAGTGATCGGTTTCCCCATCTGCGAGAAGTAAAAACGTTGTAACTTTCGAATCTGCTAAATAATCTTCCGCGTTTTATCTTCACTAATCTTCTGAATTATTTTTTCGGCCAATTCCTGGGCCTTCACCTCATATGTCCCATTGGCAAGAGAGTCCTTATACTTGTTGACCATATCCTGCCTGACTTTGGATGAACTTTCCGTCTGATCCACGACACTCTTTAAAATATTCTTGAAAGACAGCTTTTGACCAGGCTGGTTTTCTAGAGTTTTTTTTGGGGAGACCTTCGGCTCCAATCGCTTGGGCATCAGGTTTTTACCGGAAGTGGGATCTAAATAAAATTCATTCATAGCGGGTATTTTCTTCCTTTATGATTTCACCTCTCTGCCTGTTTTTCGGCTTATTGACTGGTTTCCTTGAGATCAATCTTTCTGGGAGTATAAAAGAATGGTTGAATGTGAAATCTAATGAATTGAAATCAGACAACTTAGCCGAATCTTTTTCTCCTGATAAAGCTTCACATTTTGTTAGAATCAGGAATCATTATTAAAGGAGAACGCTGATGACTCATAAAGATATTCAAGTGAACGGAATGACCTGTGGGCATTGTGTCGAGACGGTAACTCAGGCGGTTAATTCTCTTGGGGGAATCAGGCAGGTATCGGTAGATTTGGATAAGAAACAGGTAAGTGTGGATTTTGACGAAAGCCAGACCGATTCTGATGCTATTGCTTCAAAGATTATCGAGGTGGGATTCGAAGTGGTTTCAAGTTGATTTTTAAAAGGGTCAGGAGAGGTTCTTTCCAACTTCCACGAAGACAGTTTTTTCAATACCCTCCCGGATAATTTTGAGACGCACCGATTTCCCTACACGAGACTCGGCAACGAGCTTTTGTAAACTTTTGGAATCGAGAACGGTTTGCCCATCATAATTGATAATAATATCACCCTGAAGTAATCCGGCCCTCTGTGCCGGCGTTCCAGTACCCACCTCGTTGACCAATACACCTTCTTCCCGGGAGACCGCAAACGACACCGCCAGTTCCGGAGTCAGTGATTGAATCCCCGCACCCAGCCATCCCCGTTCCACGGTTCCCTCATTGATCAAAGAATCCGCAATTTGAGTCGCCATTTCCATGGGGATCGCAAAGCCAACCCCCGATCCGATCTCTGCAATAGCGGTATTGATGCCAATAACGTTGCCATCCAAATCGATTAAGGGTCCGCCGCTGTTTCCTGGATTGATCGAGGCATCGGTTTGAAGGAAATTTTCAAATGTGGCAATTCCCAAATCAGATCGCTGGGTGCCACTGATCACTCCAACTGTCACGGTACCATTCAATCCATAAGGATTTCCAATGGCCATGACCCATTCGCCCACTCCCAGGCTTTGAGTGGTGCCGAAGGCAGGTACCGGAAAACTCGAGAAAGAGAAAATTTTAAGAACAGCCAAATCGGTAAGTGGGTCCACTCCGATCACTTTTGCGGAGAATTCCCTCTGGTCCATCAGCCTGACCATGATCTCGTCTACGTTTTCGATCACATGGTAATTAGTCAGAATATAACCCCGGGAATCGTAAATCACACCGGAGCCCAGGCTTTCCACGAGATATTTCTTTTTAAGTGAATCAGTCAGCCAGTTCTTGAAATTGGAGAACCAGTTATCCAGTCCCTTCCGGAACTTTCTATTTGCGGAAGGCATTTTCACAAGTGAGTTGATGCTCACTACGGTGGGTTTTACCTGCTTGGCATTGCGGATGAAGGCGTTCTGAAGTTCGACAATATCCTGATAGCCTTCAAGATCCGCATAGATATTGGGCTGGAGACTGACCGGTTGGGAAGCGGGAAGGGGGGCTTCGTGTCTGCCATTGCTGTAATTGATGAGCGCGGCACCTCCAACTAAAAGGCAGAAGACCGCTAAAGTCATTTTTTTCATTTCAAATTCTCAAGATTGCTTTTATCCGTTGTATCAAACTTGTTTCGTACCTGTATATAAAATAACGATACCAAAGGTCAATTCTTTGTAAATGACATTCATGAATCCGGCTTGTTGCATCAAATCCGAAAACTCCTTCCGTACAGGAAATGCGGCCACCGTTTCCGGAAGATAGGTGTAGGCACTGGGGTGCTTGGAAATAAGACGACCCACCTTGGGTAACAATACCTCAAAATAGAACCGATAGAGAGCATTTAAAATAGAGTTTTTAGGCAAGGAAAACTCGAGTATCACGCACCGGCCACCGGGTTTGAGTACCCGATGCATTTCACGTAAACTTTGTTCCACATCGGAAAAATTCCGGATGCCAAAAGCGGTCGTGGTGCCGTCGAAAGAATTATCCTCGAAAGGCAGGCTTTCCGCTGAACCACTTTCCAGTTGAATGAAATCGGCTTTGTTCTGGGTGTTAATCTTCTGTTGGGCCAGTTCCAGCATTTTCTCGCTAAAATCCATGGCTACGACCTGCCCCGCACCCGGTGGGACATTCCGGATAATTTCCAAAGCCACGTCGGCGGTCCCGGTCGCGATATCCAAAAAACGCTCACCCGCTTGAGGTGATAACCGGGCCACTGCCCGTTTTCTCCAATATTGGTCCTGACCGCAACTCAACAACCGGTTTAAAAGGTCGTACCGGGGCGCAATATCGCTGAACATTTTTTGCACCTGCCGGTTTAAGGTAGCGGGAGTTTCCATCCCTTTCTCTATCATAAGCTCATTTATTCCTGATAATAGATGCTATTCGGAGTGGACACAGAGTAGCAAAGTTTGACTCCTCCAGTGTATTTATTTAAAATTTTTTCGACATCAAATTCAACCGTTCCCAGGAAGGGATTGTTATGAAAAAGGTTCTGGTAGCACTGGCGCCGGGGTTTGAAGAAATTGAGACCCTCACCGTTGTCGATATTTTAAGAAGGGCGGGGGCTCGAGTGGTTTTGGCCGCTACCGAGGAAGGGCCGATTGAAGGATCTCGCGGTGTATCCGTACTGCCGGATGCTTTGATCGATCAGGTTGATGATAACGATTTCGATTTATTGGTTTTACCCGGCGGCCAACCCGGAACCACCAACCTCCAGAAAAGTACCAAGGTAAAGGCGATCATCCAGAATATGTATCAGTCCCGCAAACAGATAGCCGCTATATGTGCCGCTCCCACCATTCTCCACTCCACAGGAATCCTGACGAATACAGTCGTTACCTCCCATCCTTCCGTCAAGGATCAATTGACTGGCATCGATTATTCGGAAGAGCGTGTCGTGGTCGATGGCAATATCGTGACCAGCCGGAGCCCCGGTACCGCCCTCGAGTTTTCCTTGAAATTGGTGGAAATCCTGTTTGGCCGGGATCGAATGAACATTGTGAACCAGGGGGTTATGGCCCGCCTTTAATCGACTCCCTCCTTTTATACAGATAACTACTTGATTTATTGGTCTTTATTCTATTAAAATATTTTTGGCTTTCCGGAATAGTTATGGAAACTGTACATTTTGCACAAAATTTAAATCTTTTTACGGTTTTAGCCATCCATATAAACCATAGAGGTCCAATCTGAAATGTTGGACTTGGCTTAGTGCATTTTTTTTTGAAGGAGTACTGAGGATGTATATCAATGTTTCCAGGAGTCAATCCTTGATCAATAAAAAACGTTTCATCAAGAGCTCTCAGAGTTTGGCGAAGTCCGAACCCTCTCCACGTTGTAATCACTGTGGTGGATTGGTCCGGCCTTCCGGTGAAATCAGCAGTTGTATTATGTGCTCGCGTATGTCTGGTCATCAATGCGATAACTGTGCCTATATCCAGTCTGCATAGATTTCCAAAAATAATAGATAAAAAGAGTAAGGAAAGAGGGCGGGGATCAATTCCCCGCCCTCTTTTTATACCAAAAAATTGCCCTCCAAAACCGTTATGGCTTGGCCACCCACTTGAATAGAATCAATCTCTCCTCCAGTTTCCCCTACGTTTACCTGAATATGGGAAGGGCGGTTGATCTCAAAACCCTGCTCAATGACAATTGTGGTGGGCTCAAGGTTCTCAATCACCTCATGCTGAACCAGATAAGCACCCAAAGCTCCTGCCGCGCTACCCGTAGCCGGATCCTCTGCAATCCCGATAAAAGGGGCAAAGGACCGCGAATGGACTGTTGACGAGGGCTCCACAGTTTCCCGAGTGAACACATAAATCATGTCTACGTTCCCCAATATCTCTCTCAAAACCGTTAGGTTCAATTCCACCCGCTGGAGCACTTCCAAGTTCCTCAATGGAACGTATAAGGCGGGAAAACCCGTGGAAACGATTTGGAGTGGAAAACGGGAGTCTATGTCGCCTGGGTCAATCGAGAGAGCTTCAGCGACCTGACCCACAGCCTTCACTGGATCTCCAAAGCTGGGGAGCGGTTGCTCCATGAACAGATTGTTTTGCTTTTTGGAGACTTTGATGAGCCTGGAACCCATTTCCAAAACCACTGAATCGTTCGATGGAGTAATTTTCCCCGTTTCCCACAGGATATGTGCGGTTCCCAGGGTTGGATGACCGGCAAACGGTATTTCCTTGCCCGGCGTAAATATTCGGATTTTAAAGTCTGCTTTGGTATTTTTGGAAGGATAAACAAAAGTGGTTTCGGACAGATTCATTTCCCGGGCGATTTGGAGATGATCCGCTTCTTTTAAATTTCCTGGCTCGGGGAAAACCGCCAGGGGATTACCGCCAAACACCCGGTCCGTAAAAACATCGACCTGGAAGAATTTCTGCCCCATACCCTCTTGGTTCCCATAACATATATTATGTCAACTAATGACTGGAATCTGACTATGGAGAAAAGGCTGGAATCAAACCTAAGAAACTACTTTAAAGGAAGGCGCCCTATTAGCTACTTTAAAAGACTTCTAACGGTATTTTCAATATGTTGTGCGGACAGCCCGTATTTGAAGTAAAGCTCCTTCAGGGAACCTGTTTCAGCAAAGGTGTCCCTAACTCCGAGACGTCGGATAGGCACGGTGACATCGTTGTCACTCAAAACCTCGAGCACGGCATCTCCCAGACCGCCGATGATATTATGATCTTCTGCCGTGACCACTGCGCCATTTTTACGCGCCTGCTCGACAATCAACTCACTGTCGATGGGCTTTATCGTGGAAATATTGACCAGCGTCGGATTGATATTATCGCTCTCAAGAAGCTTCATCGCCTCCATGCTTTCCTGCACCATGCCGCCAGTCGCAAAGATAACCACCTTTTCACCTTGCTTGACCACGTTTCCCTTGCCGATCTGGAACTTGTAGGAACTATCATAGATTCCCTTGACCTTGGGGCGTCCCAGGCGCATATACACCGGTCCGAAGTGATCTACCAGAGCCTTAGTGGCCTGCACCGCTTCTTCATAATCCGCCGGTTGAATAACCGTCATATTGGGAATGGCGCGTGTATAAGCCAGATCAACGATCATTTGGGCCGTTGGGCCGTCTTCGCCTACAGCCAGGCCGGAATGAGTTCCCACCAGCTTGACGTTGGTATTGGAATAGGCCACACTGACCAGAGTCTGGTCCATGGTCCGCCCCAGCAGAAAACAGGCGAAACCGGTCGCGAAGGCCACCTTGCCGGTGGTCGCCAAACCCGCGGCCGTACACACCATATCGCCTTCACTGATGCCCATATTGAAAAAGCGGTCCGGGTATTTATCACCGAACTTCTTGCTCCGGGTGCTGTCACTCACTCCAGCATCGAGTACCACAATTTTAGGATTTGCGCCTATTTCTTCAAGGCAAGCCCCGTAGCCGTCTCTGGTTGCTCCGTCTTTCATGCCAGCTCCTTCAATGCTTTTTCGTAATCTTCATCCGAGGGTGCCACGCCATGCCAGGAGGTTTTGCCTTCCATAAAGCTGACGCCCTTCCCTTTAATGGTATCGGCAATGATGACTCTCGGTTTCGTCTCATCCAGTGGAAGAGTC
This sequence comes from Nitrospinaceae bacterium, assembly GCA_029261395.1. GTDB lineage: Bacteria > Nitrospinota > Nitrospinia > Nitrospinales > Nitrospinaceae > SZUA-226. The sequence continues at coordinate 8,726 of JAJDBJ010000070.1, forward strand.
AGCGCTTTGTACACCTGATTCATATCGTGTCCGTCGATACGCTGAACATCCCATCCAAACGACCGCCATTTATCCTCCAGCGGTTCGATATCCTTCAAGTCTTTAGTGATATTATCCTGAGCGACCTTGTTGAAATCGACAATAGCAATCAGGTTATTCGTATTGAACTTGGAAGCCGACATGGCCGCTTCCCAGACCTGCCCTTCCTGCAGTTCGCCATCTCCCATAAGAACGTATACTTTGTAATCGCTGTTATCCAAGCGGGCGGCCAGTGCAATTCCATGAGCCACGCTCAAGCCCTGTCCCAGACTGCCGGTGGCGATTTCCACGCCGGGAGTCTTGGGATGCGGATGACCGGACAAGTTCAGCTTACTGCCAATTTTCCGGTAGGAAACCAAGTCCTCGTCTGCGAAATAGCCGGCACGCGACAAGACCGAATAAAACACGCCCGTCGCATGGCCTTTACTCATCACAAACCGGTCACGGTTGGGATCCTTCGGATTCTTGGAGTCGTAGCGCATGACGCCGAAATATAAGGCAGTCATGATATCAGCCGCAGAAAGACTGCCGCCCGGATGCCCTGATCCAGCCCGATGGATGATCTCAAGGCTTTTACGTCTTATTTCTTTCGCGATTTGTCGCAATTCGGAAACCTGGGTTTCCACCGTCTGAGCAGTATTCATAAATTTAAGGGGTAATGTTTAAAGGGTAAGAATGGCCTTAAGACCTATTCTCGAAGGGGGGATTTTAACAGCAATATTTCAGAAATCAAAGGAGAGAACGAAAAAATTTATGAGTTACGATCCTTTGATCAGGAAGGAACTGTGATTTGCTCGTTGGAGGTGATCACCTCGTTACATTTTTCGAGAAGTTCGGAAAAATTAACCGGTTTTTTGAAAAACATATCTCCCCCTGCGGCTAGAACAGCTTTTTCGGTGTACTGAAGGCTGGCGGAGATGACCAGAATAGTCATACTCTTGGTTCGGGGATTATTTTTCAGGTTTTTACAAACCTCCAGTCCATTGAGGCCGGGAAGATTGATATCCAGAAGAATAATGGCCGGTTGAAAATGAGCGGCTTTGAGGCCCGCATCCAGACCGTCAAAAGCGACTTCAACCACATAGTCGTTTTTCACAAAAAACTTCTTGAGCAAGGTAGCGAATTTCTTCTCATCATCCACAACCAACACTTTCTTGGAGGATTTATCCTCTGCTTCCTTCTTGAGGATTTCCTTGATCATGGCTATCGTGTGCCCGCTTTTCTGCAAAGCATAGACCTGCTTGCACCGCTCCTGCACCCAAGGAGGATAATACCCAACAATTCCCTTCCCTCCCGGATGGGCTTCTTTTACCGGATCAGGAAAAAAATCATACTTTTTCTGCCATAACCATAAGGTTTTACGGGTAATTGGAACCACCTTTAAAATATCTGCGGCTGTAACACGGGTTTCGCTATGGTTATTTTTATTATTTGAGTTATCCATGGGCTCTGAGATGAGATGTCGCTATTCAGTATTAAAAAATTCAACCTTAATGCGGTGTTTCCCGGTTAAATTTTCATCCAAAATCATTATATACAGTTAATGTAATTAGAACAAGGACTTTTTTATGAATTTTTTTAGTCTTTTCCAATATTTAGTGGACCTCTGGTTTTCATTATCGGTATAAATACAAATGAGAATCCGCAACGTTTCTGCCTTAATAGATATAACTTGGCAAAGCATCGTTTGAGACAGGGTTGCACAAATCTGATTCCTAATGATTTTTAGCGTTAATCCTAGAGAGAAATTCAGCCGAAAAACACAACGGATCTTGAGTCAATAACCTGGACTCACGAGGTAAATCGCCCTTCCCTTTCTACAACTCACTATAATATAATAAGTTTTATCGATACTAACTCCTAATGAATGGTTCCTTATGTTGATACGTCGTTGCGAGGGTGCCCATGCCTTCCTCCTTTTTGTGTTTCTCAGCTCGTCGATTTTTTTACCGGTCAAGACCTTCGCAAAAGAGAGAACCCTTTACTTTGCGGA
>JAJDBJ010000071.1 GCA_029261395.1 Nitrospinaceae bacterium
TCGCCGACAATTAATGGCGCGGTCATGATTTTTTCGAGGATGGCACCTTGAGGATCAGCAATGGGATCATAAGAATGTAAGAAAGCTCGACCGCCCAAATCTAATCCTTTGCTCAGTTTTCGTCTTCCAATGAGAAACGCGGCATTGCCTGCCAATCCCCATTCCGGTCGAGGATTCGCCCAATCGCAACTGCGTTCGTCGACATGAGCAAAAGCCTGCTCTGGAGAAATTTCAGTCGGAGCACTGGGCATGCGATGGCATCGCTCAAGAGCCTGCTTCGCGCCCGCTTCTCTGAGATTCCTGTTCAATGCCTGCAAATCTTCTTTATGCGAATCAGGCAATTCCTCCAGATCGTAAAACTCGACCCGGTCCGTCGTCGTGTTATGTTTCCCTGGAAGAAACCAGGTGTCATCGGGAATCGGCAATCCTTTTTCATTGAGAATACGACGAACTTCAGGTTCATTCGCCATCGCGGCAAAAACTCGCGCATTTGCATCGCCCGGTGCTCCCCCGCAAGCCCCGCAATCCAACGCTCCATAATAGGGATTGTTATCTGTCTCACTGCCATGGCCACAGAGGCACACCAACCGCGCAAAATTTTTGGTGAGCCCCATACCTCGCAAACCATTTTCAATAAATGTCGCCCGTTCCGAAAGAGAAAATCCTGGAGAAAGCCCGTCAGGAATCCCTTCGGTATTCACTTCTCCGATCCTGGGATTTTGAGGATTAGAGGGTGTGGAAATTGAGATCTGAGTTGGAACCCTATGCGTCAGCCCATTCTGGATAGTAGAGGTCATTGTACGAAATATTTTTTGGAACAAGGTCTTGCCCACCAAGCCCAGACTAAAAAAGAATCCCAATACATCAATCACCATCATCGACCCAATGGGATGATGCTTCAGATCGTGAAAAAGATGGTCCCCCAGTTGGCCCCAGCGCGTACCAGAAGAATATTTTTCTAACGCTGCTCTTTCTCCCGGCCGAGGTGTCTCCGTTACCGCATGGTTGGGAGTCAATAACACCGGACATAATGAGGCACGTTGATTACAATCAAAAGGTTGATGGCTAATGGGGATGCCAAAAAACCCTGCAAACCCAAACGTTTCATAGGGACCTTGGGCTTCAATATGGCGACGAAATGATTCAGAACGTACGTCGATGCAAAAGACCAGTTGTGCATGGGGACGAGTTTCCAATTCTGATACCGTTCCGCGATGTGCTGAAATATTTTTCAGTATATTCTCTCGAAAGGAATCTTCGTACGCCTCAATCCATACCCGTCCATGCTGATCAGAAGGAAAGTGATCTAACCATTGCAACAACATCTGGGCATCAGTAAGTGAGAGATCGTCAACTTCTCTTGGCGATAACTCAAGAAATTGTGCCAAATGGAACAATCGCCAGGCCTGTCGACTTATCATCTGTTGGGTTGGATTCTTAGATTGCCCTCCATGTCCAATTTGTTGGTGGTATTCTTCGGATCGATCATTCCAATACGCAGTCAGGGCAGAAACCGTCCCATCAATTCCCCATTCTTGTTGGCACCGAATGTGGGTCAACTCCACTTCATAGAATAAACGCACGGCTAGATATTGTGTGGTGTCAATGGGATGTTTGCGTTGCGCATGGTATGTCGGGTGTTCCCCAAGCCACCGTATGTATCGGGTCCAGCCTGGCAATAATGATAGTTGTCTTGAAAGGTAATCTTTCCATTGTTCTTGGGGAATTTCGAGCTGGTGTAAGCTGGAACGGATCGCGTCCTCTGGAGCCGCAGGAAGGCTGTGAACTTTTTGCGCGAAATCTGTGATCCCGAGAAGCTGCCCCGAAAAATCTTTTTGCGCCAGGTTCCGCCATACTTGGTAGAAACCTTCTTCCCGGCCAGGCATTTCCCAGCCGGCTAATCCTTCATCGAGAAACGCCGTCACCCATTTGATGAGTTGATCATTGATTTGGTCGACCAGCCCACCCTCAGTCAAACTATCAACCCAATCGCTGAGGGTCTGTTGAGGCGGTAAGAAAATGGGTGCAGACGTTTGCGAATGCGAATCCTCAGATATTTGAGAGGCATTATGAAAGTCAGATAGCTCGAGGGTGGCTAACACATTCTTCCATAAATTCGTCAGGTAGGTCTCTTCTGGATGCTCCCGACACGGCTCATATTCTTTGGCGGTTTGTTCAATAATTTGTTTCTGGCATTCTTCTGGAAGATCTTGCCGAAACTGTTTTGTAGTTCCAGCATTGCTTAATTCCCATTCCAAGAGAGCTACTGGCAATTCCTCGAAGCCAAAAAGTACGTGCAATCGCCAAACATCTTCGGGGGTAATCTTCCGACTTCCAACTGCAATAGAAGCCTGCTCATCTAAGGAAGACCCAACCCTGGAAAAAGCGCGTTTAAAACTTTCTTTGGTAATGCGGCCATTTCGGTAAAATTGACGATACTCTTCATTCGCGAGATAGCCATTTCCACCCAGAAGATCCTTGCCTTTTCGAACAGCCTCATCAAATGGCAGATATTCCAATCCATGAATGGGATTCTGCGCGACCATGGTCCGCATGGGCCAAAACGGCGCAATTGGCTCGCTGGCGTTCAGTACAATTTGCCGAACCTGATCACGATCTTCCGGTGAAAGGGACTTCACTAAAATAGTACTCATATAGAGCGACTTATTCCTTTCTCAGACACACAAAAACCCCACTGCAGTCTAGAATGCTTATTCCTTTTATATCAAGAATTTCCGGCAGGTCAAGTGATAACTCCTCAATCTACGGTAATCTTTTTTCGAACTATTATTAAGGTGGATTTAATGATAGATAATTTTATATTCAAAAAACTGATTTAAGGGAATAAATGATATGTGTTCACAGCGGGATTCGAACCCGCGTCGCCGTCGGGAAAGACCCTGTAAGATACGACTCTGAGGTTTCGAGGTCTCCACACCAACAGCCAACAAAAGTCGGATATCCTCAACCAAGACCTTGCGTTCTTCTATTTCCCAATATATTAAAAAAGAGAAATACACCATTTTTTAAATGGATTGGAAAAGGGTCGGGAAAAACTAAAACTTTCCCTTCCGTACAGAATTTAAGTTTTGCTATGTTATTATAATACATATTTGAATCTCCCTCCCTCTCTACATTTTGCTTTTGCGAAGGGTTTGACGGGAGAGCGGATTCGGTGGTCTTCAGGGCGGTTATTTTAGGGGGTTGAGATGTTTAATTTTAGAGATATAACAATAGGGAAAAAAGTAGGTTTGGGTTTTGGTGTCATCACCTTAATTTTAATGGGAGTGGTTTTGCTCACCATTCAGCAGGTGAGAACCATGGAGAAAATCACTAAGAGGGTTGTCGACGTTCGAACCCCCACGGCTCACGCCAGTCTTATGATGTTAAATGGTATCAACCATTCGCTGGCTTCTCTACGCGGATGGATTCTTCTAGGTGATCCAAAATTCATGGCGGAACGATCCATTGCGTGGGAACAACAAATTATTCCGTCCTTGAAGTTGGTGCTTGGGCTTGCTCCTAACTGGACAGATTCAGAAAATAAAACTCGTTTAAAATCTATCGAAGAAGAAACCAATAAACTAAAAGCGGTCCAACAGAAAATTGAAGACATCGCACAAACCCCGGAAAATTCTCCTGCACAGAAGATTTTATTCAATCAGGCGGAACCTTTGGAAAAATCCATTGTGGCTACCGTCTCCGAAATGATCAAGCTGGGTGTGAATGGCAACATGACCCTCAAAAATAAACGACTGATAGAAATTCTCGCGAATATAGAAACCACAATCAGCCTGGCGTTGGAAAGAGCCGATGAGTTCTTGTTATCTGGTAGAGAGGAGTTTAAAAAAGAATCCTTGGAAAACTGGAAAAAAAATGCTGAGAATATGAAAGCATTGAAGAAAAATGAAAACAACTTAAGCAAAGCACAATTGAAGTATTTTGAATCCCTGCAAAGGGAGCTTAATCAGTTCGGCCCTTTACTGGAAGAAATTATTCGAATTCGGTCGGGAGAAGAATGGAACCATGCCAATCATTTGTTGAAAATTGAAGCCGCTCCCGTAGCATTTCGAATTAAAGAACTCTTGAATGAAATGACTACAATTCAGGAACAATTACTGGAAAATGATGTGGAGGAAATTTCCAGCAAAACTCATTTTTTAATAGTCCTTTTGGTGGCATTGTTTGTTTCGGCGGCACTGATCAGCGGCATATTGTCCGCAAACATCTCTCATTCGATCAGCGATCCCCTCCTGGAAATTTGTAAGTTGGCAGATGAGCTTGCGCATGGAAATTATAACGAAAAACGCTTGCCCGTTACTTCTGGAAATGAATTGGGCACCCTGAGCCAAAGCTTCAACCAACTTTTGGACCGACTGCAGAAAGAAAAACCAGAAAAGAAAGAGTGACTTGTTGCAATAAAATAGAAGGGGTCCTGTGAGAATCACTCATCGGGGGAGCTCTTCCTGGTTCGCACTGACAACTCAAGACCGTTTTCCTTGAATTTCTCTTTCCATTCGTCAATATTAGACAAGACCCTACGGTCAACGAGTCGCGTTTCGGTAATATCCAGGGTGACCCGCTTCCCTTTTTTCAAGTAACGTTCAAGTTGCTTTCGCAGAGAAATCCACGAACTAAAAACTATTGAGCCTCGTAAAAAAATCGTAATTGAAAGATCTCTTTCAAGAAGGATCTTGGCATGCAATCTAAAGATGGAGCCCCCACGAATTAATTGGATGATAATCTTGACTCCAATCCCAATTGCTAATCCCTTCAAAAGATCCGTAGCAAGTACACCGAAAATGGTCGATACAAAAATAATAAACTGGTCCTTTCCCTCACGATATATAGACATAAACTCTTGAGGAGAGGCCAGGCGATATCCTGTGATAACCAATAGTGCCGCCAAGGCGGCCAGGGGGATTTGATTAATGACTCCTGGGATCAAGGCAACGCAGATGAGTAGAAACATCCCGTGGTAAAAATTGGCAAACCGTGTTTTGGCGCCATTATCAATATTGGCTTTACTTCGAACAATTTCAGAAATCATCGGCAACCCACCAATGAAAGCCGCCAGGGTATTCGCTAAACCGGTGGCTAACAGGTCTCGATCGAGATTTGTTTTTCGACCCCACGGATCAATGGCTTCAATAGCCTTTGCGCTTAGAATGCTCTCCAAGCTTCCAATGATCGCAAATAAAACCGTATACTTAATTCCAGTCTCCGTGGTGATTCCTGAAAAATCTGGAAAAGTCATGGCATTCATTAAACTGGCTGGAACATTGACTAAAAACTTTTGACCTAATTCGTAAATTTTATTGTTGAACGTATAAGACCCGTCCACCCCAATTCCCATAAATATTGCCATTGGAACGATTATCAATAACATCATCATGGGGGCAGGAATAACTTTTAATTTGGGATTTTTAATATAGCTATAACCCAAAACAATGGTAACGCCCAATATTCCAATTAATCCAACTTTGGGGTTCATGTTTATTACAAAGGAAGGAATGCCAGCGAGTAATGCCAGCGGAGATCCCTGTGGATTCAACCCCATCAATATAGGAAATTGTTTTGAGATAATGATAATTCCGATGGAGGCCAGCAAACCGTGAATCGCCGGTTTCGGACAAAGCTTTACGAGGATTCCTGCGCGGAAAAGACCCATTATAATTTGAAATACCCCCGCCACAACTCCAACGCCTAATGCCAAACGATAGGCCTGAAAATCCTTCGCCGGGTCCACCCCTCCCGTAAAGCCAAACTCCTGAACGCAACCCAATGCAATAACAATCATACCGGCAGCAGGCCCTTTAATCGTGAGCTCTGAATCGCTAAGGAAGGTGGCAACTAATCCGCCAACAATGGCAGTAAAGATGCCGGCCACTGCGGGATATCCTGAAGCCAGAGAAATTCCCAAACACAGGGGCAAGGCAATAAGAAAAACTAAAAATCCCGAGAGGATATCGTGTTTGAAATAGGCCTTAAACCCGGCAAGATTCCCTCTTGGAGTTTTCAGGGTGTCTGATGGCATACTCATCGCTATTGTAACCTCAGCTATATGCTTTCAAACGAATCAGCATTGGCAAAACTTAATGCAGGAAAATTATGGACTATAAATGTTATGAAATAACTTTTTAAATTATACTTAAAGTGCTTAGGGGAATACAGTAGTATCTAGTAAGGATAAATTGAAGGGACCCCCTGCATATGAAAATCACGATAAGTTGTTTTGAATCTATGCAACTTGTGATTAATTTTTACCAGAGAAAAGCTCTCAGAAGGGTTTGAGGGACCAGAATTTAATACCTGATTATAAACGATACCTCGGTGTGAGTCTTTTGCTTTCTCCTTTACCCAGATCGTCGAAAAATCGATGCATGTCAGAGAGGTCAGAATCGCTCAATTCCTGATTCAACCAGTCGATGCAATCTTTGAAGGTTTTGAACAGGTATCTCTCAGGGATCAAGCCCGGAATAAGATTGATACGTCTTAACATACGCACGTGCTGAGCTTTTAGGCCAGTCATCACAACGGCGATACCTCTTTTTTCCAGATCCATAACAACCTCTTCCAGAGCATACAGGCCGGTCTGGTCGATATAAGGAACTCGCTTCATGCGGAAAATGACTACGAGAATATCGGGCAAGGTTTTGGTCATTTCCTGAAAGGCTGGAGCGAAGCCGAAAAACAGGGGACCGTCCAGGTGTTTAACAAAAATCTTGTTAGTAATGCTGGCAGGAATGTTTTCATCATTCCAGGGTACTTCCTTCAAATAATCTCGCAGGGGAGAAATAGTAACCCGTCTTCCTCCCTGATCGCTCATTTGTTTCATGAACAGGATGGAGGCCAGAATCATACCGGCCGCAACCGCCTGAATCAAATCGACAAATACGGTAAGGGCTAAAACAATGAGCATTACCACCGCATCGGCCCGGGGAACGTGAGGGATATGGCGGAATCCCTTGTAATCGATAATCCCTATACCGACGGTAATCAGGATGCCAGCGAGTACAGCAAGCGGAATTTGTGCCGCATACACACCAGCCCCCAGTAGGACGAACAGAAGCAGACCGCCATGGACGATTCCGGACAACTGGGTTTTGCCGCCCGCGTTGACATTGACCAGAGTCCGCATTGTCGCTCCGGCTCCCGGCAGGCCGCCGATGGCTCCCGCGACCATATTGCCGATTCCCTGGCCAATCAATTCTTTATTGCTGTCGTGTTTGGTTTTGGTGACGTTGTCGGCAATGACGGAGGTGAGCAGGGAGTCAATGGCACCCAGCAGGGCCAGTGTCAGGGCCAGCTCGATGATGAGTGTCAGGCTCAGTCCGGATAAGGAAAATTGGCTAATCTGCAACTCCGGGATACCGTTGGGGATTTCCCCAATCAAAGGGACGTCGAGCTCTGCCCAGTTGGCGATGATGGTGACTGCCAATAAAGCGACCAGAGAACTTGGGACGGCTTTGGTGAATTTAGGGAAAATATAAATGACGGCAATGGTGGCGCCGGCCACCAGTACCGCTTCAATATTAATGTTCTGCAGGCCTGTCGGTAATTGTTTGAAAACTTCGACGATTGATTTTGGAGAAGCCAGCCCCATCAATGGAAATATTTGAAAAACGATGATGATCACTCCGATGCCGGACATGAAACCGGAAACGACGGGGTAGGGGATATATTTGATGTAGGTGCCCAGCTTGAGCAGGCCGAACAGGACCAACATGACACCGGCGATAAAGAAAATCGTGATAACCGTCCCGTAGCCGTTTTCCAGGCTACCGGAACTGTCAATGACATCTTTAACCACCAGGATAGAAACGACAGTCATGGGTCCGGTCGGACCACTGATCTGGGAGGGTGTGCCGCCGAATGCCGCCGCAAACACTCCCACCGCAATCGCTCCATACAGTCCGGCGATGGCACCCATTCCGGATTGCACCCCGAATGCCAAAGCCAAGGGCAAGGCGACAATGCCAGCGGTAATGCCGCCAAACAAATCTCCCCGGAGATCGGAAGGATCATATTTAAATCGCTTGAACAGGTTTTTCAGCATTTCTATTGACTAGTGGGCTTGAGAATTTCTAGCGTGCTTGGGAAACTTGGGTTCTAGCGAGTGAGTGTATAATCTACCATAAACCAAAGGCAAAGAGATCGCTCTATTCTTAGATAGCTATTATTGAGCAAGACCTGTTGGGAAACAATTCGTCTTATCGAAAGAGAGCATTTGCTTAAAGCAACATGCCGTGCTTCCAGAATACGAAAATATTAAAACGTGAGGGTTGTCTGAATATATGAGTAAAGAGAGTTGCCTTCCCGTGGCGAATTGGGAGCGGTTTTCTGGAAATCGCCGTCAATCCGGTACGCGACACCTCCCTCCAACTGCACGTTAGCGAGCACCTGCCATTTAGCCCGTACAAACCATTGTTGACCCAGAAAGGAACCAGAGCCACCGGTCGGATCCTGCAGGCCTGAGTTCCCGGCCCATACGTCAGAATTCGAAGCCAGCCAAAACGCGCGGTAATGGATGTAGGTACTGACTCGCTTATGTGGATGAATTGAAACAATGAAACCGGGGCCAGTGACGTTGGACCGGATAAACGGCCTGTGAATACCGGTCGGGCTGAAATCGAACACCGTTGCACCGAACAGAGGATCGAACCTTCCCTGAGTTCCATCATTGGGATCGGCGTCTCCGCTGGCATAGTCGTATGCCAGAATCAGACGGGGGGACCAAGCGACAGGAAAAGTATAGCCCACCTCTACATGGTGAAAATGGGCGAAATGATCCAGATCGCGCGTGTCTGTGGCGGCAGTAGAAGCGCGTGATGTACCGAATTGAATGATCGATTCCCATTCGTAGTCGATCCGGCTTTTTTGTGGCGAGCGGTATAGCCGAAACCCCGGCGTGTAGAGCTGACGGTTTCGAGTGAGGAAATCCGGACGATCATTTTCGTGCAGTCCGTATAAATAGAACTCTGCCTGGTCCCCCGAGAGAAGATTAGGGGTGGCAATAAATACACCCCAGAAAATACGATCGAGTGTTTCCTCATCGAATGCGGCGTCGTTCTCCAAAAGCTCGGCCTGGGAGGTGGGTTGGCGGTTCACTGGCAGGGTGAAAAAGGCGCGAACCGTGTCGCCGCTTTTTGCTTTCCAGATCCAGTCCACTCCGGTAAAGGCGTTAAGCGCATTGCGAAATCGATTGCGTGACACCAGGCGCCTCTTGCCAATGTCCATGGTCAAGCGCCCACCTCTCAGGAGACTTCGGCTGTCTTCCTGGAAAAGTCCCTTCACCAACCACTGCAGATTGGCCTCCAGCAGTTCCGCAGCGTTGACGATTCCGTTGGTCATTGCTGTCCCCGAGTCAGCCAATTCCGCACGGGAGTCCTGAAGCTCCAGCTGGATTTTGAAATTCGGGTGGAGGCGCACCGTGGCTTGGGCCAGTGTGCGCAGGGATAAAGCCTGATCGCTTCCCGTGGTACCGGAGCGGAATTGGCTGTTCAATGTTTCGTATCGGGTTCGGTGTTGCACGGCGAGGGACAGCCAGTCCGGCAACGCCCCGCTTTGGTTGATTGTGAATCTTGGCTGGGTATCAGGTATTACCTTGTCTTTGTATACATAAGGCTGGGGAAAGGGGTCGCTGTCATCAAAATTGTAGTGTAACGCGGAGGATGGGGCAGGGATCAGGAGCAATAAAAAGGCCCACCACCAGATTTTTCTCTTGCTGCATCTCATCCAATAAGACCCAAAGTACGAGGATTGATAGCGTTATACATATCAAGATATATCGATATGTCAAGTGCGGATATGTGGTTCTCGGCAATTCAGATATGCTCGGGAGTGAAAACTCCCAGACAAAAAGAAAACCCGCCCGGTCCCTGCGCGGACCGAACGGGTTTGGAGGAGGTAAGAAAACTTTATATTTTCCTTACCCTTGTACAATGTAAGCGACGCTTAAAACGAGATGTCCCACTGGAGCCTTACGCGGTTGTCGGAATAATCCATCATGGTCGCAAAATCTTTCAGAGTCAGATAGGAATAATCCACGGTGAGTTTGTTGTTGTGGCCGGCAAGAAACCAGTTCACGCCTACCGTGTACTCCTGTCTTCGGTTTCTATTTACGTTATCCGTTCCACCGAGTGACTCAATCACATACGCATAACGAAGGGCCAGTTCAAGGCCTTCAGGAAGCGCGGTGATTAGACCATGATTGGTATACCCGATTTGAGCATACAACCCCTGGTAATCATGCGTGAGCATGGTGGACTTGTCCTCAATTTCCATTTCATGATATTCCTGTTGAATAGCCAGTCCTTTGTACTTGAAAGCGAATTCCTGCACCCACTGGTCTCTCTTGTGTTGCGTGGATGTTGCTGCGGCCGGAGAAGTGAATCCGCTCTGGTTTCCACAACCGGAGGAACTCCATCGGGTACACCGTCCGTTGTTGGTCGAGTAGGCAAACGCCAGACTGCCAGCCGCTTCTTTATGGTAAGAAACGTCCGACTGCCGCCATTTCAAATCGCGGCCCAGAAAGTTCCATTGTAGACGGCCCATATACAGCATGTCATTGGTCGGGTTATTCACCGAACGTCCTTCGCCGTTGAACACACCCGCGTAATACCTCAGGTCAGCCGGCGTTTTCTTGAACAGGCGGCCCTGCACCATGGCGCCCACTTGGCGGTCGATAGTGAATACGCGATTAACAATTGACCGCTCGACAAAAGTCTGGCGGCCGGAAGAATCGACCCGTTCGCGGTTGTAGTTGATTTTCCATTGTCCCACCCGAAAACCGATTTCATCAATCGGTTGTACGGTGATTCTGTAATCGATGACTCGGGTTGAAGACGCAGAGGATGAATCGTCGAAATCCCGTGAGGGTTGCAGGTCGACTTCAAAATAGTATTTGATCCATTTTTTATATCCGTGACCGCCGATTTTCATGCGGAGCCGCCGGGCTTCAAAGTTGCTGGCATCCTCACGGGTGGTAAAGTTGCCCACACTTCTGGGGTCCGAGCGATTGGGATTGGTGTATCGCAATTGCGCGCGCCAAACCAGTTTGGTGGAAAATAATCCATCCGCCGTGGTTAATTGAAACCCCGGATAACTGTATTTAACTTTTAAATAATCATCTGAAGAATCTGCGGAAACCACCTTGTTCACCAGGCTTAAGCCGTTCGCGTTGAGAGCCAACCGTTCTTTTTGCAGTGTCTCTATTTTTTCTTCCAGGGCCAGTAGACGTAAGTCGGTTTCCGTAGACTTGGCCCAGGCTCCCTGGGCAGAAACCACAACCCCCATCATTATTAAAAAGTTGAGTAACCTTTTGAACATTTTTCCTCCTTTTGGGTATTGATTGGCTTGGTACATAAAAACCTTAAAATTCATAAATGAATATTGATCTCATTCTGTTGACTGAAGAATAGGGTCAATCTGTTAGAGTTCGGTGAGGGAAGAATTAAAATTCATTGAGAATTCATAGGGTTGGGCATTCGATCAAGAAACCATTGACAAATTCCCCAGGTATTGGAACAATTCTCCGAAACAAGATGTGGTAGCCTCGCAGTCATCCAATGAAAGGGAAATCCATGCTGGAAGAATGGGCCGAAATTCTAAAAAAAGTGGAGGCCAAAAAAGACGATCTGGAAGGCGCCGACCTCAGTTATCACAAGCTGATGAAGGGGCAATTACAAGGAGCCAACCTGAGTGGGGCCGATCTGAGTTATGCCTATCTTATGCAGGCCGACCTGACCGGGGCCGACCTCAGTGAAGTGGATTTCAACAGCGCCGTGCTCAGCGAAGCCAACCTCAATGGCGCCAATCTGGAAGACGCCGATTTCACCGATGCCTATCTGTGTGGCGTCGACCTGAGTCAGGTCCTCAATCTCACCTGCGACCAGCTCGAGCTGGCCAACCTCGACCGGGACACCCGCCTCCCCGATTATATACAAATCACCTGGGTATCTGATACCACGTTCGAATGTAAGGAATAAAATCCCCCTAAAAAGGTCTTAGTAACTGAGTCAAAATTTTCAGACCGAGCCTATCCATCAAGGTTTTCTTTAAAGCCTTGATTTTTTTACTATTAGATCGGAGGGGGAGAATGAAAAAATCGGTTGTTGGAATTTTTGCTTGTTTGCTTGCGGTAATCGGATTAGCGGTGGCTCCGGCTTATGCCATCGATTGGGATTTCAAAGGGTCCCTGGGGGAGGGAGAACATAAGCATTACGTTCCACCCGTATCCAACCCGGTGCTGAACGAAACCCCGTTCATCACTACTGAAGTCCGTCCCATGTATCTTTACAACGATCTCCCGGACAATGTGCCGCTTGCGGGTGTTCAGGGTGGAAACATTAACATGTGGGCGGTTCAACTACGGGTCGCCTTGACCGACCGCCTGGGGTTCATCGCCAATAAAGATGGGTATGCGGATGTCGATTTGAATGTTCCCGGACTGGATGACGACGGTTTCGCCAACCTGGGTTTCGGATTTAAGTACGCTCTTATTTCCGATCCCCAACAGCAAACCATTGTCACCGCCGGGTTGACGTATGAAGCACCGACCGGTCGTCTTAAGGCCGGGCCTTTCTGGTGGCAGGGCAACGGCGACGGGTTCCTAAACCCATTTCTTACCGCCGCAAAAAGTGTCGATAAATTAGGTTTGCAAGGCATGGTTGGCGCTAAGTTTGCCCTGGATGGAGACGCCAACACTTCATGGTTCAATTATTCCCTGCATATGGATTACGAAATTCTCCCCGATTTTTTCCCGCTGGTGGAACTCAACGGTTTTGTTCCCATCAATGATGCCAGTGAAACCGCTTTCCCTTTTGAAGGACTGGATCTGGTCAGCATCGGAGGCTCTGAGCCGAGCTCCGTGGTTACCTTCGCCGCTGGCGGTCGTTACAAGATCATGGATCACGTGATGGCGGGAATCGCCTACGAAGTTCCTTTGACCGATGACGAAGATATTCTGGATTGGCGTCTCACCGCCGACCTAGTGATTTATTACTGATCTAAAACTGAAAGTATTGTCACGGCTCACCTTCGGGTGGGCCGTTTTTTTTTGCCTTTCCGTTTTCGGTAAAGGTCGTCTTGAGATGAATTGGGAGGGAGCTTATGGTAAGTTGAAATCCTAGTTTTTAACCGGAGCGCATCAGATGAGTGAAAAACGACGGGCAGTGGTTCTGGTCGGTCATGGCGGCCTGCCGAAGGATTGTCCCCGGGAAATCATCCAGCAATTCAAGCAACTGGAACGGGAACGCAAAACTTCCGGCCAACCGGCGACCGCACAGGAGCAGGATCTCGAGAAGAGTATTCGCGAATGGCCCCGCACGCCGGAGAATGATCCTTATAAAGCCGGGATGGAACAACTGGCGCAACGCCTGGAGCCGTTATTGGAAGAGGCGCCTCTGGTGCTGGCCTACAACGAATTTTGCGCGCCGACGGTGGAAGATGCAGTCGCGGGGCTGGCGGCACGAGGTGTCACTCACATCACCGTGGTACCGACCATGCTCACCCCTGGCGGGTCTCATTCCGAAATCGAAATCCCGGAAATCCTCGACGACCTGCGCATTCGCCATCCCGCTTTGGAAATCCGTTACGCCTGGCCGACCGATCTCGACCTCCTGGCCGGTATGCTCGCCGATCACCTTAAAAAATTTTGAATGGGGTCCCCGCTGTTGTGGCGGGTTGCTCTGTTAGAGCCAGTCGTCCAGATCGAACTGGGCGATGCATTCGGGACTGCGCATGTCCATATATAGATCCGCCTGATCGAAGCGGGGGTTGTATTCCTTCCACCGCTCGCAGGTAAGGTCCGCCTCCTCGATTTTCTTTTGGACTTCTTCCACTTCCTCGGGTCCACCGTATTCCAGCACCACGTGAAACCCGGTAGCCGCTTTAAAACTCAGTATATAACGCTCGTCGCTCATGAAGATTCTTTCCTCTCGATGGGTATTTTCTCCCCCTTGAAAAGGGGGCCGGGTGGTTAAATCCGCAGATGTTCAACATCTCATACCCCGACCGACCGTTCAACCGGAAACCGCAAAAGGTTCAAAAAAAAGGATTTAGGGTCTTATCATTCCCGGTGTTTCCTTTACACTAATAAGAAGGAGAATCAACGTCGGGCAGTCCCAATCACATCTTTCTACCGTGAGCATTTGTGGGTGAACAACAGGTTATCGATCAGAAAAAATCGGCCATCGAGCTCTGGAAACGGGATATCCCCGGCGAGTTGACCTCCGTCGATTTGTCGCCGGAACACCATTGGGTGGCGCTTGGCTTCGAGAACGGGAATGTGCACTTTTTAGATGCCGGGGGCAAACTGGTGTGGGAGGCGGATGTCGGTCAGCCGGTGAAGAAAGTAAAAATTCTGGCCCGCAAAAAAAAGGTCGCAATCCTGAACGAGTACAGCCAATTGTTTCTGGTCGATTTTACCGGCAAGCTGGCGTTGAAAAAAGGTTTCAGGCAATTCTGGTCCGGGTTGGACAGCAAATCCGGAGATGTCCTGTTGTCGGGATGGAAGAGCAAACCGCGCCGCGTTGACGTGAAGGGCAGGATGGTGCGGGAATACGCCGTCCCTCAACCGTGGATACGGGTGATACCCGTTCCCAAAAAGGAGCAGTTCTGGGTGGTGCACAACCAGGTCTGTCTGGGGTTGTATCAATCCAACGGGACAAACCTGTGGCTGGTCAACAATCCTTCGCCCCTGGAATTGTCCCGCGAAATATCTTCCGAGTTTGCCATCAGTGATACGGGGGATGTGTTCGCGATATCCTGTTTTCATAAAGGAGTCTATATCTACAACGGGATCAACCAAACACTGAGCCAGATTGATCTGGACCGGTCAGTGGCTCATGTCGATGTCAGCGGCAACGGTAAGTTCATACTGTTGGCGGATCAATTGGGAAAAATTATGATGGCATCCAAAAGCGCCGCCGTAGTGTGGGAAAAAGAATTGTTGTCTGCGGTAACCCATTGCCGGATCGACCGTCGGGGAACACGGGTCGTCGTGGCGGAGAGGAACGGGACGCTGACCTGTTTCAAGTTTTTGGAGGAAGGGGAGCAACGCTCAAACTTTTTGGAGTTGACTCAGTTCCATGATCTTGGCGATCACAAGGAAATCTGGAGCCAGCCGGTTCATAAGGTCAGTCACTCGCCCGGACAGTTGAAAATTTCAGGGGATGGACGTTACATTCTCCTGGCTGACGGCAAGGAATTTCAGCTTTACGACTCCACGGGAAGCCTGGTGTGGATCAAGCATTTCATGACAAGTCTTCCCAATGCTCGGATTTCCAAAAACGGCAAGAGGATTCTGCTGTTCAGTAATACCGAGCTGTTTCTACTGGATACCCAAACCCTGAAGGAAAAGCATTTGACCTTTTACAACGCCGAGTTGAGTGAAGTAGCGCTGGCGCCCTCGGGAACCGCCGTTATGGCGTTTGACAAATTCAAGACGCTGACCTGCTACTCCGGGCAAGGCAAAAAAGTCTGGAGTCGCAATCTCAAAGAAAAGATTTATAACCTTCGCGTCCACAACCTCGCGCGCCGGGCGGTGTTTCAAGCGTCACCGAAAATTTTGTTCGTGCTGGACCTGAAGAGTTTCAAGCTCAAGCGCACGGTATTGGGCGGACCCGTCACCGCCCTCGAACTCACTCAGGATGGAATTTTTACCGGCGGGAAAATGGGACGCTGTTACGGTCTCGATTTGAACGGCAAAGAACAATGGCAACATAAAATGAAGGGGCCGATCGAAGAGATCATCACTTTGAAGAAAAAGGTGATCTTCCGAAACAAACAAGGCGACGTGTTGTTATGCAGTCATGACGGATGCAAACTGGGAGAGTCTGCCGCGCACAACTCGCATTCCCTGTTCGGTCAATATAAGAAAGATGTGCTTGAGTTGGTGCCGAGCGGCGACATGCTGTCCTGCTACAAGGTGCCGACCGGGGATCTGGCGTGGCGGTTCCCGTTGGTCGGGGGCATCCAGTCGGTCGCGGTGAGTGAAACCGCTAACCGCATGGCGGTTCTGGATTCACAGAGCCTGCATTATCATCAATTGATTCACGAACCGCACGCGGTGGAGGATCGGTCATCATTTCTCGAACTTTAAGGGATGGAACAACCCATGAATAATTTGAAACTGCAGTTGTCACTCAGCATCCGGGCGCGTTACCCGTTGATCTATCTCGTGACCAGTGAGGAAAGCCGCGCCGAAGAGGCGTTGGAGGAAGTCGGCCGCACCACCGGCAAGGAAGTGATCACCTGGACTTGTTCCAAAGGGTTTCAGCCACCGCAGGGCGATGCCAAGAAATCGACTCATCCGGAGGAGGCGTTGAAGTATATCGATGCTTCCGACAAAAAAGCGGTGTTCGTGCTGAAGGATTTTCATCCCTACCTGGAGGAACAAAAAATACTCCGGCTGATGCGCGATCTGGTGAGTCATCTGAAGCGGAGTTATAAAACCATCCTTTTGGTGTCGCCGGTGCTGAAAATTCCGCCGGAGTTGGAAAAGGACATCACCGTCCACGACATGCCGTTACCGGATGCCGACGAGCTGGGAGCAGTGCTGAATAATCTGTTGGAGCCGTATCGCAAATCGCAAAAGGTGAAGGTGGAGTTGACCAAAGACCTGCAGGAAAAAGTGATCCAGGCCACGCTCGGTCTCACTCGCAACGAAGCGGAGAACGTGTATGCCAAGGCATTGATCACCGACCGTAAATTCAGCAAGGATGATTTACCACACATCATCGACGAAAAGAGACAGCTCATCCGCAAATCCGGCATCCTCGATTTCATCGGCCTGTCGACCACACTGTCGAACGTCGGTGGACTGGGCAAGCTCAAGGAATGGTTGAGGGAGCGTGGCGGGGCATTCAGCAACAAGGCGCGTGAGTATGGCCTGCCGGAACCGAAGGGACTGCTCATGCTGGGTGTGCAGGGCTGTGGCAAAAGCTTGTCCGCCAAAGCCATCGCTTCCGAATGGAACCTGCCTCTGCTTCGGCTCGATGTCGGCCAGATTTTCGATTCGTATATCGGCAACTCAGAGGCCAATATGCGCAAGGCCATCGCGCTTGCCGAAGCGATGAGTCCCGCCGTGTTGTGGCTGGACGAAATCGAAAAAGGGTTTTCCGGACTGAAAGGTTCGGGGTCGGGCGACTCCGGCGTGACCCTGCGTGTGTTCGGGACTTTTCTGACCTGGATGCAGGAGAAGGTCAAGCCGGTGTTTGTCATCGCCACCGCGAACGATATCGAAAGCCTGCCGCCGGAGTTGTTGCGCAAGGGCCGGTTCGACGAAATCTTTTTTATCGACCTGCCGACAGCCACCGAGCGGAAAACGATTTTCGAAATTCACTTCGGCCTGAAAAAAAGGGATCACAAAAAATATGATGTGGATCGCCTGGCGAAGGAGGCCGACCAGTTCAGCGGCGCGGAAATCGAACAGGCCATTTTGTCCGCCATGTACCGGGCGTTTGCCGAGAACCGGGAGTTCACCACGGAGGATATCCTGCTCAGCATCAAGGAAACCGTTCCTCTGGCAGTAACAGCGTCGGAAAAGATCACCCACCTCCGCCAATGGGCCCACAAGCGCGCCCGTCCTTCGTCGTAAAAAGAAAATTGCCCATTGCCGCCGGAGTTGCAATATTATGAGTAGAAGATTTCTACTTAGGGAGGCTTCATGAAGGCACTGATACTCGACATCAAACGCGACCAGTGGGACACGACTACCGGCATGACGTTTGCCGACGTCGACGAGCCGAAGCTCGACGAGGCCAATATTCCCAACGATGGCGGGCGGGTGCTCATCAAGCCGATCTACACCGGATTTTGCGGCTCGGACAAGGGTATCTGGTTCCGCCACGCGTTTGGGGACATGATTTTCGACTCGTTGGAAAACGAGGGCAAAACGGTCCGCGTCTGCGGCCACGAACTGCTCGGCGAAGTGGTCGAGACCGGCTCCTACGCCATGAGCCATTACGGTTACCGCCCCGGCGACATCGTCTCCACCGAATCCCATATCTTCTGCGGCTTGTGCCATCAATGCAAGATCGGCGAGGAGCACGTCTGCGCCAACCACCTCATCATCGGCATCTCCGCCGACGGCTGTTTCGCGGAAACGGTCAAATTGCCCGCCAAGGAATTGTGGCGGACCGATACCGATCTCATCCGCCCGGAAGTGGCGGCCATCCAGGAACCGCTGGGCAACGCGGTGCACGCCTGTAGCAAGGTCGACCTGCGCGGCAAGACAGTGGCGATTTTTGGGTGCGGCACCATCGGCCTGTTCGCGGTGCTGGTGGCGCGGGCAATGGGCGCAACCACCATTATCGGCGTCGATCCCAATCCACAAAATTTAGAGATGGCAGGACGGCTCGGGGTCGACCAGGCGCTGAAAGTTCTTATCGGTTCGACCGGCAAAGATTCGGTGACACCCGATCCGGAAATCGTCAACCAAATTTACAAAACCTGTTTGGGTGAGGGCGTCGACGTCGCCTTCGAGATGTCCGGCAGTAACCAGGCGCTGAACACCGCCATCGCTTCGACCCGCGCGGGAGGCGACGTCATCCTGTTCGGCCTGTCGTCCGGCGAGTACCGCTTTCCCGATTTTGAGGATATCATTATGTACGGCAAAACCCTGCACGGCATCGTCGGGCGCAAAGTGTTTCAGACCTGGTACATCGTCAACAATCTACTCACATCGAAAGGCCACAACCTGCAGGACAAAATATGGGAAGTGATCCTGAACAAGGGCGAGGGCACGATATTTCCTTTTCATACATTCGACCGCGAACCCTTTGAGCAGGCGATCAAAACCAATCCCAAAACCATCTTGAAATATTAATAGGGTAAAAGCTCTCATTAGTATAGGGAAAACATGCCATGCCTGATGACCAATTAAAACATATCCAGAGTGAGTTGGAGGAGATTCGCAAGGCGGGTCTTTATAAGGAAGAGCGGACTTTATTGTCTCCCCAGCAGGCGCATATCAAAACCGCTGGCGGGGAGGTGCTCAATTTCTGCGCCAACAATTACCTCGGACTGGCGAATGACCCGGACCTGATCGCGGCGGGTAAGGAAGCGCTGGATCAGTATGGATACGGAATGGCCTCGGTGCGTTTCATCTGCGGCACCAGCGAAATCCACAAGGCGCTCGAAAACAAAGTTTCGGAGTTTTTGCAGACCGAGGACACGATTCTCTATTCCTCCTGCTTCGATGCCAACACTGGATTGTTCGAGACGCTTTTGAATGAGAAGGACGCCATCATCAGCGACCGCCTCAACCACGCCAGCATCATCGACGGCGTACGGCTGTGCAAGGCGACGCGCTTCCGCTATAACCACAGCGACATGACCCACCTGGAAACCCAACTCAAGCGGGCGGCGGACAAGCGGTTCAAGCTGATCGCCACCGACGGCGTGTTCAGCATGGATGGCGACGTGGCCTTGCTCGGCGACATCTGCGATCTGGCGGAGAAATACAGTGCCTGGGTGATGGTGGACGATTCCCACGCTACCGGTTTTTTCGGGCCAACGGGGCGGGGCAGTATCGAATACCGTAAAGTGATGAGACGGGTGGATATCATCACCTCAACTTTCGGCAAGGCGCTGGGTGGAGCGTCCGGGGGATTCACCACCGGCCGGAAGGAGATGGTCGAACTGCTGAGGCAGAGGTCGCGACCTTACCTGTTCTCCAACTCCCTGTCACCAGTCATCGCCGCGGTCACCTTGAAGGCGATTGATAAGATCGACCAGAGCCCGCATCTGGTGAAGAAGCTCCAGGCCAATATCACTCATTTTAGGGGGGAGATTACCCAGGCAGGGTTCGATATCCGGCCGGGGGAGCATCCCATTATCCCGATCATGCTGGGAGAGGCCTCACTGGCCCACGAGATGGCAGACAAGTTATTGAAAGAGGGCATTTACGTGATCGGCTTCAGCTATCCCGTAGTGCCCCAAGGCGAGGCCCGTATACGCATCCAGGTCTCCGCAGGCCACGAGATCCCCGATTTGGACCAGGCAGTGGCCGCATTCAAGAAGATCGGCTCCGAACTGGGGCTGATCTGATCCCTCCCGCTTTCCAACCCGGAAAACTCGTTTCCCAGAAAAATTCAATATCAGGCGATAAAATTGAGTGTATTTTTTGTGATACCCTTTTCAGGAGATTTTGCATCTTTTAATCATTTCGCTTGATTTTCGCTATGCGGCAGTCTTATTTAATAATAAGTCCATTCCTGGGAACAGAGCGTTTGTGTGCGACCGCTCAAGTTTGGGATGGAATAACTCCGTTAATGAACTGTGTAACCGGTATATTTTACAAAGGTAATAACAACGAGGGTTTTTGGATGAATGCAACGACTAAAGTTTTTTACTTTTAAAAGAAAATTTTTGGTTGTCGATGATTGTTAGTAAAAAAACTATTTTAAAAATATTTTTAACCTAAACTTTTTAAATCTAAAAACAATAAAACCTTTTTTTACAAATATAAATTATTATTTTAGCCCTTGCAATTTGAGGAACATATTGAGAAGATTCATCTCCAACTCCCAACAACAAATTTTTGGAAGAGCTGTCTGCATCGGTTGAGTTGGATGATTGAGTCACAACAGGGCAGACTGGCAGGATCCAAATTTATTGATGGTGTTTTTCCTATTTGTTTGGGAAGTATAGAAACAGCCAGGACCCTCCCCAAAATAATCACAGACTAAACAGCGTTTGGATTTTTCAAGCTGTGAAGTGGGTTATTTAATCAGGTTCTGGTTTTTTAGTGTAATGAGGCCCAGCCTTTTTTTGTAAAGTAATGATCAATGCAAATCATTGATTGGATACAAAGGCCTCATAAAATGAGAAAGTGGAGATGCCGATGACTAACAATAATTCCAATGGCAATGGAACAAACAAAGCGAAATACTTGACCAAGCTGGAGCAGATTCCCCAGTTGAGTCAGGGTGAAATCAATAGACTGGAAGATGTTAACGAGAAATTTGTTTTTCGCACGAACGATTACTATCAATCGCTGATCGATTGGGACGATCCAGAAGATCCGATTCGCCGCATCGTAATTCCCGACGTTCAGGAGCTGGACGATTGGGGGCAGTTGGATGCTTCCGATGAAGAGTCTTACACCGTCGCCAAGGGACTGGAGCACAAATACGACTCCACTGCTCTGTTGCTGGTGAATGAAGTGTGCGCGGCGTATTGCCGATTCTGTTTCCGCAAGCGCCTGTTCATGGACGAAAACGAGGAAGTCACCAAGGACGTGAGCGAAGGATTGGAATACATCCGGACTCACAAAGAGATCAGCAACGTTTTGCTGACCGGTGGTGATCCTCTCATCATGTCCACTTCCAAACTGGAGCCGATCATCCAGAAGATACGCGAGGTGGACCATGTCAACATCATCCGCATCGGCACCAAGATTCCTGCGTTCAATCCGATGCGGATTTACAACGATCCCTCCCTGGAGGCGATGTTCCGCAAGTACAGCACGCCGGAGAAGCGGATTTACGTGATGGCGCATTTCAATCACCCGCGCGAGTTGACTCCCGAAGCGGTTCGCGGCCTCAGTTTTCTGTTGAACGCGGGCGCCATTGTGGTGAATCAGACGCCGATGATCGCCGGTGTGAATGACGATCCCGACGTTCTTGCCGACATGTTCAATCAATTGTCTTACATGGGTGTTCCTCCGTATTATGTGTTCCAATGCCGTCCCACATTGGGGAACCGCATCTATGTCACTCCCGTGGAAGAGGCGTTTGAGATTTTCGAAACGGCGCGCACCCGGTGTTCGGGTCTGGCCAAGCGAGCCCGCTTTGTGATGTCCCACGCTACCGGAAAAATCGAGGTGGTTGGACTGACCGAGAGATATATTTACTTCAAGTATCTCAGGGCTCCGGTGGAAGAAAACGATGCCAAGTTCATGGTATTCAAGCGCGATCCCGAAGCTTACTGGTTTGATGACTACAAAGAACTGGTGGATGAATACTCGCCGGTGGGAGAGACCGCAGGAGTCGACGCCGATTTCTTTTGATTTTTTGAGTGCATGTAAACCTTGATACAAGGCTCCATTCCCCAACGACTTTGGGAGTGGGGCCTTTTCTTTTGACTGCCTCATCCTGCCGACAGCCGGATTTTCATGGAATTCAGTGGTAACATATTAAAACTCATAGTGTAATGATTTCCCGAACTGAAAAGGAGGGTTGGGTATGATGACTGAAAAAAACAAGCCGTGGTCCGTACTTTTGGCGGCGCTGATATTTTCGTTGATATGCGCTTCCAATGTTTGGGCGGAAGAAGATGGGGAGATGGCAGATCCTTTTGAAGGTAAACCTCCGATAGCGGACCAGCTCAAGCAGTTCAGTGATGAAATAGCCAAGCGGGTTCATCAGGAACTGCAGGAGTTGCTGGACAAGGAGATGAAGGTTCTTCAGGAAGAGAGGAAAAGGAACCGGTATACCGCCGAAGAAAAGATTGCGAAACAAGCGGGGATTATCAAAGACGATCCGAAAAATGCCCAAGCTCATTTGGCTCTAGGCGAAGCGTATGATGAAATGAGAGCAGGTGCCAACGCCATCGTGCATACTCAGATTGCCGAACTGTTATTCAAGGAACAGGAAAACAAAATAGGGCTGGCGAAGTCCCGACGTAACCTGAGAATATATTTTGAGAAGTATGAATACAGGAAGGAAGACTTCCTGTTGAATTGAGGGGGTTGTCAAAACAGAGCGGTCGTTTAGGGATGGTACCCTTTAACCTCGTTCAATTCCGCATCTTTAAAGTCAGCTCCGTCGAGTTTAGCGCCCGTCAGGTTGGATTCGTTCAGCTTGGCGCCGGTCAAGTTGGCATTGTTCAGATCGGCCTGTGACAGGTCGGCCTTGTCAAGCTCGGCTCGATGCAGGTCGGCTCCCTTCAATTGAGTTCCCACAAGAGATGCGCCTTTGAGCTTGGCGCCCGCCAGGTCAGCTCCTTCAAGATTGGATTTATCGAGTTTAGCTTTTCTGAGGTTGGCACCGGTCAGGTAAACGTTCTTGAGGGAAGCGCCCTCCAGCACGGCATCCTGTAGATGGGCACGGCTCAAGTCGGAGTTGTCCAGATTCGCTTTGTTGAAGTATGCCCCTTCCAGGTCCGAGTCGCTCAGGTCCACCCCTTCCAGATTGGCATTCTCAAGTTTGGCGCGGCTGAGGTTGACCCCACGTAGATAGGCGCCTTTCAAATTAGCGTCGTTCAGTTTGGTGCGGTTCATGTGGGAACCTTCGAGCTTCACATCCAATAATATGGCACCGTTCAAATCGGCGATATCCAGGTTGCATTCACTCAGGTCCGAACCCTTCAGATTGGTTCTTCGCATGATGGCACCGTTGAATTTAGCGCGGGTGACATCGGCATTGGTGAGATTGGCCTCGGTCAAGTCCGCTCCGGTGAAATCCACGCGGGTGAGGCGGGCCTTGTTGAAATTGGCGCCGAACATTTTGGCGCCTTTGATTTCCGCACGAACCATATTGGCTTCCTGCAAGTTGGTTTCGTAAAAGACGCCGATGCTGAGTTTGGAATCCGAGAGATCGGAGTGGCTCATATCGGCCCCTTTGAAATTAGCGCGGGACAGGTCGGCATTGTTCATGGACGCGCGGGACAGGTTGGCCTTCAAAAAGTCGGCTTTATTGACGATGGATTCGTTTAGATTGACTTGGGTCAGGTTGGATTCGTGCAGTTTGGCGCGGCGCAGGTCGACGCGCTCCATATTGGCTTCCGTCAGGTTGGCGTGGTTGAGCTGAGTGTCGTTCATGATGCAATCCATTAGCTCGGCTTTCGACAGGTCCGCGTCATTGAACACACAATTTGTCAACTCGGAATCCGCAAACTTGGTTCCGACGAGCTTTGACCCGGTAATATCCGCACCGTAAAAATTCAGGCCGGACAGATCAAGGCCGGCCAGGTCCCGATTTTTGAGGTTGGGGATCTCTTCTTCCGGCTCTTCCTCTTCAGCCTGCTTAACCTGATCCTCATCGGTGGGGGATTCGTCTTCTTCTTCTTCAGTTTCTTCGTCGGCAGGTTCTTCCTTGTCTTCTTCTACATCCGTTTCCGCTTCGACCCGCTCGTTATGTTCCTTGAGCTGATCCAGAATTGCTTCGACCTCTTCCCGTGTCAAATCCGCCATAAAACCCCATTTAAACTATAAAAAAGGCCGGAAAGGCCGGCCCGGTTGATATCCTACTCTTGCTTTGAAATGAGTTAAAACCATAGCCTACCCGCTCCCGGAACGCAAGAGGGAAGATCAAGTTTTTGCCAGGTCACCGGCAGGAAAATCGGTCGCAAAACAGGGTAAGAATTTGACGCAGAGGGACTTCGAGGCGACTGTGGACCTCGGCTGAAATAATGTCTGGGAGTTTCCCATAAAAAGCGTGGGCGATGCCACCGGCGATGCAGGCCTGGGTGTCGCTGTCGCCTCCCAGTGAAACGGCCTTACGGACCGCGTCTTCGAAATTTTCCGATTCCAGAAATGCTGTGATCGCCTGTGGGACCGAACCCTGGCACGTCACGTCAAAGGTGTATTGCGGGCGGAGGGCATCGATGCTTTGGTTCAGGTCGTATTGAAATTGCGTTTCAATGAAACGCTTGATCTCTTGTTTGCTGTTTCCGGTGCGGGCGAGAAAAATCGCGGCGGCAGTAGCCTGTGCGCCTTTAACCCCTTCCGGATGATCATGCGTCACTTCGGCGGTAGCCCGGGCTTTCTCCAGAACCGTATCAAGAGAATCGAATGCGAAACCGACTGGGCTCACTCGCATGGCGGAACCGTTACCGAAACTGTTGTACGGTTCGCGTGATGGAGATGAAGCCCACTGCATGAAACGTTCGCCGTATCCGGCATTGGGGTACTGATTGAAATATTCCTTGAAAGTATCGATCAAATCAGAGCCGAGGAAAATGTGATCGGCTACCGCCAGTGTTAAGACGGAATCGTCCGTAAACCGGCAATCCGAATGAAACAGTTCGAAGTCGGTTGTTTTGGTCGGGTTCCATTCAAAACGCGAACCGATGATGTCGCCTGCAATTGCTCCCAGCATCAATATTTCCTGATTTCATCAAATTTCAAAAAGGAATCAATGTATAACATTTTTTAAATAGGGTGATATATAATTTCATTTGAAGATGGATGTCAATAATGCATGGAAAGGGCGGTTGAAATGACAACGGGTCTCGAAGACGAACTGGGCGATATTCTGCAAAAAGCCCGTGACGGAAAATCATGGACACCGTATGAACTGGCGTTGGCGGCAGGTCTTAAGCCGGATGAAATCCGCCGTATTGAAAGTTATGAGTTAATCCCGCCTGAACCAGTCATTGCCCGAATTGCGGAGGTGCTCGACCTGGACGGTCCTGCGCTTTCGGCTATCGCCCGCAACGCCTGGCATCCCAAGGAACCGGTATCCGATCCTAATCTTGATCTGGTGTGCCTCAACGTGTTTATGGGAGCGTATCCCGTCAAATGTTACCTGCTTCGTTGCCCCACTACGAATGAAACCGCCATTGTGGATACCGGAGCGAATCCGGAGACCATCATCCGGAAAGCGCAGGAGATGAAGGTGAAGCCTTCCAAAATTTTTCTGACCCATGCACACCCCGACCATGCCTGGGGACTGGATCTCCTGGTGAAAGAATTTCAATGTCCGACCTGGATCGACGCGCAGGAGCCGAGACCGGAGGGAACGGATGATTTCCAGTTTGTAAAGGACGGTGAAATCATCGCATTGGGCAGGTTGAACGTGCAGGTGATTGCGACGCCGGGTCATACTCCCGGCGGCGTTTCCTACAAGGTCAATAATACGATCTTGTCGGGAGATACTCTTTTCGCCGGGTCGATGGGACGGGCCAATTCATCGTGGCAGGACCTTTATCGTTCGATCACGCAGACGCTCTTTTCTTTTTCGGATGATACGGCTCTGTATCCCGGTCACGGTCCCGCCACCACGGTAGGCGAAGAGAAACAGCACAATCCGTTTTTCTGCGGTAAATTCTGACTTTTTCTCCCCCGACACAAATAGTTTCATGATTTCTTGCAATTTACCCTGTGCGTGACCATATTAGGGGTGCTATGGATCCGGAAAAGGTCAATTACCACTATTGCGACGATCTACCGACATCTCCTCTACCCGATGTCAAAACCGTTTTAGTGTCCGGAGCCAGTGGTTACGTGGCGCGGCGCCTGGTGCCAGAGCTTTTGTTTCGAGGCTACCGGGTTCGGTGCATGCTCCGTAAAAAACTCCTGTTT
The DNA here is from genome assembly GCA_029261395.1 of Nitrospinaceae bacterium. Taxonomy (GTDB): domain Bacteria; phylum Nitrospinota; class Nitrospinia; order Nitrospinales; family Nitrospinaceae; genus SZUA-226. The sequence goes on from JAJDBJ010000071.1 coordinate 26,255, forward strand.
GCCATTCTCTCCCACCCCAATCTTGAGTATGTGTACGCCGACGCGATGCACCCGGATCAGTTGCGTCACGCCATGCAAGGAGTGGATGTGGCTTATTTTTTGATCCACAGCATGCGGTTGGTCAAAAGCAAATTTCGGCAGGCAGACAAGGAAGCCGCCAGAAACTTTCGCGAGGCGGCGGAGGAGTGCGGAATTAAAAAAATAATCTACCTTGGTGGGCTGGGTGAAACCAGTAAAGTATTGTCGCGTCATTTGCAAAGTCGAATTGAGGTCGGGAGCATCTTGTCCGAAGGACCCATTCCGGTGATCCGTCTGCGGGGAGCCATTATCATTGGAACCGGAAGTACTTCTTACGAACTCCTCAAATCAATGATCCAACACACACGCTGGATTCCTTTTTTGCCTGAGTTCAATTCCCGGTGCCAACCGATTGCCATTCGTGATGTCATCAAGTACCTCGTTGGCGTCCTGGAAACAGATGGACTGAAGACCGGTAAGTATCCCATCGGCGGCAAGGATGTGATGAGCTATGAGGAAATGGTGCAACGGTTTGCCAAGGTATTGGGCCGGCAAGTCCGATTTTTCAATGTTTCCTGGGTTCCGATTCCGGTGACCCTGATGTGTCAGTTGTTCGCTTACTGGCTCCATTTGTTTATTTCGGTGCCCGTGAATGTTATCTGTCTGCTCCTCGAAAGTTTGCGGACTGATGTGGTGTGTCCGGATGAAAGGATTCGGGAAACTCTGCCGTTCGAGACGGTGGGTTTTGAGACGGCGGTGCAGTGGGCGCTCCAGAAAGAAAAGAACTCGATGGTGTATTCGCATTGGAGTGATGTGCCGCCGGAAAATATGGCTGATCTCCTGCCGCTTTGTAAGTTTGAATCTTCAGATTTTATTGTCGAGGAACATTCGAAAGATATTCCAGCCCCGGTGGAAGTCGTGTTCCAATCCGTTTGCCGGATTGGAGGGTCACACGGTTGGGTGCATGGCAACCTGTTGTGGAAAATCCGCGGATTCATAGACCGGGTCCTGGGCGGCGTGGGTTTGAACCGGGGACGTCGGGATCCCAATGATCTGCGTGTCGGAGATTCGGTCGATTTCTGGCGTGTGGAAAACCTGACACCCAACCGGGAATTGCTTCTGCGGGCAGAGTTGATTTCTCCCGGATTGTCCTGGCTTCAGTTCGCGATGCAACCGATTAAAAACGGTCACACCCGCCTGACCCTCCGGGCGCACTTCATTCCCGATCCGGTGTGGGGGCATGTCTACTGGACCGTGTTGTCCAAATTCCACACCTATATTTTTAGAGGAATGTTGAATTATTTTTTCAAGCAATCGGTTCAATCGATAAAAACGCAGGGTCCGAATCCCGGCGCGATTCCAACCAAAGCTTAGGTTGTTGCGATAAGAGGGGTATGCTATTCTCAAGTCTTGTTTTACCCTTCTATGGATTTCCTTTATGAAACAGTTTTCAACCGGGCTGGTTTTATTTCTAAGCCTTTTGTCTCTATTGGGTTGCCCTCCCGCCTCACAGTCTCAAAAAAAGATGGCGCCTTTGTTTCGGATCAGTACGGTTCTGGATACAGGCAAAGAACCGTCATTTCTGATCTCGGATGATTTTGACATCGACGGCAATCTGGACTTGGCGGTCTTGAACAGCGGCGAGCACACTCTGTCTGTATACAAGGGCAAGGGTGACGGTTCCTTTATGGACCAGGTGCAGTATAAAACCGGCGCGGATCCGATTTGCCTTGCGGTGGCGGACTTCAATACAGATGGCTTCAAGGATCTGGCAGAGTTGAATTACCAGGATCAGAACATCCAGATATTTTTAAATACCGGTCGCGGGGGATTTAAAAATACGGGGAAGCTAATCAAGCCGGGCAAAATACCCATCAACCTGATTGCCGGAGATTTCAATGGAGATGGTTTCCCGGATCTTGCGGTTTCACTGCGTTTCCACAAGGTTGCGATTTTGTTCGGCAAGGGGACCGGAGGGTTCAAAGAACCGGTGATGATACCGGTTAAAGGTCAGCCTACCGGGTTGGTGGTGGGCGATTATAACCATGACAAGCATATCGACGTGGCAGTAGCCCTGGCGGGATCGGGTAATGTGGGAGTGGAAATCCTGTGGGGTGACGGCAAGGGAAAGTTTGAGAAATCCAAAGTCTTTAAAGGGGGAGGCCAGCCTCTCACCGTTGCTAATGTGGACGCCAACAACGACGGGTTTATGGATCTGGTCACGTCCAGCAACTCCCTGCATGCGATGACCGTGCTGATGAATAACAAGGATAAAACTTTTAAAACCTTGCAGGATTTTTCAGCGGGCGAGTTCCCAAAGTTTGTTGCCGCTGAAGATTTTTCGGGCGATGGGATTGTCGATCTCGCAGTTTCCAATTCAACCCACGATACAGTGGCGGTGACTTTGGGAAGGGGAGACGGCACGTTCATTTATCCACCCATCAAACATTTTGTTGATGAATATCCTCAAGGGTTGGTCGCCGGTGATTTCGACAAGGATGGAAAGATGGATGTTGCCGTGTCGAACCGGGATAAAAATCTGGTGACCATTCTGTTGAAGAAAAATACGGTGCCTTCCAGACTATTGATCCCCAAGCCTGCATCCCCTTGAAAACTCCTTTTTTAAATGATTTCGTAAACCCTGAATAATTCCACAACTATAAAATGAGTGAACCGATAAAAGAAAAGCCAACTGAAAAGAAAAGCGGTTTTTTCCAAAACCTTAAAAAGGGATTGTCCAAAACCCGTAACTCCCTCGCCGGAGGAATCGATAATCTGGTCCATGGCAAGGCTACGCTCGGTCCAGAACTCGTCGATGAAATCGAAGAAGCGTTGCTGGTTGCCGATGTGGGGGTGAAGACCACGCAATTTATCGTGGACGAACTCAAGAGACAAATTGCGGAAGCGCGCATCCGCGATCGCGAGGGTATGCTCAACCATCTGCGTCAAATGATGGCTCAACTGCTCAACAAGAACCAGAAGCACTGGGATTACTCTGCCCATTCGCCGTTTGTGATTCTGGTGATCGGTGTCAACGGTTCCGGCAAGACCACGACGATCGGCAAGCTGGCGCAGAGGTGGCACAACGAAGGCAAGAAGGTATTGCTGGCGGCGGGAGATACGTTTCGGGCGGCGGCGGCGGAGCAGTTGCAGATGTGGGCCGACCGCATCGGGATTCCCTGCATCAGACAAATCAGCGGTGCGGATCCTTCGGCAGTGGCGTTCGATGGCATTCAGGCGGCGGTCGCGCGCAAGATGGATATCGTTATCATCGACACCGCAGGACGACTCCAGACCAATTTGAACCTGATGGAAGAATTGAAAAAGGTGAAGCGGGTGATCGGCAAGGTTGTGCCTGGTGCGCCGCATGAAACCTTATTGGTGCTGGATGCAACCATCGGGCAGAACAGTATTTCGCAGGCCAAACAATTTCACGAGGCGATGGATATTGATGGGCTGGTGATGACCAAGCTGGATGGCACCAGCAAGGGAGGGGTGCTTCTCAATATTTCCCAGGAGATGGATCTGCCCATTCGGTTTGTCGGTATCGGGGAGAAGTCGGAGGACCTCCAGGAATTTCAAGCGGAGGACTTTGTCCAAGCGTTGTTTGAAGAGTGAGTGAGGCAGAGGTCAAAAAAATAGATTGATGGAAAATAATCCCTGGTCCTTCTGGTCGAATCGCTGGTATTCTAACCGCAGGTCCACATCCTTGGCCGGGGAATAGCGTAGCTTGGAATCGTATCGAATATACTCCGAAGTATTCCCCAGAGGAAACCGCTTGTACTCGGCGGACATTTGAAGCCTCCAACTCTCACCAAAGTTAATAAACAGTCCTCCCGAAACCCCGCCGCCGGCACGGTGATCGTCTTCCAATTTGTCGGAAGCTTCCGCTTCCAGTTCTGCCATGATAAACAGGATGTACGGCGATCGGTGATTGGGTTTGTAAGAATATCCGTAGCCTATATTTCCTTTAAATGAGTTGCAGTAGTCGCAGTCGAGGTCGCGGATTGTGTCGACTCCCAGATTGATTTTCCAGGAGGGTTTTTTAAAGATGGGTTCGTAGGGCGTGAGGGATATGATATCCAGAAGGCGGAACCGATCCAACCGGTACCGCTTGGATTCGTAATAATACCTGGCGGCAATGTCCAGAAATAGAAATTGCGAATCTTCTTTGTATCCTTTATCCCGGGCCATAATATCGTGCAGGGTGGGGTGGTAGGCGATTTCCTGAAACAGCTCGTTATCGTTGACGCCGACTCCCAGCCGCAATTGATCGGTACCGTGCGCCGTTTCCGGCGGTGCCGAGAATGGAGTCATCTCTGTGTCCTGCCGCTTGTACTTTAGTTTACTGCGTTCCAAGAGGATGGAGTGGGGAATCCGAAGCGGTTTTTTGGGATCAAAGTCTTCTTTACCAAAACCCTTATATTCCAAATAATCCAGATAAGCGTCCAACACAAGAGCTTTTTGCGGAGTGTTTAATTGTTGATAGGGGCCTTCTTTAATGGCATCCATATTTTCAACCAGATCATAGAGAACGTCCTTTTCTGTATCCTTCATCTGGTCGGTTTTGCGTTCCATCCGACTCAAAATGGCAGGGCGGTAGGTGACCTTGGAAATCAACCCTTCCTGCTCTGTTAGAATTTTAACGGTATCGACCGGTTGGACGGAAATGAAAAAATTGTCACTCAACTCCAATTCGGGATTTGCCACTTCCAGGACCGTGAGCATATGATAGGAACAGTTTTCCTGAAAGTAATAATAGTCGAAGTGAGTGGCTCCCAGTTCCCATACATGGAGCATGAGGGTATCGATCTGGTCGGGAGTAAAATTTAATTGGTATTCCCACAAATCGCGGCTTTCCATATTACTGTATTCCTGAACCTTGAGGTAATAGGGAAACACGCTGAATGTTCCTTTAAAGTACCCAAAAAGACCTTTGAACGCATACAAGAGCATGCTTTGTGTATCCGTGGTTGCAGCGTAGTTGACGCCATAATTGGATAGTTGGGTGTGGTTGATTTTGCCTTTACTGTCGATGCGTAGAAAGGTGTGGCCGAACATGGAGGCCGGGTTGTTCATGTAAAAAGAAGAAAAAATAAGAGTGACACTTTGAGGTTCCAGCTGGGATAACCACTTTTCCAGGCGGGTGCATTCCGCATTGGGGAGTTGGCTGGCATCAATCGAAAGTTTTCGTTTCAACCATTTGTAGCGGGCGGCGAAATTGCACTGTGGGTGTTCTTCTTTGGGTTTTAATGATTCCGGATTTTTGAAAAAATTTCTGATCGTAGCGGTCAGTTCGGCTTTGGGATCGGTTTTGCCGTCCGGCGCGTTGAAAAAGTCCATTCCGTCCGCTTCGCTTTCGTATCCGCCCAGCCAGGTTTCCTTGTAATGGAGCAAAAGATGCCAGGGTCTTGTCTGGTCCAACTGCTTTTCCAGTGCCTGTTGAACCAATTGCTCGGCGTAGGGATTGGTTTCGGACGGTTGGGCCCACAGAGGACCGCATAAGAGAGAAACCCATATCAGGAAGCTGATGGTAATGCGGACGGGATAACGCAAAGTGGAAGTTTTGGGAAAGGGTGAACAAGAAAAAAAGGGATATCAATGCATCGCGAGGATACATTGACATCCCTTATAAATCAAGGCCATTTAGGTTAGCCGATGGCTCCCGTACAGGTTTTGGACAGAACCGCGTGTCCGGAAATCTGTTGTTCCAGAGAACCCAGCATGTCCTTCGTGGAGGTGTTCTCATCCTTCACGATGATGCCAAAGTTTTCCTGAGTAACGCTTCCGAAATCCCCATAGGAATCCCGTGAGCAACCGTACATGCTGGCCAGGCTATCGAGATTTTCGCCTTCACCGGCGGCCATTTCCTTGACCAGACTATTGTAGTTGATGCTGGCGAAGGTCTCACGCTCCTGTTGCTTGCGGGACAGTTTGTCTGCTCCACAGTTGGAGGTACCGAAAGTGATTGCGGTAGAGTGCATGGATCCTGTGGGATCCATCATTGCCGCCAGGAGCTGAGCTCCATCCCGTTTCTTTCCATAAACGAGTGAACCGGGACCACAACCGGCATCGCCATAACCCGCGGGATGGGCGATAGCGGTTCCGGAAAAAGCGACTAAAGTGAAAAGAATCGCACTTCCAATCAGATATTTTTTCATCGAGTGTCTCCTCGTGATGTTCAATGTTGGTTTCATTTTATTATCGTGATTCATAAAGACGATAATGTTCGGGGTCAATTAACCGATCACACCGGAGCATGACTTGGATAGAACCGAGTGGTCCGCCATTTGGCTCTCGATAGAAGTCAGCATCTGATTGGAAGTGGTGCTTTCACTTTGAACGATGTGCTGGAAATTTTCCTGAACCATGGAGTTGAATTCTCCATGAGATTCTTTCGAGCATCCGTACATACCAGCCAGAGTATTCAGGTTTTCACCTTCGCCTACGGCCATCTCCCGCACCAGACTGGAATAGTTGGATTGAGCAAACACTTCACGTTCTTTGTCCAGCTTGACCAGGCCCTGTGGATTACAATTGGAAAACCCGGTCGTAATAGCCGATAATTGGGTATACTTGAAAGTTGAATTCGTGGTCACACCCACCAATTGCATAGCACCCGGTTGGGTACCCGCTACCAGGGAACCCGGTCCACAGCCGGCTCCACCATAACCTGCGGCAAATGCAGGACCCGAAAGGGTAATGAAAGTGACAAGAACAGCACCCGCCATTAGAAGTTTTTTCATTGACTGTCTCCTCATGTTATTAAAGATTAAGGGTGAGTTGATATTCCGGATAACCGAAATTTAAGGAAAAAACTGATTTATGCAATAATTTTGAAAAGCCATAAACTCCTTATCTTTTAATAGATTAAAGGGCCATAGATAATTACACAAGAGATAAATGTAACTCTTTTGTGATCTGATTGTGACATTTGGAACTGATAAAAACCGAGCCCTGAAAATGAGAAGTCCTTAGGAAGGAATATTCTTATAAATGCGGGGGTTAAAGCTTCTGTGGAGCGGCAGTAGTAAAAGTCGGGGAATACCTTTTTAAGGCTGGTTTGCTGATTTGCGGGGCAAAATAAAAAGGGGTATCAATGCATCGCATAGATACATTGATACCCTTTCATTTTTTACAGCCAAGTCCTGTTGGATTAACCAATGATTCCGGCACAGGATTTGGACAATACAGCGTGACCCGCCATCTCAGAATTCAGGCTGGAAAGCATTTCCTGAGAGTCGGTGGAGTCGCTTTTAACGATAGAAGCAAAGTTCTCTTGAACCAGAGAACCGAAATCTGCATGGGACTCTTGAGAGCAACCATAGAGGCCTGCCAGAGTGTCCAGATTTTCCCCTTCGCCCATAGCCATTTCTTTAACGAGAGTGGGATAGTTTTTCATTGCGAATTCTTCCCGCTCTTTCTCCAGTTTTACCAGGCCGGCAGGATTACAATTGGAAGTACCCGTGGTGATGCCGAAGGTCTGACTTCCAAAAGTTCCGTTGGTGGTAGCGGCCAGAACCTGAACAGCGCCTTGCTCGCTACCAAATACGATGGCACCGAGACCACAACCAGCATCGCCATAGCCGGCGGCAAATGCCGATCCGGAAAAAGAAACTAAAGAAAGAACCAGAGCACCTACCAGTATTAGTTTTTTCATCGATGTTCTCCTCTTGGGGTTGATTAAAGGTGTGGCTGAGTTTCATGGCCAGGGATTGGCCATGCATAATAAGTTAGAGCGAGTTTTTCAAGCAATATCAAATACTTGGGGTAAAGTTATCATATCACTATATATTACACAATGATTAATTGTAATTCTAATGGGGTGGTTTTTCTACCCCACCCGTGTCTTTAGGATAAAGCTTTGAACGGAGGATTCAAATGAAAAATTGGAGGCGCCGGGCGGATTCGAACCGCCGATAGGGGTTTTGCAGACCCCGGCCTTAGCCACTTGGCGACGGCGCCTTTTGAGTTATATCGGGTGGGGAAAAGAAGAAAATGGAGCGGGAGAAGGGATTTGAACCCTCGACCTCAACCTTGGCAAGGTTGCACTCTACCACTGAGTTACTCCCGCAAATTGGAGTTTACTAATTGGATTCCCTAACGGGTAAGTGACCTATTATATTTTCTCTT
>JAJDBJ010000072.1 GCA_029261395.1 Nitrospinaceae bacterium
GAATTGAAGGTACATTCCCACTAAAATGACTCTTGATTTCCTTAGCGGTAAGCTTTGCTACATTGCTCGCATAAAATGTAGCGTCATTATTATTTTCAAATGCATACCTACACCTTACATCTGTGTCATACCCAGCAACAATTTTTAGTCCTGCGCGTTTTAGTCCATGACTTAAAGCGCCAACGCCGCAGAACAAATCAACCACTTCGCCAAAATTTGAGTGTTTTCCTTTTGCTTTTCTTTGTATAGCCATATTTTAAAAATCTTTCTCATTTGGTTCAATTCCGGCCATTAAAATGCCTGATTGGGATATTACACTTGATGGGCTTGTGTTGCTAGAGGAAATTTGGAAGGCGGAATGTAGGCTATCTGCGGATCAGGACTTCGGCGATCTGGATGGCGATCAGGTATGCGCCTTATATTCTCACAAAATAGGGGAGCGCCACTAAAACGGTGCCTGCAAGGACAAGCATGTATACGTTCGATATAAAATACGGAATGACAAATAGAGCGATGCCGACAAATAGTGGGACGAAAACCTTTTGCTTTTTCCCATACATAAAGAATCCGACGCCAACTGCCCCGAACACCATTCCCCACATTATTAGCGATGTACCTTCCATAATTACCTACCCATTGTTCCTAGTTGATCCATCCCTTGCTCTCGGCCTTCTTCGAATACCAGATCAAAAATACGGTCACTACCAACTGCATCAGTACACCCATCCAAACTTCGAAGGAACTGAACCCGGCCACGCCGAATATATGCATCATTGACGCAATCACGCCAAGGAGAGACGCGGTGAACACATAGAATGCAAACGACTTCCGGATCAGAAGCAAAAGACAGCCCAGCGTGCCGCCGAAAACGGCTATCGCAAAAGCTCCGGTGGCCCATGCGGGTCGGCCTTCGATGATCGAGCGATAATGTTCAGGAAACGAGGCGAGCGAGTCTGCATTCATCTGTGCGAAGTAATTGATGACGCCCAAAGCATTAAAGATAAGTGCGACAACGCTGATTACCCAGAAACTCCAGTGAACACCGCCAACGGTCTTATCGTTCATCGTATCTCCCTATTGCCTGTCATTAAATGGACGACGGACCTGCCAAGTATCAAAGTTCCTGCTGGACGGCGTCTGGCCACTTGGTCGTGTCCAGTCCGTTTTGAGCGAGAAACCCCCAGGTCAGCCGTTCGATGCCGAACCCTGCGCATCCGGTGGCGGCAGGGTGTCCGCCTTCTGAAATCCCAAACGGTTGACTGTAATGGTCGGCATGATAGTTGAACGATGCCGCGGCCAGCGACGTTCCCGAGGCGGGAAGCGCAATTCTCAACTCCCATTTCACGGGAATATTTTCCGAGGCCGCAAACGAAGCGCCGGAAGCCTGCAAGGGATCATCCGCCGCCTGCACCCACGCACGCAATCCCAGGCTTTGCATCCATCCGGTGGTCAGCGTTTCAATTGCTTTCAGCGAATCCCGAACGAAGACCGGACTGCCCATGTACACGGTTTCCCGCATGATGAACTCCCACAACCGGTCCGGCGAAAACTGATCCGTCCCTTCATAGCGGTAGCACCTGCCCTGAGTGGTGATGGTGACCGGTTCGTCGATCGCTCTCTGTTTGAAATGGGGATAGCAGTGCAGGCAGACCGCCGGTTTGCCCAGATGCTCGGGCGTCTCCGCCGGATCGCCGGGGTGCGACGGATCGCCGGGCGACGACGGGGTGAACCAGGTGTACCCCCTGCCCTGATCGTTCGCGTAATCCGAATGCTCCATCAAATCCCGGGGAATCAGGTTGGGATAAACAAACTCCTGCGGGTTCTGCTTCAGGGTCATCCGGTAACATTCCCGTTCAAAATATTTGAAAGTTTTGAGGAACAGGTTTCCCATGCCGTATTGACCGGGACCGAAGGCGATCAGGTGGTCACCGCTCAGCAGTTCGGGAAGGATGTCGTGGCTACAGGCACAGGGGGCTGTGCGATTGTCGAAGACGGCGCGCGCCGGATGCGGATTCAAATGCTCCGCCTTCTCCTGCCCGCCCAGCAACGCGTGGGCCATCGCCTCGATAAGGGCACAACTGCTTTCCTCCGCGCAGGTGTAACGGATTTCAGGACTGGCGCCGGGAACGATCTCCAGGCTCAAAATCGGGTCGCATAGATAGGGAAGATAAAAACGAAGCCGCTCCAGAAGTTCGGGATCGGCGGGGTGACTGAGGGCTACAGATTTTTCAATCATCTAAATTCCTGACTGGTACACACAGTCTTTGGGTGGGGTGCGCCGCAGTTTTAGGAAATCATATCTTTCAGGGTTAAAATGCCTGCAACTTTTCCATGATCCGTAACAACGAGATGTTTGATCTTTTTTCTAGCCATAAATTCATGGGCATCCTTCCTGGGCAAGTAGTGGTCCATTGTCAGAAGGGGTTTGGACATGATGGCACCCGCCAGGGTAGTTTTAGGATTGAGTCCTTTTGCAACCACCCTGACTATAATGTCAGTTTTAGAAATAATCCCGACATATTCCCCGTTTTCTTTAACCAATAGAGAGCTAATATCGTTTTCACTAAACAATATAGCGGCCTCCTCTAAAGTCGATCCAGCATCAATCCAGATAAGGTTTGTAACCATATAATCTGCAATTTTCATATCAGTCCCTGTTTTTTTGTTGGCCTCTTAGAGGCGGCCACAATTCTTTGAAGACCTGCCCCCCCCACACACCGCTTCGCCAGCGGGCTACTCTCAATTAGCCGCAGTGTAAGCTTTTTTACGACGACTGTCCACTGTGAGAGGGCCCGATTTTGCCGCAAGAAAGCATAGATCAAGACTTCGACGATCTGGATGGCGTTCAGGGCGGCGCCTTTGCGTAAATTGTCCGACACGATCCCAGGTTGACTTCATTTCTGAGTGCAACAGTCTTCACGCTACAATCGCAAAATAAAAGGGCTGAAAACAACGGTTAACCCCTTTCAGACTAGGGTGAAGCGGGCTCTCCGATCTCTTCTGCAAAGGTCACAAACGTGACCTCTGGCTTTAAAAGTGCTAAAGTGTAGAGTCAGGTCAAAGAATGCAATCCTATTGAAGACCGTGGACCCTTCGTAGCGCCCCATTCATGAGAGTGAAAAGCGGGCAGGTTTAAGCCAAAAATTATCCAAATCATTCCAAGGAAATTATGAACAAGAGACACCGAGTGCAGTTTCCAAAAACTGAATCCATCGATAGCGGTCAAGATGAAAGCTATTTCTACCTTCATGGCACCAGTAAAAAGAGAAAGATAAAGTTCCACGACTACGACGAGATTTACCAGGTGCCCGGTTTGTATGAACAGATATTTTATGACCGCCTGAAATGCACCTCTCCCAGTAAAGTGACGGCTATTCTCGAATCGTCTATCAAACAATCCAATGATAATTTCACTGAACTTCGAGTGTTGGATTTGGGCGCAGGCAATGGCCTCATGGGGGAGGAACTCAAAAAACATGGTATATCACGATTAGTAGGCATCGACATTATTCCAGAAGCTTACGAGGCGCTTATTCGCGACAGGCCGGGAGTGTATGATGCCTATTATGTTGAGGATTTTTGCAATCTCAGTGAAGAAAAGAAAGACGAAATAGAATCCTGGCAATGCGACTGCATGGTCACTGTTGCGGCACTTGGTTTTGGCGATATCCCAACAAAAGCGTTCGTGACTGCATTCAATCTTATTAAGGACGAGGGATGGGTAGCGTTCAACATAAAAGATACATTCCTTAATACTAAAGATGAAACCGGCTTTTCCAAATTGATAAGAGAATTGATTTTCTCAAAATATCTTGATATCTACCACATCGAGAGGTACCGACATCGGTTATCAGTGGATGGCCAGCCACTTCATTATTTTGCTGTTACGGGTAGAAAAAAGGCACATATTCCGCCAGAGATTTTGGAATCAAAAGGAATTTCAACCTGATGCTTCTAACTATCGGCACCAGGGTTCTGTGGCCTTGGGATATCTAATTCTTGATGAACCCTCTAGTGGATTTGATATGGTTCTATGATTACCCTTGACCAAGTCAGTAAATCTTATGATGGAGTTTCCAGAATCATAAATAACCTCTCCTTCGAAGTACGGGAAGGAGAAATCCTGATGCTCCTGGGGTCTTCTGGTTGCGGGAAATCAACCCTACTGAAAATGATCAATCGTTTGATCGATCCGACAGAGGGAAGGATATACCTGGATGGAAAGGATATTCAGCAACAGGACCCGATAGAGCTTCGGCGTTCCATAGGATACGTTTTCCAGGGCATCGGCCTGTTTCCGCATCTGTCTATTCGAGAGAATATTTCCATGGTGCCACGCCTTTTAGGTTGGCCCAGGGACCGGATCAACAACCGGTACCGTGAACTGCTTGAACTCGTTCAGCTGTCTCCCAAAATCCACGCCGATCGATTTCCCGATGAACTATCAGGTGGCCAGCAACAACGCGTAGCCGTTGCCCGTGCTTTGGCGGCTGATCCGGCTTATCTCCTGATGGACGAACCTTTTGGAGCACTTGATGCCATCACCAGAAATTCTCTCCAACAGGAGTTTCTGGAGTTGAAACAACGTTTGAATAAAACGATTATTTTTGTCACTCACGATATTGTTGAAGCCGTTACTTTAGGCGACCGTATCGCCATCCTCCACGAAGGGCGACTGGAACAAACCGGGACCCCTGAAGAAATCCTGGAAAACCCTGCCACAGAATTCGTTCGGGAACTATTTTCGAAATCTGTCAAGTCCTGGAAGGGGTTCAAAAACATTTTGTAATGAAGACGACATCATGGACAGATTACATTATCGAACGCCTGCCAGAGATTTGGCAACGCATCGGGGAGCACATTTTTCTTACCGGAATATCGACTGTGACGGCGGTGCTTGTCGGCATTCCTCTGGCTATTTTGGCTTTCTACCGACCCGGGTTGCGCGGTCTGCTTTTGGGAGTCGTCAGTATTTTACAAACGATCCCAAGTCTGGCAATGCTGGTCATTCTTTTGGCCCTTTTCCAGAAAATCGGAGTAATACCGGCAATCGTTGCGCTTATTCTCTATGCTCTACTCCCTATAGTTCGGAACACTCTGGCCGCGCTTCAGGGCATTGCTCCGGAGATCATCGAAGCGGCCCGGGGAATAGGCATGACAGAATGGCAAAAAATGCGACTGATCAGGATCCCTCTGGGAATTCCAGTCATTATGGCGGGCATTCGGACTGCCTCGGTAGCGGGAGTGGGTATCGCAACCCTCGCCGCATTTATCGGAGCAGGAGGTTTGGGCGAATTTATTAATCGCGGCCTGGCTCTTTCCAACACTCGGCTGATTTTTTTGGGTGCGATTCCTGCGGCACTACTGGCCTTGCTGGTGGATTTCGTGCTGGGTTTCGTAGAAAAGGTTTGTGATCCTAAACGAAACAGACATGGGTCCCACCGGTTTCATTTTGCCTTGAAACTCTCCATAGTTCTGATTCCTCTTTTCCTTTTGATCCCCGTTTTTATAAGTTTTTTCCCCTGGTCCTCGCAAACAGCAGGATTCTCTGAAAAGAATGAACCGAAAAGTATTAATGTCATCCGCATTGCATCAAAAAATTTTACAGAACAGCATATCATCGCCGAAATGATGGCCCAGATGATTGAAAAACGAACGCACCTTTCCGTGGATCGCAAGTTCAACCTGGGTGGAACCATTATTTGCCATCAGGCTTTAAAACGGGGGGAGATTGATCTGTACGCGGAATACACCGGAACAGGCTTGATGGCCATTCTAAAACTTCCTGTAATGAACAATCCCGATGAAGTCTATCAACGTGTGTCAGAAGAATATCTAAACCGATTCAATCTGGTTTGGTTGGAACCCTTCGGCTTCAATAATACCTATACCCTCACCGTCCGAAAGCAGGACGCCGTGCAAAATCACTGGAAAATTATTTCTGATTTGACTCCCGTGTCTTCAAAATTGGTAGCAGGGTTTTCTGGAGAATTTCAGGAACGGCCGGACGGGTATCCCGGATTTCAGAAGAGGTATGGGTTTAAGTTTGGAGAAGTCCATGATCTGGACCCGGGTCTAATTTATGAGGCTTTGGCCGAGGGAGCGGTTGATGTGATCGACGGTTATTTGACCGATGGACGGATTCCAGCATACAATTTGGTTTCCCTAAAGGACGATAAGAAATTTTTCCCTCCTTACCATGCGGCACCGGTCGTTCGGGAAGAAGTTCTGAATGCCTACCCTGATTTGAGAGAGGCATTGGCTCCTCTAGGGTCCCTCATAGATAATACAACCATGAGGGTTCTGAACTATGAAGTGAATGAAAATAAACGGGGAATTTCGGAATTGGTGACAGAATTTTTGCAGGACAAAGAAATTTTGTGATTTTGAACGGGATTGTGTTGCCATAGTACGGGAAGACCAAAGGAAGGCTATCTGCGGATCAGGACTTCGGCGATCTGGATGGCGTTCAGGGCGGCGCCTTTGCGGAGATTGTCCGACACGATCCACAGGTTGACGGCGCGCGGGTTATCGAGATCGGCTCGCACACGCCCGACCATCACTTCATCTGTGCCGACCTGTCTGATTTTGATCGTTAACAGACATTAACTTATTGGTAATTTAAAATGGAAGGTTAAGCCCCCTGGTTAAGGATTTAAACGGATTATCCAGTTTTTCTGGCATGGGAAGACCTTTTTCCACCAAGTCTCCAAATGCTTTTTTCTGGCTATCGGAGGTGTGATCAAAAGTATATTCCACTGTGGCCTCTTTAAATCGTGAATCATTTGTTATTTTATCATAACAACTTTTGGGGCCACTGCTACATGGGCGGCGTTCCGAATAAAGCCTTTTGACTTTAACTTTTCCTTTTTTTTTATTTAATGCCTTGATAATCTTTTGCTCAGAGTGACCGATCGTTTTACCCGTACCTGAACTTACTACTACCATTGGTTTCATTTTTTTGCCATTCAATGTATATTCAACTACAGCTATATTTCGGTGGCCGCCCAGCTTTTTACCTGCTTTAAGCCTCTCAGCTCTGGCTAAGCCTGACAACGACCCTTTTCTACCATAGTTTGCAACTCCCCTCTCCAGGTAAACACTGCGTTTGATTTGCGAGGCATTTTTTATTTTTTTTGCTTTAAGAAAGTCAGCCGCCTTTTTTGCATTAACGCACTCAAGTGCCACATCCTGCAGAAAGCTGGTAACTGTATCTGCGCTTAAACTTTTGGTAATCATCACTTCAGCAGCACCGATCAATAATTCATCGACGCTGGACCGGGCACATCGAGCAGCATTTTTCAGAGCTTTCCGAAAAGTTGATGCCTTGACGGTATCATCCGTGTCATTGTTTAAATACGCATATTCCGAAAGCCCCGCTTGTGCAGGCAGTGGAGGAAAACATAAGAGTACAAAAAGAATCAGCCACTTCAAATATGGGAAATACACCTTCCTCAATTTAATCATTTTCATCCCCCTTTAAACGATCCTCATTATTTATATTCCCGGAATAATTGCAGTTAGGTAATCACGATGAATCACTGAGTCACTGGCATTACGGACTTCCACCTCAAACGTATATTTTCCTGGGTTGGGCGTACGGAATGTGTAATTCCCGGAAAGCCCTCCGGAGTGCACTAATACCTGTTTGCTTACTAAACGAACTCTTACCTTAGAAGGGGCGCGTGAGGCTGATTTCAATTCACGATAGTCCCAAGCGATTTTTACTGCCAGTTCATAATGACCCAATGTTTGAAATCGGTGAATATATTTGTTTCCCATGAATGGAGCAAACGACGCTCCAAGAAACCGTTCATATTTAAAATCTAGTTTATTTGGCGATTTATTAAAACGACAGGATTGGGTATCGTGATGTTCAGCAAATATGGTCTCACTCGAGTTCAAATGTTTTTTGTTGAAGCAAACTCCTGACTGTGCCCACCACTGGTATTGAGGACATTTGGGAGGCCTGTTAGGTTTGCGCATTTCAATTGTCGAAGATATTCCTTTGAAACATCGATCCCCTGCAAACTTAAATTGACCAACGATGCCATTAAAATACTTATTTTTTAAAAACCGCTCTCCTTGCTTATACCAGGGAATTATTTTTGGCGAATCTCCAGTGTGAATAACAAGAATTTTATTTCCATTGAGAAAACTGAAATGGTAAATTTGATCACCTCGTTTTGATTTCAGCCACCAATAACCCGGCAACTGTTGCCCAACATAGCCAATTCCTTTATAGGTAAGGTATGACCTTTTATTTTTAAGTAATTTAAATGTATTGTCGGCAATAACGAGACTGGGCAAGATCAATATTATAATGACCAAAGTAAATAACATTTGAGCATGCTTATTTGCTACCTGAACCATACCCTCCTCCTAATCCCTCCAGACTGCCATTACAGACTCATCATAGAGGCTTCATTAGTATTTTGATTAGACTTCAGTCTAATTTCACCAGTGACCACTTTGGGTCAATTCCGGCTATATTAATTGCTGACCGAGATACTACTCTTGAAGGGATCGTATTTCCAGAAGAAATTTGGAGTGCCGAAAGAAGATTATCTGCGGATCAGGACTTCGGCAATCTGGATGGCGTTGAGGGCGGCGCCTTTGCGCAGGTTGTCGGCGACGATCCACAGGTTAACGGCACGCGGGTTGTCGAGGTCGGCACGGACGCGCCCGACCATCACTTCATCCCGGCCGGCGGCGTCTGTCGCGAGGGGGTATTCGCCTTTGCCCGGAGCGTCGACCAGGCGCACCCCCGGCGCTGAACCCAAAATCGTCCGGAGTTCCTTCACGTCGATTTCCTGTTCGGTTTCGACATTGACGGCCTCGGAGTGCGCGTAAAACACGGGCACGCGCACCGTGGTCGGCGACACCTGAATGGCATCGTCTTCCAGGATTTTCCGGGTCTCGTTCACCATCTTCATCTCTTCTTTGGTATAGCCCGTATCGAGAAACGTATCGATATGCGGCAGGCAGTTGAAGGCGATCTGGTGGGGGTACACTTCATGCGTCACCGCCTGCCCGTTCAACGCCTGACTGCTCTGCGCTTTCAACTCTTCAATCGCGCTCTGGCCCGATCCCGACACCGACTGATAGGTCGAAACCACGACGCGTTTGATTTTGTAACGGTCGTGGATGGGCTTCAGCGCCACCACCATCTGGATGGTCGAGCAATTGGGGTTGGCGATGATCCCCTGATGGTCGCCGATGGCGTGCGGATTGACCTCCGGCACTACCAGCGGGATGTCCTTGTCCATGCGGAAGGCACTGCTGTTGTCGATCACCACGCATCCCGCTTTGGCGGCGATGGGGCAGAACTCGCGGCTGATCGATCCCCCGGCGGAGAACAGGGCGATATCCACCCCCTCGAAAGAATCCGCTTTCAATTCCTGGATGGTGATTGTTTCGCCGTTGAAATCCACCTGCTTGCCGGCCGAGCGCGCAGATGCCAGCGGCAGAAGTTTGGCAACGGGAAATTTTCGTTCCTCCAAAATGGACAGCATGGTGCGGCCCACCGCTCCCGTGGCCCCGACCACTGCGACGTTATAGTTTTCCTTTTTTTCCATTACAACTGCTTCTCCAGTTCCTCGGCCACGCGATCCCCCATGGCGATGCATCCGACCTGTTTTCCGCCCTTGGACATGATGTCGCCGGTACGATAGCCCTGCGCTAAGACGTCATCAACTACCTTTTCTAATATGGTATTTACTCCCTCTAAGTTAAAGGAATACTTGAACATCATACCGACCGACAGAATGGTCGCCAGCGGGTTGGCGATGTCCTGCCCGGCGATATCCGGCGCACTGCCGTGGATCGGTTCGTACATCGCCGCTTTGCCGTCCCCCAGACTGGCCGAGGGCAACATGCCGATGGAGCCGGTGAGCATCGACGCCTGGTCGCTCAGGATATCTCCGAACATGTTGGTGGTGACGATGACGTCGAACTGTTTTGGATTGCGCACCAACTGCATGGCACAATTATCCACATACATGTGCGAAAGCGTGATGTCTTGATAATCTGCATGAACTTTCGTGACCACCTCGCGCCACAGGCCGGTGCACTCCAGCACGTTGGCCTTGTCGATGGAGAAGACGTTTTTATTCCGCTTGCCCGCCACGTCGAAGGCGACTTTGGCGATGCGTTCGATTTCCGGTTCCGTGTAGACCAGCGTGTTGACGCCCCTGCGGGTGCCGTCTGCCAGGGTTTCCACGCCACGCGGCTCACCAAAATAGATGCCGCCGGTCAGCTCGCGGACCACCATGATATCGAGGCCCTCCACCACTTCCCGCTTGAGAGTGGATGCTTCTATCAGCGGGGCGAAGATTTTCGCGGGACGGAGATTGGCGAACAATCCGAGGCTGGAACGCAGTCCCAGTAAGGCGCGTTCTGGTCGCAGGGAAAAGTCGATGGTCTCCCACTTGGGTCCCCCGACCGCGCCCAACAGTACGGCGTCGGCTGATTGAGCGGCTTTGAGCGTGTCGTCCGGCAGGGGATGGCCTGCGGCCTCGTACCCGGCGCCGCCGACGGGCGCTTCCGTCAGGTTCAGCTTGAGATTCTTTTTGCGCTCGATGATTTTGAGGATTTTGACGGCCTCACGGATTACTTCCGGGCCGATGCCATCGCCCGGCAGTACTGTGATATTAAATTCCTGACTCATGAAAAAACCCTTCTAAACATGTTAAATGGACTTGAAAAAGAAGTGGCCTATTATACGCGAAAAGTTTGACGGTCCAAGCAACCTTTGAGGTTACCTGTTCGTGTATTTCGCGCCTTTCGCGGTTTATGCCCTAGATATTAACCGCGAACCACGCGAAAACCGCGAAAATGTTTTAAACTCAGTCCCACAAATGAGGCCACTACAATACCCTCAATTTTTATCCTTCATGTTTATCTGGGGTTGAATATCGGGTCCAGCGTCATGCTGGTCTCTGTGTCCTCTGTGTCCTCTGTGGTAAATTTTGGCCTGTCCCCTTCACTCGCGAAAAGCCCTTTGGGACAATCGGGCTTTGAACGTTTTTGGCTTTTTTCCGGCGATTTTTTTTCGGGCAGGTCGTTTGCCATAGACTACCTTGACCAGGCAGAGCCCGCGCGAGGGCGCCGTCGGGCCGGCCATCAGCCGGTCTTTCGATTTGAGGACTTTCTTCATCCGCTCCGGCGGCCATTTGCCCCAGCCGATTTCGATCAACGTGCCGACGATAATCCGCACCATGTACTTGAGGAAGCCACTGCCGTCGACCGTGATGCGGATATAGTCACCCTCTTTCGCGATGGACAGCCGGTAGAGCTCGCGCTGAGTGGAATGGGCGGTACAGCCGGAGGCCTGGAACGTTTTGAAATCGTGCTGCCCGACCAGATACCGCGCGGCCTTGCGCATGGCGGTGACGTTGAGGATCGGAATGGCGATGTAATGCGCCTGCCGGCAGTTCAGTGCCGAGGGATACTCCCGGTTGAGAATCGTGTACCGGTAGGTTTTGCGGGTGGCGGATATCTGCGCATGGAAATCCGGTTTGGCCTCCATGACCTTTTTCACCACGATATCGGATGGCAACAGGCTGTTCATGGCCTTCAAAAATTCGTCCAGTTTCATGGTCGAATTCGTCTGAAAATGAGCCACCTGCCCTTCCGCATGCACCCCGGCATCGGTTCGGCCCGATCCGATCACCCGGATCTTTTCCCCGGTGATTTTGTGCAGTTTGCTCTCCAAAACCCCCTGGATGCTCACCTGATTGACCTGGAGTTGCCAGCCGTGGTAGCGGGTGCCTTCGTATTCCAGTAAGAGTTTGATTCTTCTCAATTTACGGGTCCTTAATGGTATATGTAAAAAGCGCGCTGGCTTTGCACCAGCGCGCTCTTCTTTTTATTCGACTCCTGTTAAAAACTCAAGGAGTTTATCCGGTTTTATAATCGGATCTAAGTGTTGTTTTCCAAAAATGAATTGTCAGGTGGATCCATGCCCATATAAACTCCCGGTAGGTTGCACATACCTTCCTCTTGAAATATAGTCCTCCGCCCCCATTTCGCAACATTTTTCAATTCCCAGGAACCTTTTTATCCCTTGGACATCTCTTGTGATACAATATCGCAAACCTGACAATCCAGAATCGCGTATCTCTTGTAAATATAAGGAGTTTATCTATGAAAACCTATGATGACCTGGCTGGCGACGGCGGGTCCAACGTCATAGAGCAGGTCGTTTCCCAGCGCGAAAAACTGCGCAAACGGCTCGATACAATCAAACACAAAGTTTCCGTGATGAGCGGTAAAGGCGGCGTCGGCAAAAGCTCCATCACCGCTAATATGGCGGTCTGCCTGGCCACGCTGGGGCATAAAGTGGGTATTCTGGATGCGGATCTGAACGGTCCCAGCATGGGAAAACTGCTCAGTGTGCCGCATTCCGACAAACTGAATATCGGTCCCGAAGGGGTTCAACCTGCTGTAGGCGTGTTGGGGATCAAAATCATGTCCATGGACATGCTTCTACCCAACGCCGACTCGCCGGTAATGTGGAACGAGGGCAAGGACGCGACTGCGGTCTGGATCAGCATGATGGAGTCGCAGGCTCTGCGCGAACTATTGACCGATACCATCTGGGGCGAGTTGGATTATCTGCTCATCGACATGCCGCCCGGCAGTGACCGCATCGACAACGTGCGCGACCTGATCCCGGAGTTGGACGGCGTGGTGGAGATCACCATCCCCTCCCAGATTTCCCAGCACATCGTTTCCAAATCGATCAGCAAGAGCAACCAGCTGGGCGTGTCCATTATCGGGCTGGTCGAGAACATGGCGACTTACGTTTGCCCGCATTGCAACGAAGAGGGCAAGCTCTTTGAAGGCGAAGATGTAGAAAAACTGTCACAAGATAAAAAGATTCCCCTGCTGGGCCGCATCCCATTCGACACACGGGTGTCCCGTCAAACCGGAGCGGGCAAAACGTTCTTTGAAGAACACGCCGACTCGGTCACTGGAAAGGCTATTGCGCAGGTGGTCGACAACATATTAAAATTCATCCAAAATAAATCCAATTAAGGAGCTCCAATGAAATTCCTTTGCATACCCTGCGATGAGCAAATGGTAACGCAGGCCGACGGCATCATGCCGAAGGAAAAAGAAAGTATCGCTCTCAAGTTCAAGTGTAATAAATGCGGAAATATGATTGCCATGCTGACCAATAAGTTTGAAACCGAATTCGTCAACAAACTGGGCGTGGAAGCGGGTGGTCCCTCCGAGATCGCCAATACCCCGTTCGCTATGATGGGCAACACATTAGCCGAGGGTAAGGAAGAACTCAAAAAAGCTGCGCCTGCCGAGACTGATTTTGAGTGGACGCAGGAAGCGAAGGACCGCATCCAGAAGGTGCCGTTCTTTGTACGAGGCATGGCCAAGAGAACGGTTCTCAACTTCGCCCGTGATAGAGGCCTCAAGGTGATTGATGGCGCATTGATGGACGAAGTTCGCGACAAGGTGGGAATGTAACTGAAATTAGCGTAACCGTGTCGCCCTTCGACAGGCTCAGGGTAACATCACTTTTTATCTAAGCCCTAATCGAGAATCTTTTAGAAGACAAAAAGCCCGACTCCTTTACAGGGTCGGGCTTTTTTATGTTTGAGAGCTGCATCTACGTGGCGGACTTGGCTTTGCATTCCTCGCACTGGCACAGTTCCCGGAGTAGTGTGTAGGGATACAGTCCGGTGCTGTGGCCGTCGTTCCAGTCGAACTGGATGGCGTACAGGCCGACCGTTTTGAGGTTGACGGGACGGATGGTGTCCTGGATCATACCCGGCTTGATTTTCTTTTCGCCGGACCATTCGTCGATGCAATTGGCGCAGGGACACTTCTCCCGTAACAACTTGACGTGATAGATCGACTCATGCCCGTCGGTCCAGGTGATCCCCAGCGTGCTGTCATCGACTTGTTTGATATCGCTCGGCGAGGGACCGTTCGGCTCCTCGTTGGTTTCTTCTGACATTTGTTTTTCCAGTGTTAAAGATTAGAGTTTCGCTTCAGCTTTTCCACGCCAGCTCAAACCCGGCGCCTATCTTCTTGGCTCCCTGCGACTGGTTGATACTGATCTGCGCCGCCACTTGTCCCGCCAGGTGCCGATAGGCCTCGCTGGCCGGGGAATCCGGGTGACTGATGGTTATCGGTAATCCAGAATCACCGGCGGAGACCACTTCGGAGATGAGAGGAATTTCTCCAAGAAGGGGGACCTTGAACTGGTCAGCCAACTGCTGACCCGCTCCCGAAGCGAAAATGTAATGCTTCTTATCACACCCGTCACACACGAAGTAGCTCATGTTCTCGACCACACCGAGTACCGGCACTTTTACCTGCTCGAACATTTTGACTCCCTTTTCGGCGTCGATCAGGCTGATCTGCTGAGGTGTCGTCACAATCACCCCACCCGACAAGGGAGCGCGCTGGGTGAGCGTCAACTGCACATCGCCGGTACCGGGAGGCAGGTCGATCACCAGGTAATCGAGCTCGCCCCATTCCACGTTCTGAAGAAACTGCTGGATGATGCCGCCCAGCATGGGACCGCGCAACATCAGCGGTTGACCTTCTTCGGTCAAAAACGCGGCGGAAACTACTTTGAGACCGTGATTTTCATGAGGGTAAAATTTGTTGTTTCCGGCGCCTTTAGGCGGCGATATGGGAATCCCCAGCATTTTTGGAATACTGGGACCGTAAATGTCCGCATCCATCAAACCCACTGTCGCGCCGGTCTGGCTCAGGGCCACCGCAAGGTTGGTGCTGACGGTGGATTTACCGACTCCGCCCTTGCCACTGGCAACGGCGATGATGTTCTTCACACCAGTCAGAATGGGCTGTGAATGTTCGGAAGCACGCACTGCGGCGGTCATATTGACATCTACTGCGGACACGCCCTCGATGGCCCCTACTTTATCGCTACATTCGGTTTTCAGCTGTTCTTTTACCGGGCAGGCGGGAGTGGTCAACTCCACATCAAACTTCACCTTCCCGCTATCTATATTCAGGTTTTTGACAAAACCCAAATCGACAATATTTTTATGAAGGTCCGGGTCCATGACGGTTTTCAATGCGGCCATGACCTTTACCTGTAAATCTTGATCAGACATTTCTTTCTCCTAAGAGGTAATCCCAAACAATCGCAATAAACCGTTACCCGTTTACGATTGGAAGTCTACGCCGAGCGCGGCAATAGGGGATGATTGTAATCTGGGTGAAATTTCAAATCGGGCTGATTGGGAAATCAAAACCGTATTTCCCTTTCAAGCTGCCTTTAGGATGGCCCTGCGCAAAAAAAGATTTTAATAATCCTAAAAGTTTATAAAAAATCTCATTTGCAGGAAAGGCAAAACCTTTTGTTGTAGCCATTTAAACCGCTTTTTGGAATACCGGAAAAGCACCCGTACAGAGTGCAAATATAGTATCAGAAACCGTTGCGTTCTGTATTTTATTCTTTACAAATAAGATTTCAGAGATTAAATTCTTTTAAATGAAGCAGTTAGTCGGCAGTCTAAAAGCACTTCTTTAAGTTTCAATTCCTCAACCCGCTTCAGACTCCTCATTTCTGTTACCGTAAACACACAGGAAATAGTCCACCGGATACCCGATTTAATCACCCTATTAAAAAAACATGGCCAAAGAAATACCTTCAGATATTACCCTTGAGCTGGAAAATCGTTTTCTGACGTATGCGCTTTCCACCATTGTTTCGCGCTCCCTGCCGGACGTACGTGACGGATTGAAGCCGATTCACCGCCGCATCCTGTACGCCATCAACAGCATGGGGGTTACTTCCGACTCCAAGCCGGTCAAGTCGGCGAAGATCATCGGTGAGGTTCTGGGTAAATACCATCCACATGGTGACGCCTCTACTTACGAGTCCATGGTGCGTATGGCGCAGGATTTTTCCATGCGTTACCCTTTGGTGGATGGCAAAGGTAATTTCGGTTCACTGGACGGCGACCCTCCTGCGGCTTATCGTTACACTGAAGGCCGGCTGACACCGATCACTTCGTACATTCTGAACGATATTAAAAAAGACACGGTCGATTTCCGGCAAAACTACGACAACACGCTCAAAGAACCGGAAATTCTCCCCTCGCGCATTCCCAATCTGCTGATCAACGGCTCCTCCGGTATTGCGGTAGGTATGGCCTGTTCTTTTCCCAGTCACAATCTGACCGAAGTGATAGACGCGTTGATCTCCCTGGTTGACGAACCGAAGCAAACCACCGCTCAGATTATGAAGTCTATCAAAGGGCCGGACTTTGCGACGGGTGGCATCATCTTGAACTCCAAAACAGAAATCCGCAAAGCGTACGATCAAGGGTTAGGTGCCGTCAAGATTCGTGGTGAATGGGAGCAGGAGGGTCTGCCTCGCGGCAAAATACAAATTATTTTGAAATCCATTCCCTACAGTGTGAACAAGTCACGACTGATTGAAAAAATCGCTGAGATCATCATCAACAAAAAACTTCCGGGAATTACGGATATCCGCGATGAAAGCGACG
Source organism: Nitrospinaceae bacterium (assembly GCA_029261395.1). GTDB lineage: Bacteria > Nitrospinota > Nitrospinia > Nitrospinales > Nitrospinaceae > SZUA-226. The sequence continues at coordinate 16,515 of JAJDBJ010000072.1, forward strand.
AGAATGTGCGCGTGGTACTTGAGATCAAAACCGGTACGGAACCGGAAAAGATCATGACCTACCTGTTCAAGCACACAGAGCTGGAAACAAATTTTCAATTGAATTTCAATTGCCTGAAGCCCACTGGTGAACCGGCTCGTCTCTCCCTCAAGGAGATCTGTACGCATTTCCTGGATTTCCGGAAAGGTGTGATAGTCCGCCGGTTGGAATTTGATCTTGCAGTTCTTGTAAAACGCCTCCATATTCTTACGGCTTTTGTCATCATTTTCAACAACCTAGACAAGGCTCTCCAGTTAATCCGTTCCTCCAAGGCGCGACAAGAAGCGTCAACCAAACTGAAGGACGCATTCAAGCTGGATGACGAACAGGTTTCGGCGATTCTGGAAATTCCGTTGTACCGTTTGGTATCCATGGAAATCAACAAAATAGAACTGGAGCAAAAGGAAAAACTCCAGGAGAAAAAAGAGATCGAAAGCATTCTTGCCTCCGAAAAGAAAGTCTGGGGCGTGGTTAAATCCGAACTGAAGGAAGTTGGGGATAAATTCGGCGACAAACGACGCACCAAAATCAAGACAATCGAAACGGTGGAATACAACGCGGAAGATTTCATCGAAGATGAAAACGCGGTTCTGGTATTGAGCCGCAACGGCTGGCTCAGAAAAACCAAAAACCTGAGCGATCCTTCCACCCTCAAATTTAAAGAAAAAGACAGTTTGCTGGGTATTGTTCGTACCAACTCCCGCGACCTGGCGGCTATCTTTACTTCCGCCGGAATGGTGTACATCCATAAAGTGTTCAACCTGCCCTACACACGTGGGGGTTTTGGTGAACCGGTCCAGAATATTTTTAAATTCGGCGACGGCGAGAGGGTCATTAAAATATTGTCCCTGCCGGGCGGAGAAAATGGCAAAACCGAAGAACCGGGAGAGCAACAGGGTTTCGACTTTGAAGAGAGCGTCGAAAATGCCGAGGAACTGTTATTCGTGAATGACATGGGACATGGGTTTCGTTTTCCGATCGCTAACCTGACAGAAACCAGCCGTGCGGGAAAACGGGTGATGTCTGTCAAAGATGACACCCGCATGGTAGCGGTCAGCCCGGTTAGCGGAAAACATGTTTTACTGATATCAGACGCAGGCAAAGGTCTTTTGATCAAACTGAATCAGGTCGCTCAATTGAGTGGAGTGGGTGTTGGCGTCAAACTGATGAATACCGCCAAAGGCAAAGTGTCCGCGGCCAAATGCATAGACCGCAAGAAACCGGTCCAAATGGTTTTTGAAGACGGCAAAAGCAAAGAACTCAATCTCTCGAAAATTACCATTCACAACCGTGGAGGCCAGGGAGTTTTCGTGTCCAAGAACAAAAAAGTAATCAACCTGATCTAAACCTATGAGCAGTTATAAAGCGAAAGATATTCAAGTTCTGGAAGGCTTGGAACCGGTCCGTAAACGGCCGGGAATGTATATCGGCTCGACCTCTCTTCAGGGATTGCATTATCTGGTCTGGGAAATTCTTGACAACTCCGTCGATGAGGCACTGAACGGGCACTGCGATCAAATCGAAATCCAAATCTCCAAAGAAAATAAAATCACCGTTATAGATAACGGGCGCGGCGTTCCCATCGATAAATTCCAGAAAACCAATAAAAGCGCCATGGAGATATTGTTCACTACTTTGCATTCCGGTGGTAAGTTCCAGGAAGGCAGTTACAAGGTATCCGGAGGATTGCACGGTGTGGGCATGGCTGTAGTGTGCGCCCTTTCTGAATCACTGACCGCCACTTCTCGACGCGAAGGATTTGAGTGGACCCAGGAGTTTTCCCAGGGCAAGGCCAAAACCAAACTGAAAAAAGGCAAAGCCTGCCGAACCAAAGGGACCGAAATCAGTTTCAAACCAGACCCGGAAATTTTTCCAAAAATCGAATTCAACGTAAAATCGATTTTAGAACGGGCCGAATCCAAGGCATTCCTCAACAAAGGCCTGAAAATCATTGTCAAGGAAGACCAGAAGACGCATACGTTCCAATACCCTGAAGGCATCAAGGATTTCATCCGCAAAATTATTGACAACAAGTCGGTATTGACCGAGGAACCCTTCTATACGGAAAAAGAAGATAAAAAACTCCGAATGGAGACGGCCTTTGTCTGGACCTCCAACACGGACACGGTTATTCATTCCTACGCCAACTCGATCAAGACCATCGACGGGGGCACCCATGAAAATGGTTTTCGCAACGGAATCACTAAAGCCTTGAAGGCTTATATTGAGCGCCGCAAACTGCTTCCGAAAGGAGTCCCCGGCATAACCAGTGACGATGCCAAAGAAGGGCTTGTGGCCATTATCAACGTATACCTGCAAGGGGATGTCGAGTTCCAGGGTCAGACCAAAGGCCGCCTCAACTCCGACATCACATCCCAGGTGGAATCGGTGGTCAAGGATTCACTGGAGCATTATCTGCACGACCATCAGTCGGTGGGTGATCTGATCGCCAACCGAGTGATCCTGGCCGCACAGGCCCGCATAGCCTCCCGTCAGGCTAAAGATTCTGTAAATCGCAAAACACATATCTCGCATCGATTGAATCTCCCTGGAAAACTTTCCGATTGCGCTTCGACTGACCGTGAGGAGTCTGAATTATTTATTTGTGAGGGAGATTCGGCGGGGGGTTCCAGCAAACAGGCCCGCGATCGAAAGACCCAGGCCATTTTGCCGATTCGCGGAAAAATTTTAAACGTGGAAACGGCTGCGCAGGATAAGATTCACGCCAATTCAGAAATCAAAAATATCGTTTCCGCTTTGGGTGCGGGGATCGAACCCAAATTTGACTATGACAAGTTGCGTTATGGAAAAATCATTCTCATGACCGATGCCGACGTCGACGGTGCCCATATTTGCTCCTTATTGCTGACTTTTTTCTATCGATACATGCCTCAACTCATTAAGGGGGGACATCTGTTTATTGCACAACCCCCTCTTTACAGAATTGACGCCGGCAAAAAGGTTTTTTACGCTGTGGATGACAATGAAAAAGATAAAATAATCAAAACTTTAAATGGTGCGAACTATGAAGTGGGACGGTTTAAAGGACTGGGAGAAATGCCTTCCCAAGATCTTAAATCCACCACCATGGATAAAAGCAAAAGAACCCTCATTAAAGTGACTATTGAGAATAATAGGCGCACCGATAAAACATTCGGCCGCCTGATGGGTAAAGACGCTCAGCACCGTTTCAAGTTTATTCAGGAAAGAGCTCCTTTTTTCAACGAGTTAGACGTTTAGCCCTCCCCCCTCCCATTTTCATTCCAAGCCCCTGAGGCCAAGCCTCATCAATTCCCTAAAGGATTGAGCAAAAATACCGCCTGCCATTAGGATTACCCTTGAAATATTAAGCATTTAATAGTAGAATTACAGTTAAAGTACTTATAAACAATTCCGTCCAAATGGCTCATTTCTGAATCGAGTGGGAATATTTTATCTATGAATCCTGTTCCAGCCAAACCGGCCGAGGTAGCGAATTCTGCCAAGTCCGATAAGCCCTCCTCATGCATCAAGACGACCAAGCCAGGCTTGGCCGCGAGGCCCACGGTAGCCGCAAAGCCTGTGGCAGATGCAAATCCGGCAAATTCAGAAAAAGTTGTAGCCAATATCCCCAACCCGCAAAAGGGCCCGGCACGACGCGCTTCGGATAGATTAAAACCTATCGTGAACCGGATTTTATCTGCCGAGAGTGTAACCAAAACCCTTTTTGAGCTTACGGAGGATCTGCAGGATCTTTTTAACGCAGATAGAGTCACCGTCTATGCGATTGACCGTCCCAAACGACAGCTTTTTTCCCGTAACTTTACTTCCTCCGACAGCCAGGAAATCCGAATCGATATCTCACCCAAAAGTCTTGCGGGTTTTGTAGCGGCCTCTGGACGTACGCTCAACATAGTCGACGCTTATGACAAATCCGAGCTGACACAAATTCATCCGGAGTTGAGTCTGGATACCAAATGGGATGAAAAATTAGGATATAGAACCAAATCCTGTCTGGTTCTCGCCTTGCCCCACAACAAAAAATTGATGGGGGTTTTGCAAATCATCAATAAGAAAACAGACTCGCAGTTCAGCGATGATGACGTGCGCCTGGCCAAAGAATTAGCCGGAACCCTGGGCCATTCTATCGTCAAAATGCAATCCGAGATCATTGATGAAAAAATTCAGGCGACGGCTCATGCGATTTTTACTGCAGCCAGTTTACAAGAAATCCTAATCGAACTGCGAGTGCCCATCCTCCAGCTCTTCGAATGCAAAATGGTTACGATCTACGCCCTCGACAAAACTAAAAATGAAATATACTCCCAAGTCCGGCCGGGAGACACCTTGGAAGAAATCCGTGTCGCCATTTCCCCTGAAAGTATTGCCGGTTGTGTCGCTTTAGAAAAAAGGCCGGTTAATATCAAAAACGTCAACGACCAGGTAGAGTTAGTCAAGTATCATCCGGATTTAACATTTGACAACTCTTGGGATACCCTCTCGGGAGAACAGGCTAAGAGCATGTTGGCCTGCCCCTTGATTCATGAAGGCGAACTGATGGGCGTTCTTCAGCTGGTCAACAAACAAAACGGGGAGCCGTTCAACGTCAACGACGAAAAATGTATTTTAGCCATAGGCCAATCCCTGTCTATGGCACTCTACAACCAACAAAAGCAGTCTAAGACCAAACCAACCAAATTCAGTCACCTGATTACCAATGGGCTATTAAGCCAGGAGGAAATGACTAAAGCGATTACTCAGGCACGCACCAATGGGATGGATATCGAAGCGATCCTTTTAAGTGAATTCAAAATTAAGCGAGCTGATTACGGCAAGTCCCTGGAGGAATTTTACAAGGTCCCCTATGTCGGTTATTCAGATGAGGTTGTCCTGCCGCAATCCCTTTTTACCGGGCTCAACATCAACTTCCTGGCTAAAAATAATTGGCTACCGATTGAGAAGAGTTCGAATAAGGTTACCATTCTGATCGACAATCCTGCCAATCAGGATAAAATTCAGAACATCAAATTAATTTTCTCCAAAAAGGCTCTAGAATTTAAAGTGGGCCTTAAAGCGGACATCCATGATTTCCTCAAAGTCACCCCGGGCGGGGCCGACATAGAAGACGAACATGAGGAATCAGTGGAAACCGAAGAAGTTTCAAGCCTGCTGGATGCTCTGCAAAATGAATCGGAAGATGCGGCGACCGTCGATACATCTTCTGGAAACGATGATTCCAACGCTATCAGCGAAACAGACAGTACCATCGTCAAACTGGTTAACAAAATCCTGATTGATGCTTATGATATGGGGGTTTCAGATATTCATATTGAGCCTGGCGTAGGAAAAAAACTCATGAAAGTTCGTTACCGAAAAGACGGAACGTGCCGGGTATATCAGGAAATCCCGCCGATGTACAAGCAGGCTTTTATTTCCCGCATCAAGATTATGTCAAGACTGGATATTGCTGAACGACGCATGCCGCAGGATGGCAAAATCAAAATGCGGTACGGTAAAAAAGAAATTGAATATCGTGTCGCGACCTGTCCCACCGTAGGAGGAAATGAAGATGCCGTTTTACGTATTCTGGCCGCAAGCAAACCGATCCCTCTAGAAGGAATGAACTTTTCTCCAAGAAATCTGAAGATGATCCAGACTTATGCGGAGAAGCCGTATGGTTTGATCCTTGTTGTGGGCCCAACAGGGTCTGGTAAAACGACTACCCTTCACTCTACTCTTGGGCATATCAACAAACCTGACAAAAAAATATGGACCGCCGAGGACCCGGTGGAAATTACTCAGGATGGCCTGCGTCAAGTCCAAATGCTACCCAAAATCGGATTGGATTTTGCTCGCGCCATGCGCTCTTTTCTGCGCGGTGATCCGGATGTCATCATGGTGGGTGAAATGCGCGATGTGGAAACCTGCTCTATTGGCCTGGAAGCCTCGTTGACAGGGCATCTTGTATTCAGCACACTGCATACCAACTCTGCACCAGAAACCATTACCCGTCTTCTGGATATGGGGATGAATCCTCTAAATTTCGCCGACGCCCTGCTCCTCATCGCGGCTCAAAGGTTAGTGAGAACTCTGTGCAAGGCGTGTAAGGAAGATTATCACCCCACTCAAGAAGAATACGATGTGTTGGTCCATGAATACGGCAGCGAGGAACTCTTCAACAAAAACATAGGTATCCCTTATTCCGACGGACTGCTCCTTAAAAAGCCCGTTGGTTGTTCCAAGTGCACCGATACCGGCTACGCCGGGCGTACCGGTATCCATGAGGTTCTGGAAGGAACCGATGACATCAAGCGCATGGTCATGAAGCAATCTTTAATGGAAGAAATAAGGGAACAGGCAGTCAACGATGGAATGACAACCTTGAAGCAGGATGGGATCTGGAAAGTTTTTAAAGGGGACACTGATTTAAAACAAGTCATGTCGGTCTGTATCGTCTAATTTACAAAATTTTTTAGGCGGGACACACGACATACTATGCGGCACTTGATTTTATTTTTGTGATCACTTCACTCTAAACCGCCCCTCATTATTTCTTAAAATGCACAGGAAGTTTTTATGCCTATCATATCATCTTCAGAAAATGGAACCGTTCAATCCATTAATTCACGGATTGTTTCAGCACCCAACGCCACGTCCCTGCTACCCGGCATTATTAACGAATTAAAAAATATCCTTTCCTGCGAAGCCATAGTCTTATTCCTGGTAGACCGTGAACGCAAGCAACTCGTTTCCCTGAATCATATTTCCAGTAAAGCGCCCCAAATCCGGGTGGACATGTCTCCTAAAACTCCCGTAGGGTATGTCACTTCCTATGGGAAAGCGCTCAATATCAGCGACAAAATTTCTAAAGCCGAACTGGCGATGTACAACCCCGGTATGACAGCTTCATCCAGTGTGGACAAACACCTTAAATTGACGACAAAATCCATGATGGTGATTCCCCTCCCTTTTCAGCAAAAATTGTTGGGTGCAGTGGAAATCATCAACAAACAAGGCGACCATAAATTCACAGCTTCCGATTTCAATATTTCGAAAGAATTAGCACATCCCCTTGGCTTGTTGGTTTCTAAAATTAAAAATGAAACGGAATCCACACCATCTGCCTCGCCTGAAGATGCACAACAAAAATTGTTTCAAATAATCAATTCGATTCACTCAGCAAAAAACGTAGATGAAATATTGATAGAATTAAAACTCTCAATTCTAGAACTGTTCAACATAGCTCTGATCACCATCTATATGGTTGATATGAGTAAAAATGAAATCTACTCCAAACTAAAATCCGGCGACACCGTTAATGAGATCCGGGTTCCCATCTCGGCCACCAGCGTTGCTGGATATGTCGCCATGTCTCAGAAAATGGTCATGGTCGAAAATGTACACGACCCAAAACAATTAAAGCGATATCATCCTGACCTATCTTTTGACAGTTCATGGGACAAAAAATCAGGCTTTAAAACCAAAGACATGCTGGTGTGTCCACTGGTTCATAAAGGTCGATTGATGGGCATTATTCAGCTCGTCAACAAAAAGGGCGGCGGAAAGTTCAATGCTTCTGACCAGAAAAATGCTCAAATCATTTCAGAAACATTGGCACTCGCTTTTTTCAACCAAACCAAATTTGTCCAGCAAAAACCCACAAAATATTCCTATCTCACCAGCAATGGAATTATTACTGAACGGGAATTGACAGAATCCATTGGCAAGGCTCGCAGAAACCAGGTAGACATAGAAACTATTCTCTTACAAGAATTGAAAGTAACGCGAAATGATTTGGGAAAATCTCTGGAACAGTTTTACAAAGTTCCCTACCTTGGCTATAACGGTTCCACCGTCCTGCCCTCTTCGGTATTCGAAGGATTGAATCTGAGTTTCCTCTCAAAGAATTTCTGGGTTCCCGTTGAGAAAACCGGTAACAAAGTGGTTGTCTTGATAGACAATCCTTTCAACAAAGACAAAATTCAAAATATTAAATTGATTTTCCCCAGAAAAAATATCGAATTAAAAGTGGGACTGAAAGCCGATATCCGGGACTTTTTAAATTCCACTGTTGCAGACAACGATAATAGTTTAGATTCCGTCGGTGAAATGTCCGACCTCTTGCATGCTCTTAAATCGGAAAAAGAAGAAACCGTCGTCGAAGTAGCGCAGGACGATAATGATCTTAACGCCATCAGCGAAACCGACAGCACCATTGTCAAGCTGGTCAACAAAATCCTGGTTGATGGTTATGACCAAGGAGTTTCTGATATCCATATTGAACCCGGAGTCGGAAAAGACAATATGGAGGTACGCTATCGAATAGATGGGGCATGCCGAGTCTTTCAGGAAATACCACCCATGTACAAGCAGGCCGTCATCTCACGATTGAAGATCATGGCTCGATTGGATATTGCCGAGCGGCGCATGCCACAGGATGGAAAAATCAAAATGAAATATGGCGGGAAAGAGGTTGAATTCCGGCTGGCCACCTGCCCCACCGTGGGCGGTAACGAGGATGCCGTATTGCGTATTCTGGCCGCCAGCAAGCCCATTCCGCTGGACAAAATGAACTTTACACAGCGAAACCAGGATCTTATTAAAGCAAAGGCCGCCAAACCATACGGCCTGATTCTGGTGGTCGGTCCCACAGGTTCCGGTAAAACGACGACTCTTCACTCCACCCTGGGACATATCAACACTCGGGACAAAAAAATATGGACCGCTGAGGATCCGGTGGAAATCACTCAGAAAGGCCTGCGTCAGGTGCAGGTACTCCCAAAGATCGGTTTAGATTTTGCACGGGCCATGCGTGCGTTCCTGCGCGGCGATCCGGATGTCATCATGGTTGGTGAAATGCGCGACGTAGAAACCTGCTCTATTGGCCTGGAAGCCTCGTTGACAGGGCATCTTGTATTCAGCACACTGCATACCAACTCCGCTCCGGAAACCATCACCCGTCTTGTCGATATGGGCATGAACCCGCTCAACTTTGCAGATGCTATATTGTTAATCGTGGCACAGAGGCTGGTCCGTACCCTGTGTAAGGAATGCAAAGAGGACTACAACCCCTCTCAAAAAGAATTCGAGATACTGGCTCGGGAATACGGCCTTGATGAATTCAAAAAACTAAGTATCCAGTACAGCAATGATCTGCGTTTGAAAAAACCCGTCGGGTGCAACAAGTGTAACGACACGGGCTATTCTGGTCGAACCGGGTTGCACGAGGTTCTGGAAGGCACTGAAGAAATGAAGCGTCTGATCATGAGCAAACCTCTGGTCGAAGAACTAAGAACTCAAGCCATTAAGGATGGGATGACTACCTTGAAACAGGATGGGATACTCAAGGTATTCAAGGGCGATTGCGACCTTAAGCAGGTTATGGCCGTCTGTATTGTTTAACTCCGTTCAAGCTCTCCAACCACCTCGCCTGCATATTTAAAGCTCTGTCGAAAATATGCTGGTTTCTCTGCTTCTTATCCCGAATCCGCATCTCTGGACCTAAAAATAATCCAAAGTTAATATTCATCGGTTGGTAATTCCCTACTTTGCCTGTCACATATTGCAATAAAGCACCGATTGCGGTTTCTGCAGGCGGCGGTGTAAACGCGGCCCCTTTCAACCGGGACATGGCGCTCAAGCTGGCAACCAAACCCATGGCAGAAGATTCGACATAGCCTTCCACGCCGACAACCTGCCCTGCAAAAAAAATATTCGGATGGCTTTTCAGGCTCAGGTCTCCGGATAATAATTGCGGGGCATTGATAAAAGTATTCCGATGAATGGCACCCAATCGAAAAAATTCCGCGTTCTCCAATCCGGGAATCAGTTTAAAAATTCGTTTCTGCTCCGGATAGGTGAGTTTGGTTTGAAACCCAACCAGATTATAAGCCGTTCCCTCTTTATTTTCTTTCCTCAATTGAACCACCGCATGAAACCGCTCGTTGGTTTCGGGATGATTCAATCCGACCGGCTTGAGTGGTCCAAAGGCCAAAGTCTGAGGTCCCCTGTCCGCCAGCACTTCAATGGGCATGCACCCTTCAAAATAGATGGGTTTCTCAAACTCCTTGAGGGATACTTTCTCAGCCTTCAACAGCTCGTCGATAAAACCTTCATACTGTTGCCGGCTCATACCACAATTCAGATAATCCGCATCACCGTTCCCATAACGCGACGCGAAAAAGGCTTTGTCCGTATCGATCGATTGAGCATCAATGATGGGTGACAACGCATCATAAAAATATAAATACTCCTGCCCCAGTAACTGCGTCAATTTCTCGGAAAAGGCCGGCGACGTTAACGGACCCGTGGCAATAATCACCGGACCGTCCATGGGAATCTCTGCGACCTCTTCACGCTTCAGGGTAATGTTGGGATGCTGTTCCAGTGTCCGATCGATCTCTTCAGAGAACAGGTCGCGGTCCACCGCCAGTGCCTTCCCGGCAGGCACGCTGTTTTTATCGGCAGAACGGATCACCAGAGAGTCCAAATTTCTCAGTTCCTGCTTCAGCAAAAAAGGGGCCGAGGTATCCTGATTTCCTCCCAGGGAATTACTGCACACCAACTCGGCGCAATTCCCTGTTTTATGAGCAGGGGTCGGACGCTGTGGCCGCATTTCGTAAAGAACTACGGACACGCCCGCTTCTGCGGCTTGCCAGGCGGCTTCCGAACCCGCCAGGCCCGCACCTATGATCGTCAGGTGTGAATTCATATCAAATCTATTGTCAGGCGTTATGCCGCTTCATGGGATTTTTTGAAATTGCACTTGGGACAGAGGAGACTTTCCCCTTCGTTTTTCTTCCATTTGACAACCATGTAGGAATTCTTACATTCCGGGCAGGCTTCTGCAACGGGTTTGTCCCAGGAAGTGAACGTGCAGTTGGGATATTCACTGCACCCGTAAAAGGTACGTCCCTTTTTGGAACGCCGTGCGGATATGTAGCCTTTTTCGCAGGTCGGTTCCGGGCAGGAAACACCAAGGCTGATAGGTTTGGTGAATTTGCATTCGGGATAAGCGGAACACGCCATAAACTTGCCGAAACGCCCGACTTTGATGATTAGAGGCGAACTGCATTTATCACAATTGCCTTCCGCCTTCACTGCATCGGGACCTTCATCTTTGCCACCGATTTCCTTGGTGTTTTTGCAATCCGGGTAGTTGGAACAAGCCATGAATTTTCCGAAGCGGCCCCACTTGATGATCATCGGTTGATTGCACTTCTCACACACCTCATCCGTTTTCTCTTCTTCACTCTTGATATCTCTCATCTTTTTCTCGGCTTCCGCCAAAACTTTTTCGAAGGGCTTGTAGAAAGCTTTGAGGGTTTCCACCCAATCTAATGTACCCTCTTCAATCTGGTCGAGTTGATCTTCCATATGCGCGGTGAATACTTCGGTCATGATATCCGGAAAGTTTTCAACCAGTAAACCGGAAACCAGAGTTCCCAGCTCTGTCGGAGCCAGACGCTTCTCTTCGGCTTTAACGTAATCCCGGTCCTTGATCACACTGATGATCGACGCATAGGTACTGGGGCGTCCGATACCTTTTTCTTCCAACGCCTTGACCAGAAGTGCTTCGGTATATCTTGGAGGCGGTTGGGTAAAGTGTTGTTCGGGAAGAATCTTCAACAACTTCAGTTTTTCACCCTTGGGCAAGTCAGGAAGGATTTTATCCGACGGGGCACCGGTGCCACTGTCATCATCGGTAGCCTCAATGTAGACTTTCAAACAACCCATGAACTTGATCACCGAACCATTGGCGCGGAAGGTATATTTATCCGAACGAATATCAAACTGCGTCGTATCGAGAACCGCCGGAACCATTTGGGAAGATACCGCACGAAACCAGATCAGCTCATAAAGCCGGTACAAATCTTTTTCGATGTTGCCTTTCAATGATTTTGGTTCGATCAGGAAGTCGGTCGGGCGAATCGCTTCATGGGCATCCTGCGCCGACTTCTTAACTTTGTAGGTATTGGGTTTGGCGGGCACATATTCCTTGCCGTACTTATCTTGAATGAACTGCCGGAGATTGCCAACCGCCTCATCCGCCATGCGGGTGGAGTCGGTACGCATATAGGTGATCAAACCCACCGTCCCCTTGCCTTCCAAGGCCATGCCTTCATACAGGCGCTGGGCCAGCATCATGGTTTTCTTCGGGGAAAAATTGAGTTTGCGTGAGGCCTCCTGTTGCAGGGTACTGGTGATGAACGGAGCTACCGGATTGCGCTTGCGCTCCTTTTTGGTCACTCCTTCCAGAATCCATTCGCCCTTTTCAGCCGCTTTGACGATTGCCTGGGCCTGATCTTCTTTAGCAATTTCCGCCTTGTCTTTGTCGATCTTGGATAACTTGGCCTGGAATTCCGGATCCTGACTGCCTTTCAGGTCGGCGGTGATCGACCAGTATTCTTCCTGCTTAAAATCCTGAATTTCCTTTTCGCGGTCGCACACCATTTTCAATGCAACCGATTGCACCCGCCCGGCGCTGAGTCCGCGATGCACCTTCTTCCACAGGATGGGGCTGATTTTATAGCCCACCAACCGGTCCAGTATGCGTCGGGCCTGCTGGGCATTGACCCGGTTGATGTTCAATTCGGTGGGATTGCTGATGGCATCGGTCACAGCTTTTTTAGTCAGCTCGTTGAACATAACCCGGTAAACCTTGCCTTTGGTCAGCTTGGTCAGTTCGTTGGCAATATGAAACGCGATGGCCTCCCCCTCTCGGTCGGGATCGGGTGCCAGATAAATATTATCGGCTTTTTTTGCGGCGGCTTTGAGATCGGCCAGTATCTTACCCTTGCCTCGGATGGTGATGTAGTCCGGTTTAAAATCATTTTCGACATCGACGCCCAGTTTTTTCTTGGGCAGATCCTTGAGATGACCGACGGAGGCTTTGATCATAAACCCCTTGCCAATGATTTTCTTCAGCGTATCAATTTTTGTGGGTGACTCCACAATCACCAGCGACTTACCCATAGTTCCTCAATAAACATCGGACGGGATCATGGTAAACATTTTCCCGTCGGTTTGACGAATCACTCCCTTGAGTTCGAGCGTGACCAGTGTAGCTGAAACTTCAGCGGGTGACAAATAACTGTTCTCAATGACGTTGTCAATATGCTGTTCCTGCACCGACATCAGGGATACTAAATGTTCCTCTTTGGGATTGAGCGGAATCGACTCACGGACCTTTTTTTTCCGCTCTTTCAGCAATTCCAGCACCGTATCGGAGAGTTCCTCCACCACTGCATAGGAACTGTCCGCCAACTTCGCCCCCATTTTGAGCAGGGCATGGGTTCCCTGGCTTTCAGAGGAAAAGATATTTCCCGGCACAGCAAACACTTCCCTTCCCTGTTCGAGGGCGAACTGAGCGGTGATCAAGGCACCGCTTTTCTCTCCCGCCTCAACCACCAGAGTTCCGTGGGACAACCCACTGATGACCCGGTTACGCGCCGGAAAATTATTACGATCCGGTTTGGTCGACATCGGAAACTCGGAGATCACTGCGCCCTGCTCCTCAATTTGCCGCCGCAGGGAGCCGCTTTCCGGTGGATAGGTGTATTCCAATCCGCATCCGAATACCGCGATAGTCGGATTTTCCAGTTTCAGGGCCGACTTGTGGGCGATGGTATCGATTCCCCGCGCCATGCCGCTGACGATGCACACTCCCATCTCTGAAAGTGCGGTGCACAGTTTCTCAGCCACCATTTTGCCATAGCTGGAAGCTTTACGGGTGCCCACCACTGCCAGCGGTACGGTCCGTTCATTCAAAAAGGTGCCTTTGTAATAAATCACCGGCGGTGGGTCATAAATCGATTTCAACAGAAAGGGATATTGCGGGTCGTCGATGGTCAAAATCCGGACATTGCGCCGCTCGACCAGTTGATATTCCCGCTTAAGGTTTTGTTCCAGATCAAAATCAAGAATTTGCCGGGCAACCTTATCTCCAACCCGTTCGACTCCCATCAAGTCTCTGCGTGAGGCATGAAACACCCTTTCGGGAGATCCAAAGGCCTTGACCAGGCGATGGCACAGGGTCTTGCCCACTCCCAACACCATGTTGAGGCCTATCCAGTATTTTTTAGACTCCCAATCGTCGCGATTCATCACAAAACTCTATTGAAGTAGAGAAATGGTTGAGGTTAGCTCGATGCGTACCATCAGCACTCATAACTGTTTCGTATGCAGATTCTAACTTATTTTGCGGGATATAGGCTGTGAAAGCGATAAACCTCAACGTTAAATGTGTGAATCGTTTCATAATAACCCACCAGAACGCGGGTATAAATGATCAACGCTTCGAACAGATCGGCTTCGTTCCCGATCCCGAAATCATAATTGGCGGCTTCGGTCACCAGTAAGGCGCGGGTCATTTTCCGATTCTTGCGTCCCAATGCAAGTTGCTCCCTGGCCTTGTTGATCTCAATGATGGCTTCCCGCAAATTAAACAATTCGGCCCCTTTAGGGGTTTTGGAACCCGATGTGTCGCTTTTCATGAATTCACCGACCGTTTTATGCGGAAAGGTCACCGACTGGAACTTGGGACCGGAAATATCCACATCTTGCGCCCATCGCACACCCAAATATTTCTCCAAGCGGAGTTGGGCCAGCGCGATATCACTGTTGAACCGGGAGATATCGTTTAACGTCCCGGCCAGGCCCAGTTTGAGTTTGGTGATCGCGGACTGGGAAATATCATCGTCGCCCGCTTCAAACTTTTTCTCCGCCTGATCAGCGGCCTTTTCAAAATGCCCTTTGACCTCTTTCGAGATCTCAAGCTGTTCCCTCCGCGCCAAAATCAGATCATAATTCCGCTTTACCTCAAGCGCAACATCCAACTGAGGGATCACCGTAGAAGATTTACCGCTGGAGTATCGGACAGCCGACATCTCCAGAGCCTGATCAAGGGAAGGAAAGTTTTTAAGGGTTTCTACAACCTCAACCGTCTCAACTCGAGGTGTTCCCTGGCAACCGCACAAAAAGATCACCAAAAGTGTGTACAAGGGAAGAAATCGTGATGATGCAAGGGTGTGATGTGTGTGAATCACGGGTTCAGACTCCTTTTAAATCCCGTGGAAGGCTCAATAGTGGCTGGCAATTTGTTTTCTGGGTGGGGGCCAAAAAAAGAGGGATACTGAACAACCGAAAAGAGATCTTGATGGCAACCAAGAAGATAATCGAAATTATCTTGTCTAACTCCCTAAGGGTTTTATGCTTAAAACTTAAGCATAATGTCCAGTATCCCGAACCTTTATAGGAGAAATTTATCATAGAGAATGGCCTGCTGTCAATACAATTTTGGGTCCAGAATCGGCCTGAAACCAATACTAATTTGAAATTAAAATCAATGTTTTCAATAAGTTATAGGATCAACACCCAGTCGACCTTGGCCTCGTACCCATTAGGGGTTACTCACAACTATTTGATTTTAAAAGGGTTATTTAAACAACATTTTCAAGAAAATGAGCCCCCTCTCCTGTCGGCAGAAACAAGATAACTTAACTCTTTACAAATAGTTACATGATCTCATCGGTCAGCTCACACCAAAGGGAACCGGTACAAAGGTGAGGATGAGTATCAGGATAGATGCATATCCTATGATGCGATGCTTGGGCTCCAATGGAGTTAATTCATCCAAAACCGGCGGGTGCCTCAAACCCAAAACAAAAACCAAACCGGCCCATACCCACCACCCTGCCCAATCAAACCCGAGAACAATCAAAGCAGCAAAAAATAACCTCGCCACCAGTAGTGCACGTTTGCGGTTGAACAGTGAGTAGACCACATGCCCACCGTCCAGCTGACCTAACGGCAGGAGATTCAACGCCGTAAAAAACATCCCCAGCCAACCGGCATAGGCCAGTGGATGCAAGCTGATGGTGACATCCGTCACCATTGGGTTAACGCCCAACACCGCCTCAGTCATCACCCATAATATGAGAGATGAACCAAAAAACAAATTAAGTCCCTCAGAACTGTTCCCCAGGGTTACCTCCGAATTCAACAAACCGATTACCAGTACAGGGATGGCTGCGATAAACCCAGCGATGGGGCCGGAGGCTCCGATTTCCATCAACGCTTTGCGATTGGGAATCGGCTCCTTGATCATGATGAACGCTCCCATCGTTCCTATATTTAGAAAAAAGGGAATCACCGGTACCGGAATAAAGTTGGGCAGGGAGGAATTGACATTGTTCACCCGGCAGGCCCAGTAATGGCCGAATTCATGGGTGCCCAGAATGAGCATCAGCCCGAGGGAATACCAGGGACCGCCCACCGTCCACGTGGTAAAAACGGTGGCTGAAAAAAGCCCCAGGAATATGGCAACGGTTTTAAAAGTGATTGGAAAGCGTGGACCGGAAAAGGCGGGATAGGCCGGATAATCGGGCCTGATAGGATCCTGTTCGGGTTCCGGTCGGTTTTGTGATTCCATATCCATAAATCAGACCAACCCTGACAGCCGAATCACCCTCTTGGACTTCATTGCTGAATCTGCGACTCAACCCTTGTTGAGCGGCTTGTGTGTGAAGGATTTCCCGTTCTTCCCCGAATAATCCGCCACAACCTGACCGTTACCCACCAGCTTGTACTTGTAAATGATGAGTCCTTCCAGTCCGACCGGCCCACGGGCATGGGTTTTATTGGTACTGATGCCGATTTCCGCCCCCAGACCAAACCGAAAGCCATCCGCAAACCGGGTGGAGGCGTTCACCATCACGCTGGCCGAATCCACTTCGTTCAGAAACCGTTCGGCCCGCTCCTTGTTTTCCGTAATAATGGTATCGGTGTGACCCGAGCCATGCCTGTTGATATGGTCGATCGCTTCGGATAGATCATCCACAATTTTGATGGACAGTTTGAGATCATTGTATTCCGCATCCCAGTCATCGTCCTCTGCCTGCTTCAGGTCGGAAATCAGACTGCACGACTTCAGGCAACCCACCAGTTCCACTTCCTGCTCGCGGAATTGTTTCACCAGAGACGGCAATACCTTTGGAGCGATGGCCTGATGTACCAAGAGCGTTTCCATGGCGTTACAGGCGGCGGCATACTGAAGCTTGGAATCGAGGGCCACTCGAATGGCCTTTTCAACATCCGCCTCCTCATCAATATAGACGTGGCACAATCCTTCCGAATGTCCCAATACGGGGATTCGGGTATTGTCCTGAACGTAGCGGACAAACTGGTTGCTCCCACGCGGCACGATCAGATTGATATACTGATCCTGCTTCAACATCTCGGCAACTTCTGCGCGGGTTTCGATCAACTGCACCGCCGCGACTGGTACGCCCTCGACTTCAGACAAAGCGTTCCGGATGAGATCCACAATCACCCGATTGGAATTTTGCGCCTCGGCGCCTCCCTTTAAAATGACGGCGTTGCCCGATTTAAAACACAGGGCGGAAATCTGGGGAACGGCATCGGGGCGGGATTCAAATATGGCACCGATCACGCCAATCGGACAGGAAACGCGGGTCAATTCCAACCCATCGTCCAACTCCATCGCCTCCTGTTGTTGTCCTACAGGGTCGGGTAGATCGGCGACACTGCGGATGCCCTTAGCCATACCCATAACCTTGTTCTCATCGACTGCCAGCCGGGCGACGAGCGGGCCGGGGATGTTCTCTTTTTTGGCAAACTCCAGGTCCTGCCGGTTGGCCTCGAGAATCTCGGCGCAATGAGTTTCGATCTGCATCGCCATTCCCCGAAGCACCCGGTTCTTGGTTTCCGTATTCAACCGGGAAAGGATCAAGGCCGCAGACTTGGCGTCGGCGGCTATTTCGGACAAGTTTTTTTCAGTGAATTCAGTCACTTGCGGCCGATGGATAAAGTGGATTCTTAACCTGTTTCAGTTTCTTTTTGAGGGCTTCAACTCCTTTTTCCCCGATCTCATTCCCCCACATTCTGAGAAACTGAAGGCTGGCCAGCACTTTGGAACCGGCCAGATACATGGCCCCCTGCGTTGTAATACCGTTCCACTGCAAATCGAGCTCGATCAGGTTTTTAAAAACCGCCGACTCGGTCATCGAAAGCATTCCCTGGTCGCCCAGTTTATTATTTTTGAGCAGTAAGGTTTTAAGATTTATCAGCGCTTTGGACTCGGCGATGCTTTGGATACCACTCGGACCAATATTATTTTCTCCCAGATCCAAAACTTCAAGGTGTGTTAAGTATTTGGATTCGCTTAACACCTTCAGCCCATGGTCGCTGATTCCATTTTTTGCCAACCGCAGTTCCTTGATACTGCTAATAATTTCCGACTGAGCCAAAGCTTTAATACCCTCGTCTCCGATTTGGTTCCCGGTGAGATCCAACGAAACCAATTTCATCACTGCCTTGGACTCGGCGATGGCTTCGGCCCCCTTGGGTCCAATCTTGTTCCCGAACAAACTGACCGTGGATAATTTGGGATACGCCTTGGATTCAAACAACGCCTTCACGCCGTCTTTCTCAATCTGGTTATTGAATAGATTGAGGACTTTCAGGTTCAGCAGGTTTTTAGACTTGGAAAGCGCTTCGGCCCCTTCGTCCCCGATATTGTGGGTATTCAGATCAAGGGTTTCCACCTTTTCAAGAAGCTTCGATCCGGCCAATTGCTTGACGCCTGCGTCATACAACATTCCGCTGTGATTCAACTTCAGATATTTACCATCCTCTTTCAAATCCTTGAGGATGAGTACATCGATATCCAGGGCGAAAGCGGTCCCCGCCCCTGCCAGCAACAAAACCATCGCTCCCAGCCAGCTCTTCACCCTCATTTTTATATGTTTATTTTTCATGGAAAATTATGCACCGTTATACGAACTTCCATACCATCTTGCAACCAGCCAATATTACGGTTGCCGGCAACTGTTGAAATGATCCCCTGTGGATCGATTTTTCGGATGCGGTTGTTATCCCGATCTGAAAAGTAAAGATTTCCCTCTTTATCGATAGCCATGCGGTAAGGGCTTTTCAATTGCGCCCGGGTTGCTGGGCCGCCATCCCCGCCATAACCGGCAACCCCTGTCCCTGCCACAGCTATGATATTTCCTTCTTTATTTATTTTGCGAATGCGGTGACTGGTCTCTTCCGCGATATACAGCTCTCCATCAGGACTGAAGACCAAGCCTCCCGGAGACCGGATTCCTGCTAGAATCGCTGGCCCGCCATCGCCAAAATCCCTGAATTCTCCAGTACCAGCAAAGGTTACCACATTCTGGTCCCGATCAATTTTTCTAATCTTACTACTTCCCGAGTCGGAAATAAATATTTCTCCACTCTTATTAATAGCAATGCCATTAGGATGGATTTCTTCATCCATTATTTTCATCCATGTGTCCGACGCCAGAGTGGACACCACACCCTGAATATCGACCTTACGGATTTTCCGGTTGGTCAGGTCTGCCAGGTAGACATTACCCAGACCATCCACTGCTATGTCCTGAATCACTCCAAACGAGGCTTGGACCGCCGGTCCCCCATCTCCCTTGTCTCCCAACACCCCATTACCGGCAAATCGGGTGATCCTGCCTTGGGGATCAATTTTTCGGACAAACTTGCTACTTCCCTGCGGAGAAATAAAGTAAGTATTGTTTTTCGCGTCCACTGCCACAGCTCCCGGCAAAAACAGCGATGCCTCGGAGGCCGGACCGCCATCCCCTTCATTTCCCTGCCCACCCGTACCTGCAATGGTGAAGATAAAACCTTTTTCGTCAATGAGACGCAGGCGATTATGCATTTTATCCGAAAAAATGATACGCCCCTTGCTGTCTATTGCCATGCCTGAAGGAGAATCCAGAGTCGCACCCGTCCCCGGCCCTCCGTCTCCCCGAAACCAGAAATCCCCGTTACCCGCAAGGGTCGTAATAGCATGAGATTTTAACCCCATACCTCTGACCCGGAAATGATTGCGGTCCACGACGATCAATTTACCATCGGGACTCAACGCCAACGCGAACGGCAAATGAAGAGTGGTTTCCGAAGCGATTTCATTATCTCCGTTATACCCAGACTCTCCGGTTCCCATCACCGTAGTGATGATACCCAGCGAATCCACCTTGCGAATGCGGTTATTATTCCGGTCCGCAATGAATAAATTGCCTTGTCCATCGACCACCACATCCGTGGGATAAGCCAGACTGGCCCGCGTGGCCGGACCGTAATCGCCGGAGAAAAAATGGGTGCCGTCACCGGCAACGGTGGTAATAATCCCCTGAGTATCCACCTTCCGAATACGATTGTTGCCCCGGTCGGCAATGAACAGATTGCCCCTGGCATCCAGATCAATCCCAAAGGGATACTTTAAGAATGACCCCGTAGCTGGGCCAAAATCCCCGCCAAATTCAGGCAGTCCCATCCCTACAATCGTCGTTATCATCCCTTGAGAATTCACTTTCCGAATGCGGTTGTTGGACCGGTCGGAAATATACAGATTCCCTTTGCCATCGCACACTAGGTCGGACGGATGGTTTAAAAAGGCATCAACGGCCGGGCCGCCATCACCCCCCATATCGGGAACACCAACACCCGCGACGGTGGTGACGATTCCCGATGTGTCTATCCGGCGAACGCGGTGGTTATTGCGATCGGCCACATATAAGTTCCCTGCTTGGTCCAAACACAACCCGGCAGGAAAATTAAAGGACGCTTGCAAAGCCGGGCCATTATCTCCGCTGTACCCCGCCGTTCCGTTGCCGGCAACGGTGGTGATGATGTCGTCCTTATCCACCTTGCGGATCCGGTTCTTGGACCGATGCGATATAAATAAATTCCCCTCTGAGTCGGCGACTACTCCGTCCACCAAGGTCAAAACCACCTCCGACGCTTTTTTACCGTCGCCGATGTCCTTGTAGGGATAAAGACCTGACCCGGGATCTGCGCTTACACTCGCCCCTGACAAGAGCAAAGCAAAGAATAAAATTGCAGGACATCTATTTGAATTATTTATCATTAATTTCAATTATTTACGTGTTAAATATTAAATCTTTAAATTAGCTACCGAATGACTATCTGAACGCGTTGGTCTTTATTATATTTGAATATGGCTTTCTGGGTTCTCTCACCCAGTCTGTTCTGAATCATGTCGAGCAAAGCCAGCTTTGGAAAATTCTTCGACTGGATCAACGCCACCGCCCCCTCATCGGTCATGGTGTTTTGTCCGACGTACAACTGAGTAAGGTTGAGGAAGTTTTTCGATTCAGCCAGGCTCTTGGCTCCTTCATCCCCCATTTCGTTTCTGAACAGACTCAGGGTTTCCAATGCGGGAAATGCCTTGGATTTCGAAAGGTAACCCGCGGCTTCGGGAGTGATGAGGTTATCGTTCAGCAACAGGGTTTTCAGATGAATAAAATGGTCCGATTCCGCCATCAGGGCGATGCCATCTTCACCGATTTCATTTTTCCAGAGTTTGAGCGTTTCCAGGTTTTTCAGATAGGGCGATTCCACCAGAGCCAGTACGCCGAGGTCTCCCAGGAAGTTTCCCCATAAGTCCAGATGCTTCAATTGGGCGAGATGAGGCGATTGCGCCAAAGCCTCCATCCCTTCCTTTTTGATCCGGTTGCCTTCCAGAAACAGGGTGGTCACACTCTTCAGGGCGTTCATTTGAGCCAGTTGCCGAGCGCCCGCAGTCCCGATTTTCATCCGGGTCAAATCAAGGACTTGGCCATCCTTACTCAACCGACTCTTCACCAGGCGTTCCATATCCAGCGCCAGGGCAGAGGTGCCCTGTAGCCCAATGACAACCAGGCTCCCTATAATCAGTGATTTTATGAGGAATCGCGGCATTTTGATTTCCCGTTCCAGCGAGGGGCCGACCGGAAGCGAAGACACGGCCAGCGGATAAGAGTTCGGCTAGGTTACCAAATATTTGAAGATCGTGTAGATAATTTTTGTGCCCGCCTTGAACGTACCAGAGACGGTTCCGGTGATCTTGGAAACGCCAATTCGCATCCGATAATGTACCGGAATCTCGCGAATACGCAGGCTCTTTTGCACGGCTTTAATCTGCATTTCCACTGTCCAGCCGAAATTCTTATCCCGCATGCCGATCGCTTGCAACGATTCGTAACGAATCGCGCGGAACGGGCCGAGATCCGTGAATCGATGGCCGAAAAACAGCCGGATCAGAAATACCGCCAACTGATTGCCGTAACGCGCCTGCGGAAGTAACGCCTTCCGGCTTTCTTTCAGGACCATCCGGCTTCCGACAATGAAGTCGGCCTCGTCTTTAACAATCGGCGCGACCAGCAAATCAATCTCTTCGGGATAGTCGCTGTAATCGCCGTCCAGAAATACGACGATATCGGGAGCATCCAACACGGCCATCCCTGAAAGACAGGCTTGGCCATAACCCTGGCGTTTCTCATAGACCACTGTCGCTCCGTTGGCACGGGCCACCTCAGCGGTCCGGTCGGTGGAGCGGTTATCGACCACGATGATCTGGTGGAGTCGGTCCTGCGGAAGATCGTTCAGTACATGGGGCAGAGATTCTTCTTCGTTGTAGGCGGGGATAATGACCGAAATCTTTGGGGACATGGATGGACCCTATTTGCCGTCCTGAAGCGATTGCTTCAAGCTACGAACAAATACTTTAAGCTTTTCCTTCCGCTCGGCGGGGTTCGAAGTCTCTTCGATCATGCGGACGATGGCGCTTCCGACAATCACCCCGTCGGAAAATCCTGATGCCGCTTTGGCCTGCTCCGGACCGGAAATCCCGAAACCGATCAAAACCGGCAGTGAGGTGGACTGCTTGATCCGGGTTACTTTGTCTTCCACACCCTTCGCGATGGAATCCCGCGCTCCGGTGACCCCGGTCAGGGAAACGTAATAAACAAACCCACGGCTCTGTGCGCCGACCATCTCGATCCGATCCTGTGTGCTGGTGGGAGCCAGCAGATGAATCATGTCCAGGTTTTTTGCCTTCGCCAATGCGTCAAATTCTCCGGCTTCTTCCGGCGGCAAATCGGGAATGATCACCCCATCGACTCCGGCCTCAACCGCATCCTTCACAAACGCTTCCTGCCCGTACACGAACACCGGATTGAAACTGGTCATCAAAACAATCGGCAGTTGGGACGACTTGCGAATATCATGTACCAGTTGAACGATTTTTTTCAGGGTGGTGCCGCTTTTGAGAGAACGTTGGGAAGCCGCCTGGATCACCGGACCGTCCGCCAGCGGATCGGAAAACGGTACACCCAGTTCAATAATGTCGGCCCCGCCCTCTTCGATTACTGAGAACAGTTCCTGGGTCGTGGCGAGATCGGGATCACCGGCGGTGATGAACGCCACCAGTGCTTTCTCGCTCTTCGATTTAAGCCAGTCGAATCGCTTTTGAATACGGCTCACAATTCCTCCTTCAAAAATTCCGCCACCTGATTGACGTCTTTGTCGCCTCGTCCGGACAGGCAGATGACGATGATCTCATCTTTTTTCATTTTTGGTGCTAGCTTCGCTACGTGAGCAATGGCGTGGGACGACTCCAGCGCGGGGATGATGCCCTCGGTGCGCGACAATAATTTGAAACCTTCCAATGCTTCTTTATCGGTAATAGACGCATACTCCGCCCGTTTGCTGTCTTTGTAATGACTGTGCTCGGCTCCGACGCCGGGATAGTCGAGTCCAGCGGAAATGGAATGAGCTTCTGTAATCTGTCCGTCTGCGTCGAACAGCAGATAACTTTTCATCCCATGCAGAACGCCCACTGCCCCGTGCCCCAGTGACGCGCCGTGTTTGCCGGTTTCGATTCCATGCCCCGCGGCCTCGATGCCGATCATCTTCACTTCTTTATCCTCGGCGAAGGGGTAAAACAGTCCCATCGAATTACTGCCCCCGCCGACACAAGCCACCAGAGTATCGGGCAGACGCCCTTCAACTTCTTGAATCTGCTGCTTCGTCTCATCACCGATGATTCGCTGGAAATCCCGCACGATCATCGGGAACGGGTGCGGTCCTACGACCGAACCAATAATATAATGTGTGTCTTCCACGGTGGTGATCCAGTTACGAATGGCTTCACTCGTAGCATCCTTCAGGGTACGTGTGCCGGAGGATACGGGGATGACCCGCGCGCCGAGCAGTTTCATGCGGAACACGTTGAGCTCCTGACGACGAATATCCTCCTCGCCCATGAAGACATCGCACTCCAGATCAAACAATGCCGCCGCCGTTGCCGTGGCCACGCCATGTTGCCCTGCACCTGTTTCAGCGATGACCCGCTTCTTGCCCATGCGTTGGGTGAGCAAGGCACTGCCGATGGTGTTGTTGATCTTGTGCGCGCCGGTATGGTTCAAGTCCTCGCGCTTGAGATAGATTTTCGCGCCGCCCAACTTCCGCGTCAGGTTCTGGGCAAAATACAACGGAGAAGGCCGACCGACATAATGCTCCAGATAAAACTTGAGCTGTTTCTGAAATTCGGGATCGTTGCGCGCTTCGTTGTACAGCTTCTCCAGTTCCTGAAGCGCAGGCATCAATGTTTCGATGACGAACTTGCCGCCAAACTCTCCAAAGTGACCGCTTCGATCCGGTAATGTGGGTGTACTCATAACGCTCTCCTTTTAACCTTGGCGCACTGCTTTTAAAAATGCTTTCACTTTTTTGGGATCCTTCTTGCCGGGCGATTGCTCAACCCCCGAGCTGACATCCACACCATAGGGTTGCACTTCCTTGATGGCCGCTTTCACGTTACGCGGATTCAACCCACCGGCGATGATCACCGGACCGTATTTTTTAGCGCGGGTGGCCAGTTCCCAATCGAACACCTTGCCAGTACCACCCCACTGATCCTCTTTATAGGTATCGAGTAAAAACCCGTCGACTTCATAATGGGACATTGCTTTCAACGATGCGGCATCCTTCACGCGCACAACCTTGATCACCCGGCAGTTGATCTTCTTACACAACGCCGGCGATTCGTCGCCATGCAATTGCACCGCATCCAGTCCACAACGCTCCGCGATACGGTTGATCTTCTCAGCGGTTTCATTCACAAACACCCCCACCCGGTTGACAAAGGGTGGCAGTTTCGCGCATATGGCTTTCGCGGTTGTCGCCGTTACAGCACGTGGGCTTTTCTTATAGAAAATGAACCCGATTGCATCGACGCCACATTCCACCGCCAATAGCGCGTCTTTCAGGCGGGTGGTGCCGCACACCTTGACTTTAACCGGTGGGTTGGATTTTGCCATGCCCCGTAAACTCCTGAAGTTTATCGGAAATATTTTGCGCTTTCATCAGGCTTTCGCCGATGAGAAATGCATGCATCCCCAACCCTTCGAACTCCTCGACCTGCGCCCGGCTGTGAATGCCGCTTTCGCACACGAGAAGCAGATTATTCATACCCTTCGTTTCTTTGAGCAGGCGTCTTGAAATTTCCAGATCTGTTTTACCACTGGTCAAATCCCGGTTGTTGATGCCCAACAACTCGGCACCGGCATGAAACGCTTTCTCCATATCCTTCTCATCGTGCGTTTCGACGAGCGCCGTCAGGCCGATTTCCTTGCCCAACTCCAGCAGGTCCTTCAACTGATTCTTGTCCAGCGAGGTGGCGATCAACAGAAAAAAATCGGCTCCGCAGGCGCGCGACTCATACACCTGATACTCGTCAAAAATGAAATCCTTGCGCAATAGCGGAATGGATACCGCCTTGCTGGCCTGCTCGACATAATCCAGATCACCGCCGAAAAACCGGCTTTCGGTCAATATGGAAATAGCTGCCGCACCGTTGTCGGTGTAGGCCTGGGCAATCGCCAGGGGATCGAACTGCTCGACCAGGTCGCCTTTGAACGGTGTACGCCGCTTGATCTCCGCTATAATTTTCGATCCTTCGCCCGATACCCTCAACGCGTCCATAACGGGAATCACATCCCGCTGGTCGCCCATTTTGATTTTAACCTCGGCCAATGGGACCTCACACCGGGTGCTCTTCAGTTCCGTCCGTTTGGCGGCAAAAATTTCGTCGAGTATGTTAGCCATGCTTTCCTGCCTATGAGTGACTGAGACGACACAGGTCCTTCAACTTTTGCCGCGCCTCACCGGAATTGATCGATTTCTTTGCCACTTCAATACCCTCTTTGAAATCGGATGCCTTGCCCGCCGCGACAATGGCCGCCGACGCGTTCAGCAAAACGATATCGCGTTTGGGTCCGCCTTTGCCGTCCAGCAACTCCCTGAGGATAGTCGCATTGTCATCCGCCGAACCACCTTTCAAATCCTGTTCCGAGCAATACTCGAATCCCAGCTCCGTTGGATCGAGACAATAATCTTTTATTTTTCCATTATTTAACTCAGATATACTCGTATTACACGTTAATGTGATTTCGTCGAGGCCGTCCTCTCCATGCACCACAAATGCGTGCACGGCGCCGAGGCTTTTGAGGACATGAGCGAGAGGCGACGTCCATTTGGAATCGAATACGCCAACTACCTGCGCCTGAACCCGGGCCGGATTGGTCAGCGGTCCCAGCAGATTGAATATAGTCCGGAAACCCAATTCCCGACGCACATCCGCCGCATGTTTCATGGCTTTATGCAGGGTCGGCGCGAACAGGAACCCAATGCCCGCCAACTCAACACAGCGCTCCACCACTGACTTGTCCGCCTCGATATTAACCCCGAGGCATTTCAGTACATCGGCACTTCCCGACCGACTGGAGACGGCCCGGTTGCCGTGCTTGGCAACAGGAATCCCCGCCCCCGCCACCACAAACGCGGCGGTGGTCGAGATGTTAAACGTATCGGCGCCATCACCGCCGGTGCCGCAGGTGTCGACCACTCCCTTTACGGGAATGTTCAACGGCTCGGCTTTTTCGCGCATGACCTGGGCCGCACCGGTGATTTCCGCCACCGTCTCGCCTTTCATGCGAAGCGCGGTGAGAAACGCGCCCAACAACGAACGGTCCACCTTGCCTTCCATGACCTGGGTCATGATGCAAACCATTTCCTCTTCCGACAGGTCGTTGCCGTCGACTACCTTATGCAGGATGTCCTGTGCCTTCATGTTCCTTTACCTTCTCAGCCGGAAGATCAATAAAGTTTTTGAGCAGATCCTTGCCATGCACCGTCAAAATCGATTCGGGATGAAACTGCACGCCCTCGATTGCCAGTGCCTTATGACGGACACCCATGATCTCGCCGTCATCCGATTCGGCGGTGATTTCAAAACAGTCCGGCAGGTTGGCGCGGTTGACCACCAGCGAATGATACCGGGTCGCCGCAAACGGATTGGGCAGATCTTTGAAAATCGTTTTGCCATCGTGAGAAATCATCGACGTTTTGCCGTGCATGAGTTTCTTGGCTTTGGTGATTTCACCGCCAAACGCCTCCACTACCGACTGGTGTCCCAGACACACACCCAGCAAGGGAATCTTGCCTGCAAAATGCTGGATCACTTCCTTGGAGATACCCGCCTTGGAAGGTGTGCAGGGTCCAGGGGAAATCACGATTTTTTCGGGAGCGTGTTGTTCGATTTCGTTCAGGCTGATCTCATCGTTGCGGTAGACTTCCAGTTCCGCGCCCAGTTCTCCCATGTACTGAACCAAATTGTAGGTGAAGGAATCGTAGTTGTCGATCATCAGGATCATGGCAGGAGTCCCCTTCCTGCCAGGCCGATGGCCTTGAGCATCGCGCGACCCTTATTCATAGTCTCTTCAAATTCATTTTCCGGCACCGAGTCGGCGACGATTCCCGCTCCGACTCCAAGGTAACCGACCTGATCTTTCACCACCAGTGTACGAATGGCGATGGCCGTATCCATGTTGCCCGAAAAGCTGATGTAGCCGACTGCGCCGGCGTAGATGCCGCGACGTGTCGGTTCCAGTTCGTCGATGATCTCCATCGCGCGAATTTTGGGCGCGCCGGAAACCGTGCCTGCCGGAAACGCCGCTTTCAATACATCAAAGCAGTCCAGCCCCTCCTTCAACTTGCCGCGCACGTTGGAAACGATGTGCATGACGTGGGAATAGCGTTCGATGCTGAACTTCTCGTTGACCTCCACCGAGTTGATCTGCGCCACCCGGCCCAGATCGTTGCGTCCGAGGTCCACCAGCATGATGTGCTCGGCCAGCTCTTTTTCGTCCTGGAGCAAATCCTTTTCGAGAGATTGATCTTCGGCCTCATTCAGGCCACGCTTGCGCGTACCTGCGATGGGACGCACCTCTACATCGTCGCCCTCCAGGCGCACCAGAACCTCCGGTGACGAACCGACCACCTGAACATCTCCAAAGTTAAGATAGTACATGTAAGGAGAAGGGTTGATCGTCCGCAAAGCGCGGTAAATGGTGAACGGGTCCTGTTGAAGATCAAACTTGAGACGTTGCGCCAACACCACCTGAATGGCGTCGCCTTCATGGATATAGCGTTTAGCCTTGAGCACCGCTTCCTTAAAATGCTCTTTCGCGAAATTGGATTCGATGCGCGGATCTTCATCCACCGATGCGCCGGGAGTTCCGACAGAAACTTGAGGCACGGGTTGACGCAGTTTCTTTTCGAGGGCGTCGATTTTGGCCAGAGTTTCTTGATAGACCTCTGCCAGATCGCGCCCTTCGGTGTGGGCGTTGGACACCACCTTGATGGTTTGATTGACGTTATCGAAAATCAAAAGAGTATCGGTGATGATAAAAATGGAGTCGGGGATATCCAGATCGTCTTCCGTCTGGTCCGGCAGGTTTTCGAAATAGCGCACCATGTCGTAACTGATGAATCCCACCGCACCACCGGAAAACCGAGGAAGGCCCGGCATGTCCACCGGTTGATACCGGGACAGGATCTCTTTTAAAACGGACAGGGGAATAGCGCCCTCGACATTTGTCTTTTGATCAACGCCGTTGTTGCGAACGGTGACGGTAGAACCTTTGGTCTCGATAATGATCGAAGGCCCGCATCCCAGGAAACAATATCGCGCCCACTTGTCGCCGCCCTCCACACTTTCGAGCAGGAACGAGTACGGCTCGCCGCCGATTTTCATGTAAGCGGAGACGGGGGTATCGAGATCGGCCAGGATTTCCTTGTAGACCGGAATCAGGTTGCCCCGGCTGGCGCACTCTTTAAACTCTTCGAATGTCGGTTTGTACCCCATAATCGCTCAATAAAAAAAGCACAGCGAAACTGTGCCTGATTGATCCACGACCGCAAAAAGTCGTCACAATTTCAATAGGTTAGTTTACAGACTTTATCATTTCGGATGAAAAGGGTCAAGGAGTTTGAAAACGGCGGGAACGACCGGTGCTCCGGCTCTTAAACCTTAAAAAATTCAATCAGTAACAAACTATTCGACAGCAGTCCAGTCTTCCCCGTTCCAGTGCAGGATGAGGCCGTTGTCGCCGACGGCATACATATTCTCCTCAGAGGTGCCCCAGATAGCGGTCAGGTATTCCTCGGTATTGGATTCGATGCGGGTCCATTGGTCGCCGTCGAGGAACATGATCATCCCCATGTCGCCGACCGCAAAAACGAAATCTTCACTGGGTCCCCAGATATCGAGAAAGAACTCCATCGTTTGGGAGGGCATTTCCTTGAACTCGGCGCCGTTGAAATGAATGATCGTGCCGTCGGAACCGCAGAAGTACATGTTGTTTGAGCCGAATCCGCAGATGCTGTACAACTCGGCATTGGAGTTGAAGGTCAGGCGTTCCCAATGATCCCCTACCAGACGCAGGACCAGGCCATCGAACCCGACGGCGTACATGCACTCGTCGTTACCCCACAGACTGGCAACGTCCGTGTTGGTACCCGAATTCATGAACTTCCATTGGGAACCGTTCCAGCGGCCGATTTTTCCCAGACGGCAACCGACAAAAATATCATCCGGTCCCCGGCCCCAGATGGCGGACATGGGCGGAAAGTTTTCGGTATCTTCCGGCTTCCACACGGTGCCGTCGTAGTGCAGAATTTTGCCGTCGGTGCACACTCCGTACAGATTGTCCGGTGCGCTTCCCCACATGCGTTTCATCGTCCAGCGTCCGCCGGAATCCATTTTGGTCCATTGTTTGCCGTCGAAATGCAGGATGGTGCCCTCGGCACCGCCGATGAATATATTGTCTTCGCCGAATCCGTAGACGGACAGCAAGTGACTGGTGGTCAGACTGCTCATGCTCAACTCCCATTAGGACAATAACAATACTCCCCTCCTTACCAAGGAGGGAATACTGGGGAGGTTATTAATAACCCCACCTCGGTCCTCCCCTTGGTAAGGGGAGGAGGAATAAAGAAAGTAGTTGCCCCATTCCTGGGGCGCCCGGCGTAGCGCCGGAGCTAATTTCGCTGGTGCGTCAGTACACGTCGGCAAATTATTTTCGCCAACCACGGTTTAAAATTCACCTGCGGAGGTACTCCGCCGATGAATCGAGCAACTACAAAAGCAGAAGGAAGAAGCCCCCCGGCCCCCTTTACAAGGGGGAGCAAACCACCCCTCACCCAATCCGTCACTCTGTGGATGCTCCCCGTGAGGGAGAGGACGGCGAACCGCCGCAGGAAACTTAAAACACAGATTCTTCGCTCCATTCCATTCCGCTCAGAATGACAAGACACATTCAATTGGTCATCCTGAGCGCCAGCGAAGGATCTTTGTTTTGCGAATCCAGTTGATCCTGTCTATTTTCTCTACGACCTTTTTATTACAATGACAGGTCGTTCCATTGTTTTCCGTCGTAACGCAGGACGGTGCCATTTTCTCCGCAGGCATAGACCTGATCCGGACCCAGGCCCCGCACCTTGGTCAGATAATTATCGTTGCCCGATTCCATGGGACTCCATTGCTTGCCGTCGTAATGAAGAATGACGGCGTTGTCCCCGACCGCAAAAATATTATCGTCCGCCGTGCCCCAGATCGCCAACAGGTATTCCTCGGTACCGGATTTCATCGGCGTCCATTCCTCGCCGTTGTAGTGCAGGATGGTGCCTTCCGACCCGACGATGTAGACGCTGTTGTTGCTCGTGCCCCAGACTCCATAGAGAGAGACCGTCTCTGGGGTCAATTCTTCCCGGCGTTGAAAGGTGGTGCCGTCGTAGAACCGGTAAATGCCTTCGCCGCCGACAGCGTGGATATGTTCGATATCTTCTCCCCAGAATCCGAACAGATCGTGGATCGTGTTGGGTTCGCGGTATTCCCAGGTCTTACCGTTCCAAAACAACACGCGCCCCCCCACCCCGAATATGAAAAGATGTTCAGAGTCATAGCCATAAACCGAGTTGAGCGAGTCGTAATTTCCGGTATCAATCGCTTTCCAGTCTTTGCCTTCGTAGTGGAGCACCACACCGCCGATGCCGACCGCGTAGATATCGTTTTCATGCGCGGCCCAGATGCCCATCAGGGGATTGGTGTTGCCGGTGCGCACGGGGGTCCAGTCTTCCCCGTCATAGTGCTGGGGAATACCGTCTTTTCCGACTACGTAAATGCTGTCTTCCCGGAGAGGGCAGATGTCCAGTAGATCTGGTTTTTCGCCTGTAAACATAAAACCCGTTCACCTTTCTTATCGTTCCGGACATGCGTTT
This sequence comes from Nitrospinaceae bacterium, assembly GCA_029261395.1. GTDB lineage: Bacteria > Nitrospinota > Nitrospinia > Nitrospinales > Nitrospinaceae > SZUA-226. Next base: position 48,000 of record JAJDBJ010000072.1, read on the forward strand.
CACATCCCGGTGATGTCGAAGCCCTGTATTGTAACTGAAACCGGGGGCGACTCAATTAAAAGGATGACGAAAATCCTGTGGGGAGGGAATTTTTAAAAGGGAGAAAGGTCAGGCCGGCTCCCCTCCCGATCCCAGACGGAAAACCAGATTTTCCAGGTTCGGAAGATTGGGGGAATTTTTGAGTATTTCCTGAACGTCATCGTTGATGTCATTATGAATCAGCACCAGGCTTTTCAGATTTTTCAGGTACTTGGATTCTGCAATCGCGCGGGCACCCTCGTCGGTGATGTCGCATTCGTACAAATCGAGCAAGTTCAGATTTTGCATATGCTCCGAATTTGCGATGGCCTGGACACCCCGGTTACCGATGGGGTTGAAGGTCATCGTCAACTGCTCCAGGTTTTTGAGGGTCTCGGAATTGGCCAGAGCAATGGCGCCTTCGGTTTCAACAAAGTTCCAGTTCAAATTGAGCTCGGTCAGCTTGGACAAATTGGAAGACTGTGCGATGGCCTTCGCGCCTGCGTCTCCGATGTTGTTGCGGTACACCGACAACTGATTGAGCCGCGTCAGGCTTTTAGAGTTCGCAATCGCCGTTATTCCCTCATCGCCCAGGCCGTCCCCTACCCACAGCGAAACCAGGTTTCCCATAATATTGGATTCGGCAAGAGCCTTGGCACCTTCCACCCCAACCTTGTTGTCACTGAGGATCAACTCGGAAAGGTTCAGCATGGACTTGGATTTAGCCAGGGCCTTGGCGCCCTCATCCGTCACCTCATTATTGAACAGGTTGAGAACGGTCAGGTTTTTCATCGCCGGACATTCCAGGATTGCCCGCAGTCCGTCATCGCCGATTTCGTTGAACTCCAGAAACAGCGCGGTGATGGATTTGATCTCATCGCTTTTCATGATCTCGATGATATCCGCGTCCTTCAGTTCTTTTTCCCGCAAGTCGAGTTCGCTATTCTCGATATTGAGTCCCTCTTTGACCATATCTGCCGTGTCGACCATAATTCCGCCTTGCCCTCTTTGTCTGAGATGGATGTGAGAGGACTATTTTAGAAAAACCATCTGCTTTGTAAAGGGTTAAATTTAAAAGATTGAAGCCACCGCTTGTAGGAAGGCAGGGAGGTTGATATGATATCCGAGCATTCTCACCTGCAGACGGCTCATATAATATTGGATTACTTGAATTTAACTTGAAAATCGCCCTTTATTAGAGGCCTTTTTAATGACCCGGAACATTGAAGAAATAACCGCCACTGTCCAGCAATCGGGACAATTTATACCAAACATGATCCAGGAAATGGAGCGGGTGATGGTCGGACAGCGTTATTTAATCGACCGCCTCATTCTCGGCCTGCTCACAGGCGAACACATTTTGGTCGAGGGCGTACCCGGTCTGGCCAAAACCACCGCCGTTAAAACTCTGGCCCAAACCGTCGAAGCCAGCTTCAAACGCATTCAATTCACACCCGACCTGCTTCCGGCGGATTTGGTGGGCACGCAGATTTATCAGCCGAAGACCGAAGAGTTTGTCGTGAAGAAAGGCCCTCTCTTTGCCAACATCATTCTAGCCGATGAAATCAATCGCGCGCCCGCCAAAGTGCAGAGCGCACTTTTGGAAGCGATGGAGGAACGACAGATCACCATCGGCGGCAAAACTTTCCCTCTGCCCGACCCGTTCATGGTGATGGCCACGCAGAACCCCATCGAACAGGAAGGGACTTATCCCTTGCCGGAAGCGCAGGTGGACCGGTTCGTCTTCAAACTGAAAATTGACTACCCCTCCAAGGAGGAAGAAAAACAAATCATCCAAAGGGCGTCGTCCTCCAACAACCATTCCAAAGTCAGCGCCGTGATTCATCCGGAAGATATCGCCAAAGCGCGGGGAGTTTACGAGTCGATCTATATTGACGAAAACCTGCAGGACTACATCGTCAATCTGGTTGCCGCCACGCGGTCGCCGGAAACCCACAACCTCAATTCCCTGAAAGCGATGATCCAATACGGCGCATCGCCGCGTGCGTCCATTTTTCTGAATCGGGTGGCCAAAGCCTATGCGTTCATGCAGGGACGTGGGTATGTGGTGCCGCACGATATCAAAACCGTCGGGTTCGATATTCTTCGCCATCGCATCCTCCTGACATACGAAGCCGAGGCAGAAAACGTCACACCCGATGATGTCCTGAAAAAAATATTCGACACGATTGAGGTTCCCTAAACCCACTCATGCTCTCTTTATTAAAAAAACTGACCGGTTCGTCACACGAACCCCCGCCCCCGCCGGATGAATTTGAAAAGTCCATCTCACCGGAACTGATCAAAAAAATCCGCGACATTCAGGTGAAGACCAACCACCTGGTCAATCACATGATGTCCGGGGAATACGTGTCTGCCTTCAAAGGTCGCGGCATGGAGTTCAGCGAGGTGCGCGAATACGAGCCGGGCGACGATGTGCGGCTGATCGACTGGAACGTGACGGCACGCATGGGGCATCCTTACATCAAAGAGTTTCGGGAGGAACGGGAGCTCACGGTCATGCTGTTGGTCGATGTCAGTTCTTCGGGCGAATTTGGATCAGCGGAGAAACTCAAAAACGAAGTGGCGGCGGAAATCGCCTCGGTGCTGGCGTTCTCGGCCATCAAGAACAACGACAAAGTCGGGCTGATCGTGTTCTCGGACAAGATCGAACACTACATCCAACCGCAGAAAGGCCGCGCCCATATCTGGAACCTGATCCGCACCATCCTCAATTTCGTGCCGGAGGGACGTCATACGGATTTAAACCTGCCTCTCGAATATTTATTGCGGGTCCAAAAGAGAAAATCCGTCGCCTTCCTGATCTCCGATTTTCAGGCGGAGGATTATTTGCGAAACCTCCGGTTGGTCCGGCAGAAGCACGACCTGATCGCCATTGCCATTACCGATCCACGGGAATCTGAATTACCGGACGTCGGCTGGGTGCATCTGGAGGACTCGGAGACCGGGGAAACACTTTTGGTCGATACTTCTGACCGGACCAGGGTCAAGCAATGGAGCCAACAAAAAATGAAGGACCAGCAGGAGCGAAAAAAACAGTTCCATGCCAACGGAGTGGATATCATAGAAATCCGTACCGACCAGTCACTGACGCAACCGTTAATCCGGTTCTTTAAAATGAGAGAAAAGAGACACTAAAAATGCCAACGCCCAACGAAAATGAAACCGACGCTCCCAAAAGACCTTCCAGTGGCTTCATTCCGTCTGCGGGCGTGAGCACCAAGCTAAAAGTCATCGTAATTGGATTGACGTTCATTACCATAACGGCTTTCGGTATATTCACAGCCCTGTTCATCAAAAAAGCGTTTATTAAGGGACCCGACAGCGGGACATGGGGACCACAATTGATGACGATTGCCGAAGAGCTGAAAGACCGAGGGCTCAAACCGCAAGCTATCGAACACTATAAAAAATATTTGGAAACACAGGAGGTGGACCTGCATACCCGTTCTAGCATTTCTTTCAATATTGCCACATTGTATGTCGAGCTTGGCAAATGCGATGACGCGGTGGTCTGGTTCCTGCACGCTAAAGCCGCGCAATCCAATGCGCCCCGGGCCAGCAAAATAGAAAGTGAATTGCAACAATGCCGGAGCCAACCCAAGACATCCCAATGAACTTTATAAAATGGCTGGCGATACTGGGATTATGGCTGGCGCCTCTGCAAGGTTTTGCTAATGCAGAGGCCCCGTCTCCGATCTCGGCTGAGACCCACGTCAGCCAACGCCAGGTGACTGTCGGCGATATCGTCACCTATTCCATCATCGTCCGTCACGATACGGGCATTCATGTCCTGCCACCGAACCCTGCCCGCCATTTCGAAAAGGGATTTGAAGAAGTCGACCAGGGAGTCTCTGCGCCCAAAGAAATAGAGGGTCAACTGGAAGAAACATTCTGGTTCAAGTTCCGGGCGGATGCCGTCGGGTTCTACAACCTCCCGAAAATTCCCATCGAGTTTACGGCTCCGTCGCCGAACGATGCGTCTCACCCCATACCGGGAACCTTGCAAGCGCCCGCATCGGT
>JAJDBJ010000073.1 GCA_029261395.1 Nitrospinaceae bacterium
AAACCGGCTCCGATGATCACCAGATGGCAATTGGGCTGATCCTGTGCGATGGCGTGAAAGGCTTGGAGCAGATAGGTGACGCCTTTTTTTTCGTTCAGTTTCCCGACATACAAAATAATTTTTCCGGCAGGCAGGCCCAACGTATTGCGGAGCGCGGTGGGGTCGGGGTGGTCTTTATAATAATCCGTGTTGATGCCCATTGGCAAAATTTGGCAGTCGACCGGGTGTCGGACCAGTTGTTCCAGGATTTGTTGGTTGTAGGAGCTGACGCTGTAAATGAGGTCGGACCAGCGGACCATCCGTTGAGCCATGCACTTACCCAGAGGCAGACGGCGGAGCGCGAACAGTCCCGCCGCGTGAATGGTCAACACCTGTTTGCAGAGTCGGGCGGGTAGCAGGGACGCGATGAAGCCCTGCGGTATCATCCAATGGCTGTTGACGATGTCGATCTTATATTTGCGAACGGTGCGGCGCAGGGCCCGCCATTGACAGAATAAAAAGAAAGGCACCTGCAGGTAGTTCCAGGGATTCGATTTCAGGCTGGCCATCATGCCGGTGCCGTAAGCCAGCGCCTGTTTGTGTTCCGTGAAATAAGGGAAACGGATGACGTGAATGCCTTCCAGGTTCTCGGATAGAGCCGCGCCGGGGGTGTGCGGTGCCAGCGCATACACCTCAAAATATTTTTGCAGTTCGAGTCCCAGTTCGAACACGAACCGGGGGATTTCAGTGTCGTTTTCCCAGCGGGGAAAAGTGGATGCGAATAAAAGCAGTTTCTTTTTCACTGGACTCGGTTTTGGATTGAGGGGAAGAATTGTCATGGGTCCTGTGCAAGGACTCACGCATTCTTTAACCAGTATAGGGTTACTTGAGCGAACCGTAAAGCTCCATGTAGCGGCCCATGACAGTGTTCCATCCGAATGTGTTCAGCACTTTTTCGCGGATGTGATGTCCAAACTGTTTGCGTGTGTCCGGGTTGCTGAGTTGCAGAATCCGGTCGCAAATCATGTCCGGGTCGGCGGGAACGATGAATCCGTTTTCACCTGACGTGACGATTTCGTTGGCGAGGCCGACGGGGGTGGAGATCATGGGCAGTCCGCTGGCTCCGGCTTCCTGCAGGGTTTTCCCGGAGGTTTCGTGGGCTGAAAGGTTGATGAACAGGTCGGCATTGGAATAGCAGTTGTTCATGTCCTCCGGCGAGGGGTTGCCCAGAAATTCCACCCGGTCTTCGAGTCCCAATGATTTGGCAAGTTTTTTAAGTTCGGCCAGATATTCTGCTGAGCCGTGGGTTGTCATAATGTCATTGGTGGCAACGAGGGTGATGCGAAAGGGGAGAGTCAGCTTGCGAGCGGCCCTGAGCAGTAACTCCACGCGCCGGAGGCGGGTCATCGATCCGGCAAACAACAGATGTAAAGGCGCACCCTGCCGGGAGAAGCGATCGACCATCGGGCCGGAGGTCTCGATGCCGTCGGGAATGATATGCAGTTTGTTTTTGTGGATACCAAATTCCAGCGCCTCCTCGTATTCCATTTGAGAGGCCACCACGACGGCACTGGCCCGCTTGGCGGTGGTTTTAAACGTCAAACCATCGTACAGCTTATAGGGAAAAGGGTTGGTAGGCGGGTGCTTTTTGTAATCCAGCAGGGACCCGTGAGTGCTCAGCACAAACGGTTTCTTGCGAATCAGCGCAAAAAAAAAGAGCAGTCTGTTTGAAACGTGCGGTACAGGTGGCTGTGGAGGATCTGATACTGCCGCAGGTAGGTCATCATTCCGAAGCTGACCTTGTAGGGCCCCAGCGCACACTGAACGGGAACCCGGGTAATTTGAACCTGTCCCAGAGTTTCCTTTTGCGGTGACCGTTCGTCGCCGGAGACCGTGGTGAGCAGTGGCGATTGAATCCCTTTTTGTTCCAGCCGATTGGAAACCTGCCAGGCTTGCTGGGCAGGTTCCAAGGTGTTCGGCTGGAAAGAGTCGATAGTTCTCAGGATTCTCAAAATTTCGCCGGGCCGGAAGGTTTTCGGGTTTGGGAGTGAGTCTCTTGCGAGACGGATACTTCCAAGAAACTGATTTCGCCGAATATTCTAGCCCAGATGCATTGCGAAGTAAACCAAGTCAAAAGAAGGCCGGTTATTGACTGCGAACCAGACCCGCATTCCGGGAATACTTTTTTTCCCTGCTTGCGGTACGACGCAATCGAGCGGACATCGCTTTCACAATCGGAAACCAGGCTCTGGGATCCTTGCGGCTCATGGTGTTTAAATCGTCGCGTGTGACCATAGTGACCTTGCTGTTTTCCAGGGCTGTGACTGTGGCCGAGCGCGGACCGCCGTCGATCATCCCTATTTCTCCGAAGATATCGTTGCGTCCTAAAATATCGACAACTTCAACATTACCGTCCTTGCGTTTTCGAGACACTTCCACCTGGCCGGTTTCAATAATAAATGCGAAGTCACTGCGGCTGCCTTCATGGAAAACAATCTGCCCTTTTTTCATATATTGAGTCGCTGTCATAGTTCGTTCTCCCCCGAGAATGTTTGAAGTTTAATAAAGTGGATATGCCCAGACTTATTGCAAAACGCTGGCCAATACAGTGTGGCGGCTGATATTTGATTGTATATCGCTCAAATTCAATTGGTTTAAAAATTGCTGAAAGATGTTGGCGATAGGGGCGATAAAGAGGAGGTGGGCAGAAAACGATAAATTCAGTGAAAAAATTATAAAAAATTTTAACGAGTCCAGGGATAGCTCTTGTCGTCACCCTCAACTGTAGGGTTGAAAAAGCTAGACCAGGTTTCGATTAATCCACAGGATCATTTCGTTCAGGCGTCCAAAATGTTGTTTGTTGAACTTAAACACCAGGCGGGGCAGGTCGGGAAATTCGTTCTGGGCTTTTTCGCTTTCCAGCGCCTCCGATGTCTGGAAATCGCCCTCTCTGAGAATATCCCGGTATTCATGATTCAGGTAGGACACCACCGCAGGCGACAACGCTTTGGTAAAACGGAGAACGGTGGTTCCGTTGACATAACGCAGTGAATGGTAATAGCGGTAGTAATCCTCAAGATGCTGAATCGCGTCCTCCACCGAATGAGAGATGTGGAACAGGTTCATATCAATGGACGAGATGTATCCTCTGGACAGGAGCTCCTCTTCGAGTAGGCGAATGAGACTTTCCCAGTAGGTTCCGTTTTTGGGTTCCACCAGAATAATCGGGCGAGGCATGCATTTGCCGGTCTGGAATAAAGTGAGGTTTTCGAATCCTTCATCCAGCGTCCCGAACCCTCCCGGAAAAAGAATGGTGGCGACGGATTCCTTGATGAATATCAGCTTGCGGGTAAAAAAATATTTGAATTGCATCAGTTTGGAATCGCCCTCGATATGGAGGTTCGCGCGTTGTTCCTTGGGGAGTCTGATGTTAATGCCGAAACTGTTCTCCCTGCCGGCACCCCGGTTGGCCGCCTCCATAACCCCTCCGCCGGCGCCGGTGATGACCATATGACCTTTCTCGACCAAAGCCTGTGCCGTTTCCAAAGCCATCTGGTAACTGGGATCGGACTCCGGAGTGCGCGCGGACCCGAAAATCACCACTTTGCGTTTATTACGGTAGGGCAGGAACACACGGCAGGCATGGCGCAGTTCCTTGAGTGTGTTGCTCGTTAATTTGAAATCTCCACGGTCCTTGTGCTCCAGGCCCATTTTCACCACAGTGGTCAGAGTTTCTCTTATAAGGTCCGCCACTGCAGGGTTATCGCAGAAATTGACCAGGTCCTGAATCATTTGTTCCGCTTGGGGGTCGCCAACGCTGTAATTCGATTTAGTCATTGCACTTCTCCGTTGAATCGACTATTTTTGGGTTTGAATTGAACAAGGAGTAGATAGTGGATGACCCAAAAAAACCCGAACCCCCAATCAATGACAAGCTACTGATATATTCCATCCTGGGACTGCTGGCGATCGGATTTGTGAGCGTTTTGTTCATAGCGGTGCCCTGGTTGCTCCATGAGGGTTCCCCCAACTGGAAAGAAGTTCTGATCGATGATTCCATCATTATTGGAGTCATCATCATGTTTGTTTACGGGTTTTACATGAACACCAAAATACATTGACCTCTGTCCTTTCCGGGGCAGATCAAATTCTCTATTATCCCATTGTACAGGACACGATACCCATGGCAAAAAATTGTTCCTTTGACATTGTTTCAAATGTTGATCTTCAGGAAGTCAAAAACGCCATCACTCAGGCGATGATGGAGATTCGTCAGCGGTTCGATTTCAAAGGCAGTAAAA
>JAJDBJ010000074.1 GCA_029261395.1 Nitrospinaceae bacterium
GAAGCGGCGAGGTCTTGCAGATCGTGCCTCGCGTTCTCTCCATCACAGGCGGCAAAGGCCGCTTCACGGATATTCGCGGAACGGGATTCATCGAGGGATTCTCCACCGTTACATTCGGTCCCGAGCAAGTGGTCGACGGCGGTCCTTTCACCACGGACGGCATCGATGTCCGTGATTGGGACACCTCGAACGACCGGCTCGACGTGACCGTTCCACTAGCCGGCACGCTGCCCTACGAAGTCGTGACCGAGGGCGGCTCTTCAGGGCGCGCGACCGATGTCGAGGGACTTGATAGCGATTCGGGCACGGGCACGCCGAAAATCGCGGAAGATGCCTCCGCGAATGTGAGTCAGTCCGTGACGATCACCGGGCAGGACTATGTCGACGGGGTGACGAAGGTGACGCTTGAGGCGATGACCGGCGGCGGCACCCCGTTTATTACGACTCTGGATCCCGATAGCGTGGATCCGGGCGGCGCATCGCTCACATTCACGGTTCCTCCCGAGGCCCGCACGGGGATCGCGACGATCATGAGCGGAGGAAGCGGCAAGGTCTTGCAGATCGTGCCTCGCGTTCTCTCCATAACAGGCGGCAAAGGCCGCTTCACGGATATTCGCGGGACCGGATTCACGGAAGGATTCTCCACGGTTACCTTCGGTCCCTCCGAGGTGGTCGACGGCGGTCCTTTCACCACCGACGGCATAGATGTCCGTGATTGGGACACCTCGAACGACCGGCTCGACGTGACCGTTCCACTTGCCGGCACGCTGCCCTACGAAGTCGTGACCGAGGGCGGCTCTTCCGGACGCGCGACCGATGTCGAGGGGCTTGATAGCGATTCGGGCACGGGCACGCCGAAAATCGCGGAAGATGCCTCCGCGAATGTAGGGCAGTCCGTGACGATCACCGGGCAGGGTTATGTCGACGGGGTAACGAAGGTTACGCTTGAGGCGATGACCGGCGGCGGCACCCCGTATATTACGACAATCGACCCCGATAGCGTGGATCCGGGCGGCGCATCGCTCATATTCACGGTTCCTCCCGAGGCCCGCACGGGGATCGCGACGATCATGAGCGGAGGAAGCGGCGAGGTCTTGCAGATCGTGCCTCGCGTTCTCTCCATCACAGGCGGCAAAGGCCGCTTCACGGATATTCGCGGGACCGGCTTCATCGAGGGATTCTCCACTGTTACCTTCGGTCCCGAGCAAGTGGTCGACGGCGGTCCTTTCACCACCGACGGCATCGATGTCCGTGATTGGGACACCTCGAACGACCGTCTCGATGTGACCGTTCCACTTGCCGGCACTTTGCCCTACAGAGTCGTCACTGAGGGAGGCAGTTCCGGCCTGTTAACTGATCTGACCGTTGTGACAGGGACCGCGACGCTCGGAACTCCTGCCGATGCGGGGAAAGCTTCCGCCAATGTCAACCAGATCGTCAATCTAACCGGCCAAGGGTTTGTCGAAAATGAAACCAAGGTTGCATTGGAAGCCATGACCGGCGGGGGAATACCATTCATAATCACAGTTGATCCGATTAGTGTCGATCCGGGGGGCACCAGTCTGACGTTCGCAGTTCCGACGGCGGCCCGAGCCGGGCCAATATCCCTACTCGATGGCGGGGCTGGCATCACGCTTCAGATCGTTCCCACAATCTCTTCCGTGAGCTCGGCCACACCCGGGCAGTTTTCCGATACCCGGGGGACCGGATTCATCGAAGGATTCATCACTGTCCGGTTCGGAGCAATTGATGTGGTTGACGGCGGTCCCTTCACCACCGACGGAGTCGACGTCAGGGACTGGACAACCGAGAATGATCGAGCCGATGCCACCGTACCGACGGGTGGAGCTGCCCCAGTGGTAATCATCACTGAGGGTGGCACCAGCAACGCCGTATCCCCCTGACAGGCTGAGCATCATTGGCGTCGCGATTGAGGGTATATTCTTGCAAGCTTGGGCGAGAATGCGGAGCTTGCTTTCTGTTCGATGCTGAAACGTGCCTGCTCAATTGCCTTTGTAACCATTGCGACTCTCTCATCGTTGGGAGCCGACTCCCGGCCCAATGTCATCATTCTGCTGGCCGACGATCTCGGCTATGGCGATGTGGGTTTTCATGGTAGCGATATTGCGACGCCGAATATCGATAGTCTCGCTCGCGAGGGCGTTCAGCTGGAGCAATTCTACTCTTGCCCGATGTGCTCTCCGACGCGGGCGGGGTTGATGACGGGGCGGTATCCGATTCGTTTTGGACTGATGCGTGCAGTGGTGCCGCCACAACGCGATTTCGGGCTCGATACGGACGAGGAGACCTTGGCCGAGGTCTTCGCGAAGGCGGGGTACCAGCATCGAGGCATCGTCGGAAAATGGCATCTGGGGCATCGACGGATCAAGTGGATACCGACCGAGCGTGGGTTCACCTATTTCGTGGGCTGCCACAATGGGGCGATCGACTATTTCACTCACGAGCGAGACGGCGTGCTGGACTGGCACAAAAACGACCAGCCGCTTGAGGAAGAGGGCTATTCGACGGATTTGATCGGCAAGGCCGCGGTGGATTTCATCGAGTCCGTTCCAAGCGACGATCCCTATTTTCTGTACGTCCCGTTCAATGCGCCGCATTCGCCGTTTCAGGCGAAGGAAGACGATTTGAAAAAATATCCGCAGAGAGAAGGCAGGCAAAAAATCTACGCCGCGATGGTGGATTCGATGGACCAGGCGATCGGCCAGATCCTGGAGACCGTGGAAAAACGCGGCGATTTGGACGATACGTTCATTCTCTTTTTCAGCGACAATGGAGGGGTGCGGCAAGTAGCGAGCAACGGGGAACTGAAAGGATCCAAGCTCACTGTCTATGAAGGTGGAATCCGTGTCGCAGCGGCCGCAATGTGGAAGAACGGCGACATTGTTGGAGGAAGGCGAATACGCGAGAAAATGGGCTATATCGACGTGCTGCCGACCATACGGCGATTGATCGGTGTAGACGAAACACCGGCTAAGCCGCTCGATGGTATCGACGTTCTCGACGCGATGCGAGGCAAGGCGAAGCTCGACGATCGTCCGTGGTTCACCTATCTCGATCAGAACGATGATCGGACCGAGAAGCTCGCGGTTAGCACTAAGAAATGGAAACTAGTCGTCACGTGCCCGGCGCCCGATTCGGACGCGCCCGGAGAAACGACAGCCGAGCTCTTCGAGATCACCAACGACCCATATGAGAAACTAGAGACGGCGAGACGAAATCCCGAAGCGGTCGCGGAACTGAGGGCGAAGCTAGACCGCTTTTTAGAATGGAAATCGGAAAACCAGATTCTCCGATTCAGCCAGGGCCGCGGCACTGCCGAAGAGATCCCGAATTGGACACCAGTCGAGTAAGGAACAGCCATTCCACGCCGGATTCCCGGAGTAGCTACGACGCGAATGCGGCGAGGAGTCCTTCTTAGTCATCGTCTTTGTCCTAGTCTTCGTCGTTAAAGACAGGGACGAAGACGAAGCTTAAGACGAAGACGATGAGCTAAGTTTACG
>JAJDBJ010000075.1 GCA_029261395.1 Nitrospinaceae bacterium
GTTTCGGTGGAGGAGGTGCGCGATCCGTCTCTCAAAGGCAAGCCGGTGATCGTAGGCGGCGACCCCGACGGACGCGGCGTGGTCGCGGCGGCATCCTACGAAGTGCGCAAGTACGGCATCCATTCGGCAATGCCCATCTCCCGCGCCAAGCGGTTGTGTCCGCATGCCATTTTTCTGCGCGGATCGCATGGGCTTTACAGTGAGTTTTCAGCGCGGATCTTCGATATCATGAATACCTATTCGCCGTTGGTGGAGCCGATGTCCCTCGACGAGGCATACGTCGACATGACCGGATGCGAACGAATGCACGGCCCGATAATCGATACGGCAGTGCGGATGCATGACGCCATCAAAAGTCAGGTCGGCATCAACGCTTCGATCGGCATGGCGACCAACAAGTTGATGGCGAAGATCGCCTCCGGTATGTCGAAACCCAACGGACTTCTGCGCATCCTGCCGGGGTACGAGGCAACGTTCCTGGCACCGCTTCCGGTCGGGCGTATTCCGGGCATCGGACCCAAAAGCGTCGAGGAGTTCAAGCGTATGGGTATTCATACCGTGCGCGATCTTGCGGCGCTTCCATTAGAACTGTTGGAAGAGGCGCACGGCGAGTGGGGAACACGGCTTTATGAAAAAGCGCGCGGCATCAGTCATTCTCCGGTGTTGAAGCGCGACGACACCCGCTCCATCAGCCGCGAAACGACACTGGAAGAAGACTCCACCGACCCGGCGTTTCTGGAATCGAAACTCAGTTGGTTGGTGGAGAAGGCGGCATCGCAATTGCGCGAAGAAGGACTCCGCGCCCGGTGCGTGTCGTTGAAACTGCGTGACTCGGATTTCAAGACGGTGACGCGCTCGCTCACGCTGAACGAAGCTACTTGCGAAGACCATGTCATCTTTGATACGGTAGGCGGCTTGTTTCGTAAACTGTTCACGCGGAGGATGCGCGTGCGGTTGATCGGTGTGGCGCTCACGTCGCTCACTTCCGGCGCGGCACCGCAGATGGAGTTGTTCGAGAACCCAGGCTCCAAACAGTGGCAGAAACTGTATCAGGGCATCGACCGCATCCGCGACAAATACGGTTTTCGTTCTATTGTAAAAGGATCGAGCGCAATCAAATAATTATGGATATAGAAAAAATACGCAAAGAGTTTCCGGTAACGGAGCATCGCTTGTTCATGGATCACGCCCGTGTTGCGCCGCTACCGCGTCCGGTGCAGGCGGCCATCACCGCGTTTGCCGCAGAAGCGTGCGAGCAGGGTACGGCGCATTACGGCGAATGGCTGAAGGAGATAGAGATCGTCCGCGCCCGCTTCGCGAAACTCATCAATGCCGATGCCAGTGAGGTGGCGTTCGTCAAGAACACGTCAGAAGGACTCTCCATCGTCGCCAACGGTATCGATTGGAAAAAAGGCGACAACGTGGTGATCCCGGACATCGAGTTTCCCGCCAACGTTTATCCGTGGATGAATCTGAAACGCCGGGGCGTGGAGGTTCGATTCGTGAAAGCCGTGCGGGGTCGTGTGCCGTTCGAGCAGATCACCGCCCAGGTTAATTCCCGGACGCGGGTGCTGTCCATCAGTTCGGTCGAGTTCAACAGCGGCTTCCGCAACGACCTCAAGCGCATCGGGGAATTCTGTAAGGAGAAAAATATTTATTTCTGCGTCGATGCCATTCAATCGCTCGGCGTGATCCCTATGGACGTGAAAGAGTTCAATATCGACTTCCTCGCCGCCGATGGCCACAAGTGGATGCTGAGTGTCGAAGGACTGGGCGGGTTTTACATTTCCAAGCGGGTGCTGGATGAGATTCATCCCGATGTGGTGGGATGGGGCAGTGTCATCAATTCATCCGATTACGGCAATTATGATTTTACCTTGATGCCCGACGCCACCCGCTTTGAGGAAGGCTCGCTCAACACCCTCGGTATTTATGCCTTCGGCGCGGCATTGGCGCTACTGGAAGAAGAAGGGATTGAGCATATCGAACAACGCGTCCTGCATCTAGGCGACTGCATCCTTGAGTACCTGCGCCACAGCAAGTTCAAAGTCATCAGTTCCACCGAGCCGGGCGAGCGTTCCGGCAGTGTCTGTTTCGCGGGAGACCTGGACTACAAAAAACTAGACCCCTTTTTAAGAAAGCATAACGTCATCGTTTCCGTGCGCGATAATTTCGTGCGCCTGTCCCCGCACTTCTACAACACCGAAGACGAAATCGAACGTTTCTTCGCCTTCCTCGACGAGTTTTTAAAACAATAAAAAATTTATTAGGACCGGGAAGACTCGGAAGTGGTGGGTTGCGACCGAGGGGTGCCTGTAAACGGCAGGGCCATGATGAAATACATGAGAATAATGGTTTCTGAATCGTAGAAATTGTTTTCAAACATGCCTGCCACCAGGAAGGCGATGACGGCGGCGGCTGACCCAAAAACCACCCAGCGTTCGTTGTCATCGGGCGGGATTTCCCTGGAGCGCCGGGTCAATTTTACAAAGTAAACTACCCAAATGGAAATCCAGGCGCATAAGCCTATGACTCCGGTGTCAACAGCAATTTGCTCAACGTTGTTGTGTAGGTGTTTGTAGGCCTGCAGTATCGGATGTTCCGGGTAATGGTCGGCGACCACAAACAGACACTTGAATCCGCATCCGGTCAGCGGATAATCCTTGAACACATCCCAGCCGGCTTTCAACAGCATAATGCGCTCGCTATTGGAGGCTTGCTGGGGATCGACTATGCTTTTAATGCGATCGGTCAACGCGGGGGGACCCATCCATAAAATCAAACCGACCAATACCAGGGGGGCCAGCACCAGCACTTTTTTCCTGGCAAATAACAGGAAGACCGCGGCGATAAACAACCCGAGCCAGGCCTGGCGGATCAGGGTCAGCGTCAGGGCTCCACTCAAAAAAACCAAAGCTCCGATCAAAAATGTTTTAGAGGCGCGGGGATCGAACAGAATTCGAGCCAGAATCAGACAGGCGATCATCATCAATATCACGGAGTAGGTCATGATATTGCTTAAGGAACCATGAACACCCAGTCGGCTCCAGAGGCCTTGCGGATCGGTGAATGCCTGAACAATTCCGTACGCCGCCGAAACGGTGCCCACCGCAATCATCAGGTTGGTCAGAAAATTGAGTGGGTGTTCATTTTTCCGGGATCGGGCTTCAAAATAATTCCGAAGCTTTGACAATTTTAAGCGTTGCGCCAGATTAGCGAAAAATTCCAGGGGCCGCGTCAAGGCCAGCGCATTCATCGCCCAGAAAAAAATAATCGCCTTGAAAAGTTTTTTCAGACCGGAAAAACTGAGCGCGGGATCGACCGCCGTCACCACCGATACCACGCCCGCCAGAAAGAACAATCCTATCGGCCAAATTAGAATAAGTTTAGTTTTGCTCCATGAACGGGTGAGATGTGTCTGCACCAGCCAGGCGGCCACTCCGGCGTAGGCGGCGGCTTGGGTGATGCTGATCGAAAAGCAATAAGCCAGCGTGAACAGAATAAAACAGAAGGTCAATAGGACATTGGCGGCCTTCAAGAGGGGGCTGGAAGCCGGGGTGACGGATGTCTGTTTCGGAGTCAATGGGCAACCCCTTTCCCTTTTCCTACCGAAAAAAGTGTTTTCCAGAGGATCTTGAGATCGAACCCGAAGGAGCGGTGCTTGAGATAATACACTTCAAGGTCGACTTTATCGGGAATGGATAACTCATCCCGGCCGTTGATTTGCGCCCACCCGGTGATACCTGGGACTAACTGGTGTACGCCGCCTTCAGTTCTTAATTTGATCAAATCGTCCTGGTTGTGTAGAGCCGGGCGGGGTCCGACAAATACCATGTCGCCTTTCAGGATGCTCCACAGCTGGGGCAGTTCATCGAGACTGGTCTTTCGCAGAATTTTTCCTATCGGAGTAATGAATCGACCGGAGTCGGTCAATAGATGCGTGGCAACATCCGGAGCATCGGTTCGCATCGTCCGGAAT
This sequence comes from Nitrospinaceae bacterium, assembly GCA_029261395.1. Classification (GTDB taxonomy): domain Bacteria; phylum Nitrospinota; class Nitrospinia; order Nitrospinales; family Nitrospinaceae; genus SZUA-226. The sequence continues at coordinate 3,980 of JAJDBJ010000075.1, forward strand.
TTTGGCATTTGAAACTGCGTGTTGTTCCTGCCGACACGAGTGGACCAGTGAATGACAGGGCCGGGAGAGGTCCACGTTACCAGCAGAGCGATCACTAAAATAGGAAACCATAAGAAAGATAGCAACCAAAGAGCTAAGATGAAATTAATCCAGCGCGGCATGATAAAACTCTATAGAACGTTGTTCAATTTATGGGAAGAATCGTCCTGCAAGGACTTGATGATATCGGGCAAAGCGTCCCGTAGATGATGTTTAGCACAAAACCCTAAATCGTTTTCTATTTTTTGAGAGGAATAACAGGCTGAGCCGGCCAGCTTTTCCAGAGTGTCGGTGTCGAACAGGAAACGCCGGCCCCGCACGGCGCCGATGGCATCGCCGGTTTTCGCCAGTGCGCGAAACGCCATTTCCGGAATCCGCCAACCTGGAACCGGCTTACCCAATGCCTGGCATATCCACACATACAGTTCCCGGGTGGAGTAGGGTTGCCCATCGGTCACAAGATAGGTTTGTCCGATGGCCTCAGTCTTATTCGCGGCCAAGATAGCGGCCTGGACGACATCCTCGACATGCACCATGGACCGCTTATTGCCAAACTCGGGGATCGGGGGAAAATGCCCTTTTGCCACAGCTTCGATCATGCGCGGCAAATTTCCTTTCGGGGACGGGCCATAGACCATGCTCAAGCGGAGGACCACCGGTTCGGGAACATAGTTTCCTTCCAGCACCAACCGCTCGGCTTCCCGCTTGCTCTTTCCGTAGGGAGTGACCGGGTGGCAGAGTGAGGACTCATCCAGGCACTCCGGGCCACCTTCGTGCATGGCTTTGACGCTACTGAAGAACACGAATCGGCGCACGCCGGAAGCCTGGGTCGCCTCCAGCACACGGCGCGTGCCTTCGGTATTGATCCGGGAATATTCCTTCGTGTCCTGTCGGTTTTCACTCAGCGCATGCGCCTTCCCGGCGAGGTGGAAGACCGTGTCGATTCCCTCCGCGAGATCACCGGGTGCCAAGTTTTCCAAGTCTCCAATCACCGTCTCGTGCCAAGGGCCGGCAGCCGACTGCCTCAACAAAGCCTGTACGTGCCAGCCCTGCTCAGAAAGTTGAGAACACAGTGCCCGACCAATAAATCCCGATGCTCCCGTTACCAGAACACGGACTGAGTTATTCGTTCCACTCATGGGGATTCCTGACTGCAGGTTCGCACAATAAAATTTTAGGTAAAAGAGATTCCTTTGAGATGTGGTGATTATTTTCCGTAACTTTTCGTAGTGTATGAATTTGTTTGGATTTCATTTATTTTGAGATTCGGTTTTGCTTGCGTAGTTGTTGGTAGACAGGCGATCGGAAAAACCGAAGGAGACTTGCCAGATGCCATTTCAAATAGCGGAAGCTACTGTGACTCGAGCGCCGCGCATCATGAATCACAGCGACTTGTTGGCAAAGGGCCACACGATAGCTTTTCAATGCCAGTCTTGCGCATAAATCCACATCTTCATAATACAGAAAATATTGTGAGTCAAACCCACCCATTTCCCGAAATACCTCTCTTGGGAATAACATGAACATTCCTGCCACCCAATCCGGAAACGATACCTCTTCAGCAGTGGGTTCAGGCGTTGCAGAAGCCCGCCCGAACATTTTGCCGATTATTTCCAGAGGTGTGGGGAAACATCTGGCGCTGTCTTCCAGGTCGCCCGCCGAATTAACGACCTGCGGCGCAATCACCCCGATGCCGGGATCATCCAAAAAAGGCAACAGGATTGGAAAAGGATCCCGGCTGAGACGAACATCCGGATTGAGGACACAGAAAAAATCACCTTCGGCCTGCTCGAAAGCCTTGTTGTGGTTGGCGGCAAAACCCAAAGGGCGGGGATTATTCAGTACTCTTAATGGAAAAGGAGGATTGTTGAGCGTGGGGGGAATATCCTCCGGCACATTAAGGGTCAAAAGGACTTCTATGTTATCGTTACTGCAAAGGCGGGTGAGATCGGCAATTAAAGAACCGATAAGTTTTGCCTGCAAATGGCTGACGATGGATAGGGATATTTGTGGCTTCAAGTCATTTCCTCAAAACTTTATCTCTGACCGGAATGGATGGTAACCCATATTCCCCACAAAAAGAAATGGAACAGTCCAAGGTGAGGTTGACGTAATTCATTGGAAGAAGGTCGTGAATTCCGTGAGCGCTATAGGACCTCATAATATCCTAAAGGATGAGCTTGCTACCGGTTTCGACCATGGGATTGAGTTTTAAATGCGTTTCTTCACTGATGCGCGTACCTGATCCTCTGTGTTGTCATTATCTAAAATGAATGTTTCCATAGGTGCGCTGGATTCCACAGATTCAAGGTTGAAGGGGTGCTTCAAATATTCCATATACACAGTAAGAATTTAAAATCTTACTTAGCCAGCTACATTTGATTGGCATGTGCATCATGTCAATGGTCTTGCAATCCCGGCTTGTGAATAATTGGATCAATGCATCCTCGTTGTAAAATATTTTATGATCCGGGTCTGACCTATAACCTTTGATCCCGGGAACTCCCGCAATGATTTGCCCCCCAGGCCGCAAAACCCTAAAAACCTCATTCATGACAGGTCCAATTTCATTCTCACTTAAATGCTCGATCACATTATCCAGAACCACCCCGGAAAAATAACCATCAGAGAAGGGGATTTTATTATTCTTAATTAAATGAGCTGGAAGACCTTTGGATACACAGTAATCCACATTAAACTCATTGATATCCACCCCTATTGTGTTGTCACGAAAGGCAAGAAAGTCTCCGATGCCACAGCCAAAATCCAGAACTTTCCCCTCCAGCCTGGAAGCTAAACGAGGATATAGCAGGTAAACGCGGTATGTCCACCCCAACAAAGATCTGCGGGTCAGATAACGAAAATATGAAGCTCTCTCATCACTCACTGTCAAATCCAAACCCGTATCTACGGTTGATGCGAAGTGTTTGCAAAACGATACACAACACAATATGAATAGTGGCAATAGGCATCTTATTTTATTATATAAGAACTTTTATTTTTAAAACGGTTCGTACCGTGTATAGAGCCATAACAGTCGTGGCCAGCAACCCGAGCGCTTTGGCCCAGGCCGCTCCAATAATGCCCAGACTGGGAATGAGCAAAAACCCCGAGCCCAGGCTAATCATCGCTGATATGATAACAATTTTCTTTGCCTTTTTTTCGTGGCCGGACATCATCAGCATAATGATCTGGGGACTGGCAAGAACATTCACCAGAAAGCCCAGCATGAGGATCTGCAGGACAGGGACGGCAACAATAAATTGATCGCCAAACAGGGCAAGAACATAGTCGGGTATAAAAATGTATGCGATGAGTAGAGGCGAATTGACAACAACCATAAGTATAATACTTTTCCTCGCCAAATACTCCATTTCGTGAAGGCGTCCTTTGGAATATAAAGATGCGTACTTGGGAGCCAGTATGCTCTCAAAGGCTATCATAACCATGGCCATCAGCAGGGCCAGGCGGAGGGCCGCCAAATAGAAGCCGACCCCTTCAACCGTATCAAATATACCCAATATAATAGTTTCAGAAAAACCTGATATCAAGGACACGACCGCTACCCAAGCCATGGGGCTTGCGGTTACCAGTAGATTCGGATGCTCACCGCGGGCCTGGCTTGGTTGTTGCCAAATTAATGGAACAGCCTTGTACCATCTCCAAAAACCAAATGCAAATACCCCCAGGCAAGCCATGACATATGAATACACAATCCCTTGGAGGCCGTAATTCTGACGATAAGCGATTGCAACCAATAACAGGGTCAAGAGAGGGAGAAGGCCAGCTTGAGTTAAGGTGGCTTCGGCTATCCGCTTGGCGGCACGCAAACACTCGGTAAGAAAATTGAGTAGACTGAAAGGCACAATGCTCAAGGACATGATTTCCAATATAGGGGCTAAGTCCGGATTATGAAACAACCGTTCAGAGATCGCTGGGGATAAATAATATAAAGCGATGCTCATTAAAAAGCTTGTAATGGATATAAAGAAAAAGGATTTAAAGAAAATATTTCTGGCAGATTCCCAGTTTTCATCACTGATGGCGATGGACATATGCTTGAGAGTGGCCTGATCCATACCCCATCGAGCAAGGGTTGAAGAAATCGTGCATATTGTTAAAGATAAACCATAGGCACCCATGCCATTGGCACCAAACATGCGGGCAATAACGAGGCTCAGCCCAAACTGAGCTATAGCGCCCAGCATTCGGAAGAAAAAGGAGGTCGAAGCGCCCCTGATGACTTCTTTCATTCTAGGTAAGCCTTAAGAGGAAATCGAAGGATTTTTGAGGTCTATGGAATTTGAATTCAGGGTATCGGCATTCTGCTTATCTCCCGCCCCGAGTGTCCAGAGAGTTTTAATAGTATCGTTATGGTTGCCGTTTTTTGCAATGCCGTAAAGAGCGTCCAGTTTGATTTCAAAATCCAAAACCTCGGGAGCTTTGGTGTTCAGGATGTTGATTTTTTTATGGAACGTCGGTACTGCGGTTTCGTCGGGATTGATAAGTTCCTCCTGAAGTTTTTCTCCTGGCCGGATACCGGTGAATTTGATTTCAATATCCTGGCCTGGAATGTATCCCGCCAACTGAATCATCTTGCGCGCCAGGTCGACGATTTTAACCGGTTTTCCCATATCCAAAAGGAAGATGTTGCCGCCCTCGCCGATGGCCGCGGCCTGCATAATGAGTTGCGCCGCCTCGGGAATGAGCATGAAATAGCGTTCCATGTCCGGGTGGGTGACGGTGACCGTTCGCCCTTCGCTGATCTGTTTTTTGAACAATGGGACAACACTGCCGTTGCTTCCCAGTACGTTGCCGAAACGGACGATCATAAATTGGGTTTTGCTGTTGCGCCCGATATGCTGAATAAATTTTTCCGCCACCCGCTTGGTCATGCCCATCACACTGGAAGGTCTCACCACCTTGTCGGTGGACACCAGGACAAATTTTTCCACGGCATATTTTTCGGAAGTTTCGGCGACGATACGGGTGCCGATGACGTTGTTGATCACCGCTTCGTCGGGGTTGTCTTCCATCAAGGGAACGTGTTTGTGTGCCGCCGCGTGAAACACCAACTGCGGCTGATGCTTTGAAAAGATGCCTTCAAGTTTCTCTTTGTTGGTGATGGAACTGAAAACAAAATGCAGGTGCGTGTCCTGCCGACCGGCGGGAAGCCCCGATCTCAATTCATAAAGATAATTTTCACACCGGTCCACCATCACCAGGGTGCTGGGGTTGTATTCCAGAATCTGACGGCACAATTCGGATCCGATCGACCCCCCCGCGCCGGTTACCAGCACCCGCTTGCCCTGCATTAAGCTCCGGAGGGACGCCAGATCCAGTGACACCTGATCCCTGCTCAGCAAATCCTGAATGTCGATATTTTTGATTTTTGAGATATGAACTTCTTTTGTGCCCAGATCCGTAATGGAGGTGGCAATTTTATATTTGACTCCGCATCGGGTGCAGATATCGATGATCTCTCCCAGGCTTTCGGTGGAAATGGTGTTGACCGCGATCAACAGTTCTTTAATGTCCAGTCCTTCGGCCAGATTGGGAATGTCCTGGCGGTTGCCCAAAACCTTGACGCTGGATAAGGAGTTGTTCAGTTTTTTCGGATCGTCGTCCAGGAAGCCGCACACTTTGTACTGGGGGGCAAATCTCTGAATATATCTCAGTAAATTAGCCCCGGTATCACCCGCTCCCAGAATCAGGACCGGCAAACGGTGGCCCTCATCCATGTGGGTCTGATGAGTGAACCGTTCCCGGTACATTCTCCATACCAATCGCGATCCACCCAGCATCATGATGAGCAGGATCATGTCGATGATAATGACCGATCGAGGGATCAAAAATGAACGGTTATATAAAAAGGAGGTAAACAGAATCAGGAGGCTACCGATAGCGACTGCTTTGAGAATTTGGATCAAATCTTCCAAGCTGGAATATTTCCAGAAACGCGTATAGAACCCAAAATAAAAATAGGCGATAGAACGGGAGGCAAGGACCAATGGAATCAGGCCGAAATAATTTAACAGGGTTTCCGGTGGAAGAGAACCTTCGTATCTCAACCAGTAGGCAAGATAAAGAGAGAGACATCCCAGAATAGTGTCAAATGCAAAAAGAGCGATGCGCCTCGGCCTAAACTGAAACCCATGGGATGGAAAATTCAAGAGTATTTCCTTTTTATTTAGCGGTCAGCGGGAAACCCATTGATTCCGGCGGCCTAATGATATGCAAACTTACGTAAAATCTGGAGCAGGGTCAGCGTTAAGCATCGAAACCAAAGGCCATTATAACAACAAATACTTGATAACCAAAGAGATATGAGCCTTGGCCCGATTCCCATAAGAGTCAAGCGGTCTGCAGATTCGGTAGATTGATCAATGTGAACCCGTCGTTATTTTTCAGGTTTACCGGACGATCAGGGTTGGGCGGATAGTACGTTTGCTTGTGTTAGGTATTTGATCAGAGTGTGCGCTACGATCTGATGTCCATTGGATCCCCAGTGAGAATTGTTGGGCAGATAAGCGTCCCGTACTCCCCGAGCAATTTCTTTTTGCAACGCTACATCCAGTCTGGGTACGTTCAATTCCGGGTGTTTGGCGATTTCCGTCAGCCACTGGATTTTGGGGCGATCAAAATTTTTGTAAACTTCCATATACGCCGTCAGTTTATCCGGCGCTATCAATCCCACAAAAAAGGTTTTTCCGTTTTTTTGGAAAGTATTTTGAATATAAGATAAACCGCAGATCGCCCGGTTCAAATTCTCTTTGGAAACCTGATATCTTTTAAAATCATTTCGATAGACCAGAATGTGATGGTTTTCCCGATTTGAAAACAGGTCATTCCGGTTTAAATCAATTTTAATGGCTCGGTTCGATTTTTTGTTAAAGGTTTTTTTGATAAGCCGTTTCAGATAGTGAACACTGGATGACAGATTCGGATGAAGCGGTCCGGTCCGGGTGTTTCTGGTATGAGAAGATAAATCCTGATTGCCGGGACGAATTTTTAAGGGTGCTCCCTTGAAGGCTGGAGTAGGGGCTGTTCGGCAATCTCCTTTATTCCAGGAGCTACCCCGGCCAACAAAGGAACGTTCAACGGATTCGTAAATTACGATCCGGGGAGGGTGGTCCTGGTAGGCGGGGCTGGAGACGAACGATTCAATATCTATGTCGTCGATTTTGTACGTGATCAGGCTCAATCCCGTTGCATGGACAAAGTAATTCTGCCATTGAGCCCGTGGGCTTGCGTTGGAAAACGAATCACCCAGAACCACGACGTCGTAATACCGGTCGTATTTCCGCTTTCCTGTCAATTTGAAGAGCGCAGAAGAAAACTGCTGTTGCGGCTCGTACCATCCAAAATCGTTTTCAGTAAAACCGCCCACCCGGGTCAGGTCGCCTTCAATAGGTTGTACCCACAGGGCCAGGGCAATAAAAACTGTGAACAGACTTCCCAGTGGAATAAGCAGAATTCGATTGTAAGATTTATGAGACATGGATCAAAATTGGAAGTATAGGAATTCGCTAATCCCGGTCATGTTGAACAGGCACAGAATAGCAATGACCAAAACCGTGAGAGACCAACGGCGGTTGGGCGTCCACTGGATGATAGAGCTATCCTTGGGATCATCAAGGAAGTTGATAGCTGGTTCAAACTTACGCATAATTTGTTGCGTATTGGGCAAAACCCAGCATGCCAGTAACAGGGGAAGAGCCCAATACAGGAGAGCACGTTTGATGTGGATAACTAAGATTCCAGACTCCACGCTCCACTCTTGTAGATACGGACCGAGGCGATGCATTTTGGCCATCCATTCTTTATTGATAGGGAAACCGTTCAGTCCTATCATTCCTTCATACACTCTGATTGCGGCATCCAGATTGTCTGCCCGGAAAATTACCCACGCGGCGACCACCGAGAAGAAGGTCAACAGGCGCGCGCCATAGAAATACGTCTTTGCCTGAAATCTCCACCCAAGGGATTGCTGAACGGATCGCCACGCGTGGTTGATAAAAAGGTAAATGCCATGCAGTCCACCCCAGATCACAAATGTCCATCCCGCGCCGTGCCACAGCCCACCCAGCAACATGGTGATGAGCAGATTGGCGTATTGGCGCGCCGGACCTGTCTGGTTGCCACCCAGCGGGATGTACAAATAATCCAGCATGAACCGGGAAAGCGTCATATGCCAACGTCGCCAGAAGTCAATAATGCTGGTGGCCTTATACGGCGAATTAAAGTTGAGCGGCAGGCGTACTCCGAACATCCGGCCCAAACCGATAGCCATATCAGAGTAACCCGAAAAATCGAAATACAACTGTAAGGTATAAGCTAGAGCCCCACCCCAGCCTTCAAAAAAAGTGATGGCGGCTCCGCTGGCGGCGGCATTGAACACCGGCGTGGAAAATTGCGCTACATTATCGGCGATCATCACTTTCTTGAACAGACCGATGAAGAAAATAGTGATGCCTACCGAAAAGTTTTCATGCTTGAATGTGTACAGGGAATCTTTGCCGAACTGGTGAAGCATTTCTTTGTGGTGAACGATAGGCCCTGCGATCAACTGAGGAAAAAAAGTGACGAACAGGCAATAGTGAAGAAAATTATGCTCACGGGTTTCTCCCCGGTAGACGTCCACAAGATAAGCAATCTGCTGGAACGTAAAAAACGAAATAGCTAAGGGTAGAATAATGGGGGCAAGCTGTAAATCCGTATTGAGTCCCTGGTTCACCGCGTTGACAAAAAAGTTGGAGTACTTGAAATATCCTATTGCGGCCAAATTGCTCGCGATGCCTGCCGCCAGTAATCCTTTTTTCCCAAAAGAAGGGGCGGAAGAACCCGTGGCGAGGCCAATACCAATGCCGTAATTAAACAGAACCGACCCGATTAAAAGCCCTAGGTAGGCCGGGTTCCACCACCCATAAAAGAACAGGGAAGTGGCGACCAGCCAGGAAATGGCAATGCGATGGTGGCCCCAGGCGCCTATCCTAAAAAACACGAATAAAGTGATGGGCAGAAAAAAAATAATGAAAGGATATGAATTAAACAGCATTAGTTTAATTCAACCGTAATTAAAATGGGGGCGTGTTGGTTTCTTGAGTTGTGGATCATGGGTAAAGAAAATATTGTGGAACAGGGGAATGTGGTCTGTTTATTTAAGCCTTAATTCTTCACCAAAAGATTATATAAGTGACTAAATTAAAAGGAAAGATCCTTTTTGTCAATATTGGCGATTGTAGAGAGGAGTGAAGTGTCTACCTGGCCACTGAATAAAGATGGGGCCAGCGGCTCTTGATTTCGATCTGAGTAGATTTCTAAGTGCCCGGCGAAACAGGGAATAAAACACCGCTGAATCAGGTCTTTGTAAATGAAGTGGAATCAAATAGCTGACATAAGGAAGGATGGGATGTTGCTATGACCATTTATGATATTTTACATCATGAATTCAACAGCTTGGATGGGCATCACATTTGGGCTACTCTGGTTATGACGCTGATTTTAATAATCTTGTTCTTGATGTTGTGAGCATGCAGAGGGGTGTCAATAAGTATCGGAGGACCAGTCCAGGCTTTCCAGATGCTCCCGCAAATGGGAGATGGTTCGAAAACGGTCCAGGATGAGGGACTTTTTGAGTCCGCAACAGATTTCCTTCACTGTGGCGGGCATTTTGGAATATCGTTTGGCGCCCCCCAGTGTGTCGTAAAATATCCGGATCAATTCGCAAATATCCTGTTGCCGCGTTTCCTTTTTCGCGATGGGACCGTTGAACAGGTCCAACAGCTTGATCTCGAATTCCAGTCCGAACCGGTTGACGATAATATTGTCGGTATGCAGATCACCGTGGGTCTCGCTCAGCAGGTGGATTTCCTCAATCCCGCAGGTCAGCGCGTAGAGCAGGTGGAGTGCCTGATAGGGGTGGAGTCGTTGTCCCGGAAACTTTTTTAAAAATTCCGATAACAAATCCCCTTCCACATATTCCGAAATCAAAACAGTGATCGGGATTTTCCGGACCAGTAGAATTTCCTCGGTGTGATACTGAATCAGAATCGGAACCTGGCGGAGCTTATGCAGTTTCTGCGCATAGATTTTGGCCGTTTTGTTGCCGAGGTTTCTCTGCGGAAAAAACAGCTTGGCCGCCCGCTCGATGCCCGTGCGAATTTCGCGGATCTTGTAAACTTCGCCCTCCCAGCCAGCGCCCAGCAGAGACAGAACCTCATATTTCCCGGCTATTTTACGACCTTCAGCCAGGTCGAACGAATTAATCACTGCTTTCAAAGGCCCTTTCCTCCCAAGATAACTTTCCCTGAGTTACTGGCAAATCGATACTTTATTTTTACGGAAAAATCATCTTTTAGCAATTGTTTTCCAACCGAAAGGAGAGGGCGCTAACGAAGGGTTGGGTATTCCAGAATGAATTTGGAGAGGGGCCAAAAAAATCCCCACCGGCCCTTCAGCAGAAGAGGGGCGGGTGGGGAGGTGAAACGATAGAGCTATTGAAACTATTTGGTCGCGCAGACGGCGGTTACCCCGCACTTGATGTGATGGTTGGAGATGCCGAAAAAATCCTTGGATTTTTTGGCATGCCGCCCCTTACAGACGCAGGAATTTTCAGTCTTGCTTTGAACGGCACCATCCGGTCCTTTCAATTTAAAGGGATTATCTCCCGCTGTACCCGTTTCCGCCCACCATTTTTTACACTGGAAAAGAACGGGATAATCTTCAGTACATTTGGCTTCTACTGTGATTGTTCCGGGATCATCACCCGTTTCTTTTGTGCTGGATGCCCCCTCGGCTGTGAATTCCTTGAGCTCACGGGGAGCATTGGGGTCAATCGTCTTTCCGCCGCCACAATTAATATTTATAAAGGCGAACAGAGTCAATAGCAGAATGGTTGCAATACGGGTTGTGGAAATTCGCACAGAGTTCCTCCTCGTGGGGTTAAATCGGTATATATCTCACGTTACAATAAATCTTGTGAGTTATCAATACATTTTCATTTACAGCGAGTTTCTTTTTTATGAGTAGCAAAAATACCCTTATTTTCAGGGTGGAGCCAGAGCTTTGCCTGCTCCTGAAGTCTGACCCAATACAAAACCCATCCCCGGTCCGGTTGGGAATGGGTTTTGTGTATTTGATCCAGCTAATGTTGCCAGGCACGAGAGGACCGGTTCGGTTCTCTGTGGTGAAGTGAAAAAATGAGGCCGACGGGAGGGGTCTGTCTGGCTATAGGTTTCCTTTTTGACAAAGTAGGTTTAACCAAAACGAAACACCCTGAATCTCAAAAATACCCCAAATCCAAAATAAATTGATATAAAATTGGCCGACGAATATCAATGGGCTATACAAGAATAGTAGCCCCCCAATATGATTTCCATAGGGTTCAAATTTGCCGGCGAACCTTCAATAAATCCCTTTGATTATGGCTTCAATTCCCAAAAATCCATCAATAGAAAACTCTGCAAATAACATAACGGAGGAATATCGCATACTTCACAAGGTTGCCCAGATTTTACAAGGCTCTGGGGAATTAAAAAGTATGTTGCAAAATGCACTGCGAGCCATCACAGGATTTGAAGAACTCAAGGTGGAAAATAAAGCCGGTATATTTTTGGTAGATGAAAGTAGTAAAAAATTACGGTTATTCACAACATTTGGCGAGTTTTCAAAAGAATTTCTTGAAAAAGAAAGGGAAGTTCCATTTGGGGATTGCTTGTGTGGTCGTGTAGCAGAGTCTGGTCAAATGCTTATGAGTGAAAGCTGTTTTGCCGACTCCCGCCATGAAAGGGTATATTCCGATATGACCGCTCATGGGCACTATATCATCCCCCTGAAAACCAGCGATAAGCTGATGGGAGTGATGTTTCTCTACACCAACACCAACCCCGACTGGTATCAACATAGTCAGGAGGTATTGCTTTCCATTGGCGGTTTGATTGCCAATGCTATAGAAAAAAAGCAGGTGGATGATGAGTTGGAAAAATATCGGAATCACCTTGTGAGCCTGGTGAAACAACGTACCCGTGAATTGACGAATGCCAATGCACGACTTCTGGGTGAAGTTGAAAACCACGAAAAAACTCAAGAAGAGTTACGCCAATTAAGCATAAAGACTGAGAAAATAAGAGAAGAAGAAAAAGGTAACATTGCAAGGAAAGTCCATGATGAATTAGGGCAATTGTTAACTGCGATGAAGATGGATTTATTGCAGTTGGATAAAAAACTCCCACAGGATAATTCGGGTTTGCGGAAACGCGCTCACTCAATCGTGGGCCTAATCGACGACACCATTAAGTCTGTTCAGGGAATTGCAATGGAATTGCGCCCGCCTATACTGGATGCGTTTGGTTTGTGTGAAGCCATTGCCTGGCAGGCGGAGGAATATGAAAAAAGATACGGGATCCAATTTAATCTTAATTGTCTTCAGAGGCATATTAAGTTGGATAAAGAGTTGGAGATCACGTTGTTTCGCATATTTCAGGAATCGGTTACCAATGTGGTGCGGCACTCTGAAGCCAACCAAGTCAATATTGAGACACTTCATGAAAGCGGTCAATTAGTGATGAAAATCCAGGATAATGGAATAGGGATTCAGAAAGGCAAAATTGAAGAGTCCAACTCTATTGGTCTCATTGGAATTCGAGAGCGAGTCCGATCATGGGGCGGTGAGGTGCAATTTTCTGGAACAGCCGGAAAAGGGACCACTGTCGAAATCCGGATTCCAATTGCCAGCAAATGAAATCTAAAAAAACAAATTCCATTAAAGTTTTAATAGCGGATGACCATGATATTGTTCGTCAGGGAATCAGGACTATTATTTCTGAAGTCTCAGATATGAACGTTGTGGGTGAAGCTGAAAATGGAAATGAGGTGCTGAAGAAAATTCAGGAACTGGACGTTGATGTTGTGATAATGGATTATGATATGCCCGATAGAAATGGCTTGGACACATTGATTGAGCTGAAAGCCATGAATCCTAAATTGCCTGTCATTATTTTAAGCATGTTTCCGGAAGATCATTATGGGGTCAGGTTTCTTAAAGCAGGGGCGTCCGGGTATTTAGGCAAATCCAATGTGACTCAACAACTGGTTGAAGCAATTAGAAGAGTTGTCAACGGCCACAAGTATATTTCTCCCAATCTTGCGGACAAATTGGTTTCAGAACTTAACAAAGACTCCGAAGGACCTCTCCACGAAAACCTCACTGACCGTGAATTCCAGGTATTCCACTTCATTGCGTCTGGCAAAAGACTAAAAGCAATCGCGGAAGAACTCCATCTCAGCATCAACACCGTCAGTACGTACAGGTCGCGTATTCTTGAAAAAATGGAGATGAAAAACAACTCAGACCTGATTCGCTATGCGATCGAAAATTCGTTGATAAAGTAAGGCTGATAAAAATACAAAATTTCCCACCATTTATCCCCTCTCTCTCCTACTTTCCCCCCCTTCTTGCCTGTAGCAAAAATACTACAAAATTTATAGAGCTTTCACCTCGAATGTTTAGAGGTTTGAGTGATTTTATATGGGCTGCATTTTTCTTAAAATTGTTTCCGATGACAGTGCATTTGTTTTTTAAAGAAACAATCCGCTGAAAGTATTCAATAGCACGGTCCAATATTTTACGAACAAACCATCTACCACTGAGGAGAAATAAAATGCCTAAAGGAAAAATTCTGATAATCGATGACGAAAGTGATGTAAGAGATGTTCTGAAGTTCCACTTGAGTGAACAGAATTACCAAGTGATCGAGGCTGAAAATGGCCAAGAAGGAATAGGTTTGCTTAAGTCTGAAGACAACTTGACCAATGTGGGTGTCATTTTATGCGATATACGGATGCCAAAGGTCAATGGAATTGAATGTATCCAATATATCAGGCAGGAAGCTCCGGGGATTCCAATTGTTGTGGTCACCGGATTTCCGGATACCCAGATGGCCGTGAATTTGTTGAATGAAGGAGTCAAAGAATATCTGGTCAAGCCAGTAGAAAAAGAAAAGCTGGTGGCTACAGTCGAAAGATTAGTAGCGGCTGGAAAAGAAATTGATTATTGAGGCCGGGTTGTTTGGGAGCTTATCTGAATCATTTACGATTAGCTCCCAAGCACTCGGAATCACCTGGAAAAGTTATAGAAAAACGAATTAAGTTATTTTAAGAAATTTAATCAATCCTGAGATCAGAAACCATGCTAAACCAGCGAGCGCCACAAATCCTATGGGCACTTCCTGATCCTTTAATGGCCTTGAACAGTGCCTTTCAGGTTGAATATATCAATTCAGCTCTTGAGAAAATGTTTGGTATTTCATTGAGCCAAGTGCAGGGAAAAAATATTCAGGAAGCGGGGCTTCAGGTAGAAAGTGATTGGGAAGACTTGATACAGAAGCTAAAAGATTTCTCGAATGGGAATTCGGGAAGTCCAACAAGAATGAGTCCTGAGAATAATAAGGCCAAAGAACTTCTCAGCGATCCATTGATGCCTAAAAACTCGTTTGGTCCATACCAGAATCGGCCAAAAATAACTTTGAATGAAAAAATATATTTTTATGAGATATTCGAAGTGCTCGACTCCCAGAAATCAAATCCCTTGTCGGTTGTGCTGTTTCGGGAGATTACAAAAGACATTGCTATCAACGATCAAATGGTTCAGGCGGAAAAAATGTCAGGTCTCGGGACCTTGGCGGCCGGTTTGGCGCATGAGTTAAATAATCCGCTGTATACCATTATTGGTTTTTCCGAAATGATCCTTGAGAAAAAAGAAAAATCGGAAATTGATTATATTGCCAAGGGGATTGGAGAGAGGGCAAAACAATTAGCGGCAATTTTAGAAAACTTGAATAGCTACATCCAATCAAATCCGACCGATGGATACATGACTGTAAATATCAATGAGCGATTGGATGCGGCTTTGGAAATAGCCCTGTTGACGCATGAATCTAAAAATATAACCATCAATAAAAATTATTCACCCCTTCTATTTTTGAAGGCAAGGTCCGACGAAATCCAACAAATATTTTTTAATATTTTCGCTAATTCGATTCAGGCAATGAATGGAAGTGGCGGTATTGAAATTTGTTCAACCAACGTTGATAAGGAAATTGTTGTGACCATTCAAGATACAGGAGAAGGCGTGCCAAAAGAATATATTGCAAAAGTATTTGACCCCTTTTTCACGACCAAAGACCAGGGAGAAGGGACTGGGTTGGGTTTGACGGCCGCCTATCAATTAGTCAAAAAATACGGTGGCAGAATTGAATTCAATTCGGTTCAAGGTGAAGGAGCGACAGTCGTAATATATTGGCCTGTGGTAAATGGGTCTGGGCTTTAGCATTAACTTTTTGGGATCATCATTTCTGGTTCACTTAAGGGTGTTCTAGTTGTGGT
The DNA here is from genome assembly GCA_029261395.1 of Nitrospinaceae bacterium. Taxonomy (GTDB): domain Bacteria; phylum Nitrospinota; class Nitrospinia; order Nitrospinales; family Nitrospinaceae; genus SZUA-226. The sequence goes on from JAJDBJ010000075.1 coordinate 19,403, forward strand.
GATAAGGAAATGATGATTCCTTTAAGTTTGTGAATTCAACGGGAAGATCATTTCCTCCGAGTAGAGCGATAAAATTGGGAAATAGAGTATTAACAAAAAAATAAAATCTGAGGTCACATAATATGGAGACTAATTCGGAGATTTCTAAAAGTTTAAATAAAATCGACTCTGCAGAAGAAGAAATTCGGCAAAGAACTGAAGAATATAAGGTTCTTCACGAAGTGGCCAAAGCTCTTCATAACACGCAGGATCTAAGGGAAATGCTGGAAAGCACCCTCAAGGTCCTTACCCAGTTCAAGGAATTGGAAGTTGAATATAAGGCTGGTATTTTTCTTGCGGATGAGGAAAAGAAGACCCTAAATCTCTTCAGTACTATCGGGAAATTCACAGATGAGTTTCTCGACGCGGAAAAAGAAATTCCGTACGGAAATTGCTTGTGCGGTAGGGCCGCCGTGTCGGGGGAAATGATAATCAGCGACAGTTGTTTTTCTGACAAGCGCCATGAAAATATTTTTGAAGATATGACAGATCATGGGCATTACATCGTGCCCTTAAAAAGTCAGGGGAAAATGATTGGTGTGCTTTTTCTATACACCGATGCCAACCCTCCCTGGTATGTGCGAAGTCAGGAGATTCTGCTTTCCATCGGCGGTTTGATCGGAGATGCTATTGTATCTCATAAAAGAGGGGAACAAATTCTTGAGAACAATAAGCAACTGAAAGAACTCAATGAGCTTAAAAATAAATTTTTAGGAATTGCCTCTCATGACTTGAGGAATCCACTTTACTTGATTCGATCCTTTAGTGAAATATTGAAGGATGAATCGGCAGGACCGGTCAATCCAAAACAAAAGGAACTCTCACAGAAAATCTTTAATGCCAGTAACTTTATGCGGTCCCTGTTAGAGAATCTTTTGGATATTTCAAAAATTGAAAGTGGGAAGATTGAGTTAAGCAAGAAGGTTCAGGATCTTAATTTATTAGTCAGTCAACAGGTGGAACTGAGTCAACTGCAGGCCGATAAAAAGGAAATGAGCCTTGATCTTAAACTGGGAGATCTGCCGCCCATGGCATTTGATCAAGATGCGATCATACAAGTGATTGGTAATTTTATTGGGAATGCGATTAAGTTCTCTCCTTTAAGAACAAAGATTGTTATTGCTACTGAAAATCAGAGGGAAAATATCAAGTTTTCAGTTTGTGATGAAGGTCCCGGAATATCTGAAGAGGACCAAAAGTTATTATTCAAAGAATTTCAAACTCTCAGCGCAAAACCAACCGGAGGGGAAAAATCTACTGGATTGGGATTGGCAATAACCCAAAAGATTATTCATCTTCATGGAGGCAAAGTGGGAGTCGAGAGTCAATTGGGAGAGGGGTCCACTTTTTTCTTTACCCTTCCTCTCCACTAAAGTCAGGTGAATTAAGTTTAAAGGTAAGGATGTAATTCTTTAAAACTTAACAAGGGGGTTGATATGGCACATTTAACGAGAATTTCGGTAACGGCAATTTTGGGGTTGTTGTTTCTGATCGGTGTAAACCCATTTCCGGCGAATGCCGCAGACTTGATTGCCGAAGCGGAGATCGTGGGTTGTAAGGACAAAAATATTTCCGGCACGGGGGTACTGATCGAACGGGAATCGGCCGAGGGAGTCAAGCAAGTGGATGTCTCTTTGATTGTCAAAGGATTAAAGGATGGCAAACATGCGGTTCATATTCATGAAACCGCCGCGTGCCAACCTTGTGGAGCCGCCAAGGGCCATCACGATCCCGGTCCCAACAGCAATACAAAACCTGACGCACCTCATTTCAACCATCCCTATCACATGGGAGACCTGGTCAATCTGGAAGTTGAAAATGGTGTTGGGGTCATGCAAACCACCACCAACCGTGTGACCCTTTCGGACGGTCGTCTCAGTATCTTTGATAAAGACGGCGCCTCTTTCATCATCCATACGAACGAGGATCAATATTGTGATCAAGAAGGAGAGTTGAGTAAAGGGTGCGCGGGAGGCTCGCGGGACGCCTGCGGCATTATCAAACGCCGCTGACATAGCGGTTGTTTTGCCGAAAACTCATGATGTATCAAAACACCGAGCAGTGGCCGACTAAATTCAGTGGGTCGGCCACCGTTCAAACAAGGGCCGAGGTTATGATTTTGATCAAACGGTTATCGGAACCAGCTTCAGGGATCGTTTTTTCTATTTTATATTTACTGACTCTTCCACACTCATTGGGGCCATGGAGCGAGTCAATTCTGAAGTTATAGTGGATGCGGAAATTTGGGAGAGAGTACCTTCTATGGTTTGTTTAACTTTCACCTCTCCATAAAAAATCTTCCAGTTTGTTAAGTCCCGCTTTCTCTAAGAATCGGTAAAATTCTTTTCAAAAACCTAAAAGCAAATAAAAATTAAAATGGAGAGTTGGTAACTATAAGGCCCTTGGTGCAAATCGATTATAGATGGAAGAAATGGTTGCGGTTTGAGCTGACAAGCAACTAACAACCTTTATGCGTGGGATGGCTTGGTAGTTTTCTTTTTAAAGCTTTTGGCAAGGGCGCTTCCCAGCCACCCTGTCAGTACCAAAAAACCACCCCACAGGGTCACATGTAAATTCAACATGTCGTTCGTATAGTGAACTAAGTAGGGGGTTTTGTCGGAAAGAATAAATGCCCACACAATGAGGATGGTAAGAAAGGCCGATAGAACAGCAAATCTTTTCCCCAGGGAATAGCCTGTGATAAATATCACAAAATAGAAAAAGTTGAGGGAGTCCAGTTTGGCTTCGATGAAAAAGTCGATAATAGTCAGGCTGATTAAAATAGTGAAAAGGATAATGTCATTCAGGTTTTTCCGAAGGAAGGCCCATAACCGGGGGATCCACTCCTCTGAGCCTTCATCCAAAAAATCGGAATCCACATTCTTTTCTGTTTCCGATACAGATGACATATTCGCTTCTCCAAATAATCCGTAATATACTTTCAGTGTAAAAGTATAGGCGTGCTTGTCAAGGGATACAAAAGCCGTAACCAAAAGTACTTTAATGGCTTCCGGTTATTTAGAGAGCCAGGCCTATTATCGGATTCTCATAATTCATTGTTTCATAGGTAGATATTACCCCTATGCCGAATGTGGCCTGGGCCTGGAACAGCGGGTTAATGCTCTAGATCGGTTATTCCTCGCGAAAAAAACCATAGACAACCAAAAGAGACATCATAAGGCCGGAAGCCAGATAAATAAATAACCCTACGGTCGGCTTACCCATCATATCTACGAAGTTGGCACTGCCGTGCAGGAACCCCCAATTGAAAACATAAGCAAAGCTGATCATTAATCCCAGTTTGTATTTTCTTAAAAAGAAACAAAACGTGCTGAAAAACATATAAGAAACCACCTGCATTAGTGGAATGGAAAATTCATTCGTAGTTAAAAATTCTGTAACACCCATAATCCGAGACCTCCTGGTCTAGAGAGTTTGAATTGATTCTGGTTGGCAAGGTCCTTAGTATGTTCCCAAGACCGGGATTTTAGGCATGCCGATGTTTATACATTCTAAGCGGAAATTTAAGGAATTGCAGAAAAAAATGGAGCCGGCGAGAGGAATTGAACCCCCGACCTACTGATTACAAATCAGTTGCTCTACCAACTGAGCTACGCCGGCTTGCTTGAAGTGATGAAGTGATTGCGAAGGAAACGCTTGAGACTTTCCCCATTATATAAGAAAAACTCAGAAAGAAAACCGTTGGTTTTTTTATCGTAAAAAGTGGGCAATGAAAATATCCACTTTTCGAATTTATCGCTTATCATGGATAGGTATAATCGTATACCTCCAAGTGACTGAATAATAATCTCCTATTTGAATTTTCGATAAGACGGCATGGGTTCCTCTTTAATTCGTCTGTACAACCAATGGGTGCTGGAAAAGCCGAAGCTCTGGCTGGGGGTGCTCGCCCTCATCATGCTGGGGTTCGGGTTCACCGCCACCAATTTCAAGCTGGATGCCTCGTCCGATTCGCTCGTGCTGGAAAACGACGAGGACCTGCGGTATTACCGCTCGGTCAGCAAGGCGTACGGCACGGACGATTTCCTCGTCATCACCTGGACGCCGAAGACGGACCTGCTGTCCGACGAATCCCTCGCTGGCCTGCAAAGCTTGAAAGACGATCTGCTGAAAGTGGGCCGTATCGAGAAGGTGATCAGTATCCTCGACGTGCCGCTGTTCAACAGTCCGCGCATCACGCTTTCCGAATTGAGTTCCAACGTTCGGACGCTCAAAACCGAAGGCATCGACAAGAAGCTGGCCGCCCGCGAATTCTCCGAAAGTCCGATCTACAGCAAGCTCCTCGCCAGCACCGATGGCAAAACCACCGCCCTCCTCGCCCTGTACAAACGCGATGATAAATATTTCGACCTGCTCGAAACGCGCAACGACTTGCGCGAGAAAAAATGGGATTCGAAATTAACGAAAGAGGAAGCGGCCAGGCTGAAAAAAGTTTCCTTCCAGTTCAAGCAATACCTGGCAGAAGTGTTGGACCGGCAGGCCTTGGAGGTTCAGCAGGTGCGTGACATTCTCGATAAATACCGCAACCGCGCCGACATCTTCCTGGGCGGCGTGCCGATGATCGCCACCGATATGATCGCTTTCATCGAAAACGATCTTTCAGTTTTCGGCATCGCGGTGACGGGTCTGATGATTGTGGTCATGTGGTTGTTTTTCAGAAGCAAGCGCTGGGTCTTGCTCCCCATGCTGACTTGCATCATCACGGTGTGGGTGATGGTTGGTGCGCTCGGTTGGCTGGATTGGCGAGTGACGGTCATTTCATCCAACTTTGTTTCCATCTTAATCATCATCTCCATTTCGCTGACCATTCACCTGATCGTCCGCTACGGCGAGTTGTACGCGGAAAATCCCGACGCCAAGCAGGCCGATCTGGTGAGCGAAACCGTGCGTCTCATGTTCCAGCCCTGCTTCTTCACGACAATCACCACCATCGTGGCCTTCTGCTCGCTGGTGGTCAGTGACATTCGCCCGGTAATCGATTTTGGATGGATCATGACACTCGGTATTTCCCTGGCGTTTGTGATCTCTTTCATATTATTCCCGTCATTTTTGAAGATGCTTCCGCCGAAGCCCTCCGTCTCCGCCCACGATACCACCAAGCGGATGACCACCGGCATCGCCCTCATTGCGCTCCACCACAAAAACAAAATCCTCGCTCTGTTCGCCGTGCTGATGGTGGTGGCTGGCTTCGGATTGACCAAATTGGGAGTCGACAACCGTTTCATCGATTACTTCAAGGACACCACGGAAATCTATCGCGGCATGAGCGTCATCGACACCCAGCTGGGTGGCACCACACCGATGGAGATTCTCATCGACGCCGATCAGAATTTCTACGATTACATCAAGATGCTGAAAAAGGAAAAGGACGAGTTCGAGATCGACGACCCGTTCGCCGAGCATGACGACCAACTCGATGAAAATTATTGGTTCCATCCCAACAAATTGCTGGAGGTGGAAAAGATCCACGACTATCTGGAAAGCCTGCCGGAGATCGGCAAGGTTCTCTCCATGGGTACCACACTCAAGATCGTTCGCTTTCTGAACGGGGATGAGATTCCAGAGGATTACGACCTCGCTGTTTACCGCAAGGTGCTTCCGGAAAACGCGCGAAAGAGTTTTCTCGACCCGTATTTGTCCAAGGATGCCAACGAGGTGCGCATCACCCTGCGCATTGAGGAGACCGACCCGCGCCTCAACCGCGGCGAATTGATTGAAAAAATCAAGCGGCACCTGGTCGATAACTTGGGCATTGCCGAAGAGCGCATCCGCATCACCGGCATGGCGGTGATGTTCAACAACATGCTCCAGAGTTTGTACACCTCGCAGATTGAGACGCTGGGTCTGGTATTCGTGGCAATATTGATTATGTTCGTGATTTTGTTCCGGCGGGTATACCTGGCGGTGCTGGCGGTCATCCCCAATATATTTTCTGCAATCTTCATCCTGGGATTCATGGGATGGATGGATATTCCGTTGGATATGATGACCATCACCATCGCCGCCATCACCATCGGGATCGCAGTCGACGACACCATCCATTACATCCATCGCTACCAGAGCGAATTCGCCCAGGAAGCCAACTACCGGAACAGCGTGATCCGCTGTCACGGCAGTATCGGCCGCGCCATTTACTACACGTCCATCACCATCACCGTCGGGTTTTCCATCCTGACCCTGTCGAATTTCATTCCGACGATTTATTTCGGTTTGCTCACCGGGCTGGCGATGATTACCGCCCTGTTGGGAGATTTGTTTTTACTGCCACTCCTGATCTGCCAGTTCCGCCCCCTCGGTTCCGAACACAAAAAATAACCCGCCACGGCATAACCACAAAACTTTGAGCCTGTGGAAGGGCAACAGGTTTGTCATTCTGAGCGAAGCGAAGAATCTGTGTTTTATACCTTTTTCACCTTAAGATTCTGCCAAATAATTACCCGTCCCTCTGCAACTATGTTGATTGCTTTTATCGGTGTCAATCTGTGCCAGGACAAGGTTTGGGACAGATTTAATTATCTCCGATTGCGCCCAGTAACTCACGGTAGTGGATAACGGTCAGCCCGTTGCCTCCCTCGCTAGAGGGCGGGGTCTTTTGATCCTTTAATGAGTTTGCCGGCGATATAGGTGGAGTCGACAAAATTCTCGCCGAAGTAATAGAATATATCGCGGTAGTCGTTCGTCTTGAGCAGGTTGAAGTCGGCCCGCTGTTTGGGGAGCAGGCCGCCGTAATCCTTTTCCGCGCCCAACGCTTTCGCGGAGCCGTAGGTCCCCGCCGCCAGCGCCTGTTCGGGAGTGAGGCGGTACATCGACGCCGCCAGGGTCAACACGGTTTGCATATTATAGGTCGGTGAGCTTCCGGGATTGCAGTCGGTCGCCAGTGCAAGGGTCACTCCGGCATCAAGCATGGAATGGACGAGTGGATGTTTCTCCCCGCCGAGGAACAACGTAACCCCCGGCATGAGCACCGCCGTGGTGCCCGCCGCGTGCATGGCATGGATGTCCATCGGCGTGGCGTATTCGAGGTGGTCGCACGACAATGCCCCCAGCTTGGCCGCTTCGGTGCACCCGCCCTGGTGCGAAAACTCCTCGACGTGCGCGCGCAGGTCGAATCCCAATAGTTTCGCCTGCAGGAACAGTCGCCTGAGGTCCGCAACGGTGAACACATCTCGTTCGCAGAAAATATCAACCCCGTCCGCCAAGCCTCTGAACCGCGGCAGGTTTTCAATGATCTCTTCCAGATATTCCTCCCGGTCCTCGCCCGTCGGCACCGTGTGCGCGCCAAGGTAGGTGAGGGTGACCGGCACCCTGAGGGATTCGCGCAGTTTTTTACCGACGGTCAGCATTTTCATTTCGGACTTCAGGTTGAGTCCGTAGCCGGACTTGATTTCGAACGCCGTGGTGCCGAGGGCTATCATGCGCTTCATGCGTTTTTTAGCAATGTCGAACAATTCTTTTTCCGTCGCGCGGCTGGTGGCTTTCACGGTGTTCAGAATACCGCCGCCGTTGTCGAGGATTTCCATGTAAGTGACGCCGCGCATGCGGTCGACCATTTCATCCTTGCGTTCGCCGGCATAGATGAGGTGCGTGTGGCAATCGACAAAGCCCGGCACCACCGCACGGCCCTGGCAGTCGATCACCTTGGCATAACTTTTCGTGGATTTGATTTCCGAGTCTTTCAGGATTTTTTGGATACGTCCGTTTTCGACCAGCAGGGCGCAGTTTTTACGGAGGCGGATGCCCGGTTGGGTGGAGGCGTCGGCCTGCACCAGTTGACCGATGTTACGGAAACAGAGAATACCGCTCATGATGTCCCCTTATCTATTGGGATGAACGTTTAAGGTTTGGGCAGAGGAACTTTTCTTTTCCGGGCAACCTTTCTGGCGGTATCGTACCCCGCATCGACGTGGCGGGCAACCCCCAGTCCCGGATCGTTGGTGAGTACCCGTTCCAGCCGCGCCGCTTTTTGCTTCGTGCCGTCGGCGACGATCACCATCCCGGCGTGCAGGGAGTTGCCAATGCCCACCCCTCCGCCGTGGTGAAAGCTGACCCAGCTCGCACCGGAGACGGCGTTGACCGCAAAGTTTAATAGAGGCCAGTCGGCCACCGCGTCACTGCCATCCCGCATGGCTTCGGTTTCGCGGTTGGGCGAAGCGACGCTCCCGCAGTCGAGATGGTCGCGTCCGATCACAATCGGTGCGGCTACTTTATTTTTTTTCACGAGGTCGTTCATCACCTGGCCCATCTTCGCGCGTTCGCCGTAGCCCAGCCAGCACACGCGCGTCGGCAGTCCCAGTATGGGGACCTGCCTCTGCGCCTTTTCGATCCAGCGATGCAGGGCTTTCTTTTTAGGGAAGGTGTCAATCACTGCCTGGTCGACAGTCCATAAATCTTTTTTCTTACCAGAGAGCAGAGCCCAGCGGAAGGGGCCTTGTCCCTCGCAGAACAGCGGGCGGACGTAAGCCGGAACGAAGCCGGGATAGATGAACGAACCATCCGGTTTTCGCACTTTGAGGCCGCCGAGTTCCGCCTGGCCGCGCAGGTTGTTGCCGTAGTCGAACACCACCGCGCCTTTCTTCTGCAGATCAATCAGCGCTTGCGTGTGCCTGACTGCGGTGGCCAGCGACCGTTTGCGGTATTCGCCGGGCTTCTGCGTTTTGAGTTGTATGAGCGTTTTGTAGTCCTTGCCTTCCGGCACGTAGTCCATCAGGTTGTGCGCCGGGGTCTGGTCAGTGACGATATCCGGGATGCGTTTCAAGTCGAGCAGTTGCCGGGGGATAGTGGCGCCGTTGGCCAGCAGGCCGACACTGACGGCTTGTCCACTGGCCAATCCTTCGTCAATGATACGCAGGGCCTCGTCGAGCGATTTTGCCGAGCGGTCGAGATAACCTTCCCGGAGACGGCGTTTGATCTGCGCCGGGTTGACCTCGGCGACC
>JAJDBJ010000076.1 GCA_029261395.1 Nitrospinaceae bacterium
CCGACGTTGCAGTTGATGCCGAACACGCTGACGCCCATACCCGCGACGGCGGTATAGGCCGCGTGGATATCGGTGTTGAAAATCTGCATCTTGGAAAACTGGTCGACCGTCACCTGCGCGATGATCGGCAGGCGCTTGCCCTTCTTTTCAAAAGCGCGGTTGGCGCCGATGATCGAAGCCTTCAGTTCCAGGATGTCCTGCTGGGTTTCGAACAGCAGAACGTCCGCCCCGCCGTCGATCAACCCTTCCACTTGCACGCGGTTGTTCTCGACGATCACGTCGAAAGTCGTCTTCTGGAGGTTCGCCTGCGTACTCGACAACACATTGTTGGACGGGCCGATGGACCCGGCGACAAACAGGGGTCGTCCGTCATACTCCGGCAGGCTCTGATAATGCACCACTGCCTTGCGCGCCAGGCGGCATCCTTCGACATTCAGGTGATGCGCGATGGTTTCGAGTTGGCCGTCCTTCAGGGTCAACCCTTCCGGCAAACCGGGCATCTCCGAGGTATCAATCTGTTGCCAGTCGAACTCCTTGAGGCGCAGAGGTGACGCACCAAAGGTGTTGGTCTCGATAATGTTCGCACCCGCCTGCAAATATTGCAGATGAATATTTTCCAAATCCTCCGGCCGCGCGAACACCAATAAATCGGTCAGCATGCGGAACAGCGACCCGCCGAAGGTGGTATCGGTCACATCCAGCGCCTGCACCATAGTGCCCATAGCGCCGTCTAAAATAAGAACATGTTCTTTTAAAGCATCATCAAAGTTCATAGTTTTTTCAATTCGAGCCCGCGACCGCACCGGCGACGGGGGTTTTCTTACCTTTGGATTCAACGACTTACGGGTAAGGAACGTGTGGTAGGGATATTATTCTCATGCCATGCGATCTATTATATAAAATATGCGGGGGGAATGCATCTCCGCACCCACAAGAAATAACACGAAACCGGGGAGGATTCACTATGAACCTTGGGCGCATTCAAAATTTTGGTTTCCGAAGCCTCCCGATTCCGGTACCGAAGAGACCTTTACATCAGGGGTATTGTGATATGTAGTTGCCTCATTTATGAGGCAGGCGTTAAAACATAGATTCTTCGTCGCCTTTGGCTCCTCAGAATGACAATACCTTACTCTCTGTCATTCTGAGCGTTAGCGAAGAATCTGTGTCTGGATTTTAAAACGCCCGATCAATCGGGCAACTACACAATTTGAATATGGACATTCATTTTCGAAATTACCGAGTTATGCAAAGCTCTCATTTCCAAAAAGTCGTGAACATCGGGTTGATGGGGATGCTTTTGATCACTCCCAGTTGCGGCTGGGCAGGGGATGCGTCCAATTTGAAGTTGAACGTGCCGGACGGTGTCCGCCTCACCGTGTTCGCCGATAACGTCCCCAAGGCCCGGCACATGGCGTTCGACGATGCCGGAGTTCTGTTCCTCAGCCGGGCACGCGACGGCAAAGTGGTCGCCCTGCCGGATGCCGATAAAGACGGCAAAGCCGACCGGTCCGTTTCAATCCTGGAAGGACGGCGGGCACCGCATGGCCTGGCGTTCGTGCAGTTGGATTCCGGGTACTACCTGTACGTGGCGGAGGAGGAGCAGGTGGTCCGCCTCAAACGCACCGCCAAACCCTTCACCTACGGCAAGCCCGAAGTACTCGTTTCCGGCATCCCCACTGGGGGCCATTTCACACGCACGATCAAGATTAAGAAGAATAAGATGTACGTTTCCATCGGCTCGTCCTGCAACGTGTGTATCGAGGACAGCCCGTTACGTGCTGCGATCTGGCAATACGATCTGGATGGTAAGAATGGGAAATTGTTTGCCAAAGGACTGCGCAATTCGGTGGGCATCGAGTTTTCGCCCTACTCCGGCGAGCTATGGGGCGTCAACAACGGGCGCGACTGGCAGGGGGACGATCACCCGAGGGAAGAACTCAATATCATCCGGCAAGGCAAAGACTACGGCTGGCCGCGTTGCCATGAGAACGGCCTGCCCGATCCTGAGTTCGGTAAGGAGTCCGGCTGCTCGAACACAGAACTGCCTGCTTACACCTTCACCGCACACATGGCGCCACTCGGCCTCGAGTTTTATCAGACGGGCAACCTGCCGAAGCGATACAATAATAGCCTGTTCATCTCGTTTCACGGATCGTGGAACCGCTCCGTCCCCGCCGGGTACAAAGTCGTGCGCGTCATCCTCAACGGCAAGGGCGAAATCCAGTCGCACGAAGATTTCATCACCGGCTGGTTAATGCCCGACGGCACCAAACAGGGCCGCCCTGTCGACCTCCAACTCTCACCCGCAGGCGACCCCTACCTGTCCGACGACGCCCGCGGCGTGGTCTACAAAATCACCGGCAAATAAGGAGCGGAGCCATCCACAAAAATTCTGCAAGACACCGGAACATTTTATGGAAACTTTAAAAAAGTGGGCGGATAAACTGCGGTCCGAAACCTGGATCTTGTACCGGGCCTCCAAAGATCCCGATACCCCCTGGGTTGCCAAAGTCTTTATCCTGCTGGTCATCGCCTACGCGCTAAGCCCGATCGATTTGATCCCCGACTTCATACCGGTCATCGGCTATCTGGATGACCTGCTTCTGGTGCCCTTGGGGATTTATCTCGCCACAAAAATGATCCCGCCGGCAGTGCTGGAAAAATACCGCCAAGCCGCGGAAGGACCGGACCAGGAGTCATCGAAATTGGGTACGGTAGGATTAATTCTGGTGATTGCGGCGTGGCTTCTACTCGCCGCCCTTTTCGGATACTGGGCCAGCCGTTTTATGAAACCCAGTTAAACCCCAATCTACTTACTATCTTTCTTTTCGAAGAATCTCTCGTACAAAGTCGGCTTGTCCTGGGCGCAACGGAAGCCGACGTCGATGGCGCGGCGGACGGGGTGCAGTTTCTGGCGGTAGGAGACGCGCGCTTTGAGCGCCATCACTTTGCTGTACGCCTTTTTCGGGAAATGGCCGATGCCGAGGTACGACATGCCGCGCACCACCACCTTCTTGCCTTTATAATGTTCCGCTTGCCAGATGTTGTCGGGATACGGCTCGTAATAATCCCACACCCATTCCCACACGTTGCCGATCATGTCCTCCGCGCCATACGGACTGGCCCCCTGCGGGTACGATCCGACGGGTTGCAGTCCCTGACCCCTTTTGGATGTCGGTGACCGGCTGAGGTTGGCCTTCTCAAAATCGAACGCGATGCCCCACGGATAGCGAAAATCATTCGGACCGCGCGCGGCTTTCTCCCATTCCTGCTCGCTGGGCAGGCGCTTGCCCGCCCACTTGGCGTAGTCGTTGGCATCGTAAAACGTGACCTCGTTGACCGGCAAATTGTCCCAGCCCTCGGGATATTTCGGCCCGCGCCAGGAGCGCGGCGTCCGGTGATCGGTCGCCTGGGTGAAAATGTAGTACTGCCTATTGGTCACTTCGTACTTGTCGATATAGAAATCGGGCAGGTGCAGGCGCCTTTGCGGCGACTCGTCGGCGAACCACGGCTTGTCGAGTCCGAGGGACAGCGCATGGCCTTCGTCATCGTACTCGTCCGTCCCCATCAGGAAATGCCCGGCCGGGACCAGCACCATGCCCTCCGGCGGGGGTGGATCGCAAGCGGTCAATAGTGCCGCGCCGATCAAAAATATGAGAAATTTTCTAAATAGCATTTTCTTACCAATGATCCTAAGATGTCATCCGGAGCTTGTATTAAAACATAGATTCTTCGTCGCTTTGCTCCTCAGAATGACAGAGAGACGTTGAAGGTCATTCTGAGCGAAACGGAGTGAAGTGAAGAATCTGTGTTTATCTGTGTTCATCTGTGGCTAATTGCCCTGTCCCCTTTAAAAAGCTGAACAATTAAAACTATACACTTTCATGACCGGAACATCCAAAAAACGAATACGGGACATACCGATCGATGAAATCCATGAGGATACGCTCACGCGATTCTCAATGGACCCGCCCCCCGACGCTCTGTTGCAGTCCATCAATGCCCTGGGCATCACCCATCCGGTCCTGCTGGCCCCGGCTGACAGCGGGTATCTAATCGTGTGCGGTCACCGTCGCGTCAAGTGCATCCGCCTGCTGAGTTTCGTTTCCGTTCCCGCCTTTGTGCTGGCAGAAACTCCCGCCCCTGCGGCACTACTGAAACGCAATCTGCTCGAAAACAGAGCGCACAGGACCTACAGCGATATCGAAAAAGGCGGGATCGTCCACAAACTGGCGCAGGCGCAAATCCCTGAGGCGGAAATCATCCAGGATTATCTACACCTGCTCGATCTTCAGCGCAGTAAAAAGCTGTTTGTCGACCTGCAACACTGCGCCTCATTTTCAAAAAGCCTGAGCACCCTGCTCCATTCGCTGAACGTGCCACTCCGCGTGTTTTCGATAATGTTCCGCTGGGATGCCGACAGCCGCACCGCCGCCGAATCCCTATTGGGCACTCTGCGTCCCGGCGTCAACAAGTGCCGCGAGTTATTGGAATTGACCGACGAGACGGCGGTAAAAGACAACACCTCGCCGCAGGCAATTCTGAACCGCGAAGAAATCCAGACGCCGCTCAACCATGCCGACCTGCCGGTCAACGAAAAATATAATGCGATTCACAAGGCACTGCGCCTGTGGCGTTATCCGGTGCTGACCGACCTTCAGAAACAGGTCTACCGGGCGATCGACCAATTGAAGCTCGACGGCCGGATCAAACTGCGCACGCCGGAGAATTTCGAGAGCGACCAATTCAAGATCGAGCTGAGCTTTTCCAGCCGGGAAGAGTTGACCGCCCAGGTCGAGCAGTTGTTTCGTGCCACCGATTCCGAAGCTATCGACGAATTGATCCGTATTTTCAAAGAGTTACGATAACCCCGCAGTCACCGCCACGGTTCCCCACAACATACCGTTGTTCACCGTCTACCCGGTTCACAACCGGCAGAATTTCAAATTCGTCGACAAGCACAAGATGAAATAAAGCGGTCCCAGCCTCCCCGGAAAACTCCAATATTATTGAGCTTCCAAGCCCTCTGAGCAAATTTCCTCCAAAAATTCAAAGCTTCTGCCCTATATTATTAAGGTAGTGTTTTTTGAATCTGTGTAGAGGTGCATCCCATGCCTCTTCACAGTAAAGGTTTAAAACATAGATCCTTCGTCGCCGTTGGCTCCTCAGGATGACAATTCATATCTCTCTGTCATTCTGAGCGCAAGCGAAGAATCTGTGTTTTGTTTGACTTAATTAAATGAAACCACCATAGCGGCCATGAACAAACATCGTTTGCCTTTTGCCATTCAGGATTTGATCCGCATGCTGGAAGAGACGAAAGATCTCACGCCGCGTAAGGCGCGCGAGCTTCTGCTGTCGGCCAACCTGCAGGCGGAAGATCTGGAAACCTGGTCCGAGCTCGAACATCCCATTCGTGACAGTTATGGACGCAAACTCATTTTCGACGGCGGCTATTTTGAAATGATGGCCATGTCGTGGGCACCGGGGGATATCTCTGCCATTCACGATCATGGCTATACCGAGTGGGGCGCGGTGCAGGTGTTCGGCCCGGCGGAGCACGCGGTGTTTCTGGAGCAGGACGGCGACCTCACCACCTTGTCGCGGTCCGAGGTCAAGCCGGGTGAGGTGATGGCGGTGGGGCATCAACTGGTGCACCAGCTGGGCAATCCGTCCAACACCCATTTCATGAGCTTCCACATGTACGGCTGTTACGAAAAATCCAAAGGCGGCGTCACCGCCGATGCGCGTATCTTCGATCTCGAAGAAGGCTCGGTACAACGCACCGACGGCGGGGTGTTCTTCGCGATACCGGAGAATCAGATCAAACGCCGCGAGCCGGGACCGCATCCTGACTACCTCACCTGGTTGCGCAACGTCATCGAACTGAAAAACCGCATCGACCGCATCAAGCGCCATATGGATTTACCCGCCGATCTGGAACAACGCGATCAGGCGATCGTCAAGAAATTGTGCGACACCTCCAACTGGCAGAGATTCATCAACGATCTGTTCCCCCACGTCGACGCCAACACCGGCCACATGAAGGACATGGGCTACTGGCGGCTGTTGCGTAACGAATTGATCGCCGCCGCCAAGGTGCAGAAGTCTCTGCTCTTTCCCGAAGACGAGGGCGATCCGTTTTACACCTACGCCGAATTGTACGACGACGTTATCGGCCAGCCCTGCCTCGACGAGTTCATCGCCGAATATTTAAAATTCATTTTTGGAACCTACAAGATTGACCGGGACAAGGCGAAACTGCTGTCCATCGGTTGCGGCACCGGGATCGTTGAGGAGTATTTGATCAAGCAGATGGGATTGTCGGGCGACCGTTTACTAGGCATCGACAAATCGGAAGCGATGGTGCAGGTGGCGTCGCGCCGCATCACTGCCAAAGCGGAGGATATTCTGGCGCTGAGCGATCAGTCGTGGGACGTCACTTACTGCGGGCTCAATGTGTTTCAGTACCTGGCACCAGACCACCTGGACGAGGCGTTGGCGGTCACGGCGCAAATCACAAAACCGGGCGGATACTTTTTCGGCGATTTCATTACGCCCGACCACATACGGACCTATCCACACGTCATCCGGTCGAAGACCGGCAACGTCATCTCCCTGCGCCATCCGGAGCTGATCGAGGAAGGCAACTACACCTTTCAGCAGAGTGAGATTTTAAACGTCAGCCGGAACGACGACCGACTGCTCATCACCAACGAAGGCAAGCATCTCCGATTCTTGCCGCCGATGTGGCGTCTCCGGCAGGAATTCGAAAAAGCATTCAAAGGCAAAGTGGATATCTATGATGCGGTAACGCTGAAACCCATCGGCGCCAAAGCCGACACCTGCCCCTCCACCCGCTACCTTCTTGTGGCACAGAAATCTTCAAAGTGAAAAATCCTATTCACCACAGAGGACGCAGAGGGCACAGAGAACGAAATATTTCCTCCCCTTTAAAGGAGAGGCTGGAATAATGGGAACCAATGAGTTCTTATCTGCCTCCCTTCGTGAAAGGAGGCAGATAACCCCTTCTCCCCGGGTGGGAGAAGGCTGGGATGAGGGGGATCAATGAGTTCTTCCAATTTTCGCAAACACCTGCGGCGCAACCTCACCGATGCTGAACGCAAACTGTGGGGTGCCTTGCGGGACCGCCAATTGCAAGGGCACAAATTCCGCAGGCAGGTTTCACTGGCAAGCTATGTGGTGGATTTTGTCTGTCTGGAAAAGCAAGTTGTCGTGGAGGTGGATGGCGGTCAGCATATGGACAATCCCAGGGATGAAGAACGCACTGCTGTTTTGGAAAAACAGGGATTTCTGGTTTTACGATTTTGGAATAACGAGGTGTTGAAAAATCTGGATGGGGTGCTGCAGGTGCTCGCGGAGCATCTGGAAAAGAGGTAGGGCATCATTCACCCTCACCCCAGCCCTCTCCCATCAAGGGAGAGGGGGCAGGCGAAGCCTGCGGCAAATTGGCTAATGTTTAGAGGGCGAACGATAATCCGCCCGCGCATGTCAAATACAACTCGCCTCCTCCGGGCGTAGCCCGGTCCCTTCTCCCCGGGTGGGAGAAGGTCAGGATGAGGGGGAATAATAATCTCATCCGTTTGCGTGAAAACGAATTAAGACCTAAAAATTTAAATCTACGAGGCTTCATGGAAACCATTGAACTTAAAAAATGGGAAAGTTTGAGTAAAAAATGCAGCTTAATAAGGAGACCGTAATTCATGAAACTCCATGTGCTGATCGAACAGGATGAAGACGGGTTTTTTGTCGCTGAAGTTCCGGCTCTGCCCGGTTGCCTGTCCCAGGGAAAAACCGAAGAAGAAGCGCGTTCCAACATCAAAGAAGCCGTCGAAGGCTAGCTGGAAGTGATGGAGTCCAAACAGAAAATCGACCCGGACCGCCTAACCGAGGTGACCCTGTAGTTATTGAATGTAATCACGAGGAATTCAAAAAACTATCCAATCGTTGCGCAGAACCACTAAAGATTTCGGTTACAACAAAATACAAAGGTCCATCCTCAGTGATCAAGGTGTAATTATTTTTGATTGCCGTATCTGCTATGAGTGCATCTTGTGGATTGCTTCTCCTTTTATCCTCTTTATTTAATTTCTCTAAAATTTTTTCTACCAAATCATCTGCCGCCCATCTTGATACACCCCAATTTGACTGACCCCACAGAGCGGATTCAGTCGATACAGATTCAGTAATTTCCTTAAAGATGGATAACAATTCACTCCGGCGGGTTGCATCTGGCGTATTAAGGATTTCATCCCGTTGAACGTGAGTAACAAAAAATTTTTTGTCTTGTTTTTTAAAAAATTTTAAATCCAAACTATAATCTAATATTCTATTGATAATCATTGTATCAACCATATAATTTTTCATTTATTGCGCCACTGCTTTTGTGATTTTCTCGGCTATTGATTGGGTGATGCCGGGGAGTTTTTGTAAATCTTCCAGTGTGGCGTTTTTGATATTCTCGATACTACCGAATTCTTTGAGTAACATGAGCCGGCGTTTTTTGCCGATGCCGGGGATGCCTTCGAGCGGTGAGGACAGCGACCCCTTCCCCCTCAGCTTGCGGTGGTAGTCGATGGCGAAGCGATGCGCCTCGTCGCGCACGCGTTGCAACAGAAACCGCGACGGCGAACTTTCCTTGAACCCCACCGGGTCTTTCTTCCCGACCAGTAGCACTTCGTCGGTTGTCACATCGTTTCTAAATTTCCCTTTCGCGATGCAGGCGAGATCGATTCGCCCTTCGAGGTCCAGACTTTCCAGCACCCTGTGGCCCGTATTGAGATGGCCCTTGCCGCCGTCGATCAAAATGAGATCGGGTAACGGCAGGTCTTCGTCGAGCAGGCGCGCGTAGCGGCGGGTCATCACTTCGGTGATCATTGCGTAATCGTCGATGCCTTCCACCGTTTTGATTTTGAATCGGCGGTATTTTTCCTTGGCGGATTTGGCGTTCTCGAATACCACCATCGACCCTACCGCATGCGTTCCAGAGATATTGGAAATGTCGAAGCCCTCGATCACGCGCGGAAAGTTTTTGAGCGACAACGTTTCCTGCAGTTCTTCCAGACTCCGCGTCGCCACGTCTTCCTTGTCGAGCTCGGTGCGCATGGCAAAGCGCGCGTTCTCTTCCGCCATGGCGATGAGCCCACGTTTTTTACCCTTCAACGGTACTTCGATACTGACTTTGGTTTGTTTCTTTTCGGTCAGCCACTGCTCAATTAATTCTGCGTCCTCTATCGCGTGCGATAGTAGGATCTCCGACGGCAAAGCCAGCTCTTCGGCGTAGTACTGTTTGAGAAACGACGCCAGCGTTTCGCTGTCGCCTTCCTGATTGAGGTTTTTCAGCTTATAGATTTTTTCGGCGATCATCTTGCCGCCCCGTATGGCGAGCAGTTGCACCATCGACCAGCCGCCGTCACTGGTGCAGGCGATGACGTCCTGATCCACGGGCGAGGTGGAAATGATCTTCTGCTTGTCGATGACGGTTTTGACGGCTTCGATCTTGTCGCGGAACACCGCCGCTTCTTCGTATCGTTGCGACTCGGACGCCTCATTCATTTTTTCTTTCAGGCTCTTTGCCAGCTCGGTATTTTTACCTTTTAAAAATAAAATGACATCGTTGACCACGGTGGCGTAGTCCTCCGGCGTCACCTGGCCGGCGCAGGGAGCGAGACAGCGTTTCATCTGGTAGTTGAGGCAGGGCCGGCGTTTGGCGGTGCCGTCCAGCTCATCATTACTCTGCCGGAGCGGAAAAATTTTGTAGATCAGGCGGATGGTATCGCGCACCTCCTTCACCATGGTGTAGGGACCGAAGTAAGTTGCGCCGTCTTTTTTGACGCGCCGCACCACTTCCAGGCGCGGGTAGGTCTCCTGCGTCGTCATGCGGATATAGGGATAATGTTTGTCGTCTTTCAACAGGATGTTGTAGCGCGGCTGGTGTTTCTTGATGAAATTGCTTTCGAGGATCAGCGCTTCCTGCTCGGTCTGGGTGGTGAGGAACTTGATGTCCTTCACCTTGCGCACGAAAATGCGCGTGCGCGGGTGGTGGTCCGCCGCGTCGGCAAAGTACGAGCGCACGCGATGGAACAACGATTTGGCCTTCCCGATGTAAAGCATTTCACCCTTCCCGTCTTTCATGATATATATTCCGGGAAGTTTGGGTATCTGATCGAGAATTTCTTTCAGATGATCTTTCTGAGTCAAATGATTACCCTCTGATAGTTTCTGGTCACAATCCGTTCAACTGTTTTGATTATATAGCAAGGCTCCTCCTGCCCGGAGAGGGAATTTGTCCTCTACCGAGAGAGGGGGCTGGCTGACGGTTGACGTTAATCGCCCCGCGCACATCAGGATTTTGAATTTACCCGCAAGGTACTCCCGCCAGCGCTACGCGGGTTGCTCCCCATCTTGTGGACCGTTATACTAGCAGACCATGACTGAACCGAGCCACAACCGAGGACTCTGGAAAACCCGAATGGGTTTCATTATGGCCGCTTCCGGTTCCGCCGTCGGCCTGGGTAATGTCTGGAAGTTTCCTTATATTGTCGGCGAGAACGGCGGCGGCGCATTCGTCCTCGTCTATCTGATCTGCATCGCCGTGGTGGGTCTGCCCATCATGCTATCCGAGTTTACCGTTGGACGTAAAACCAGCCTCAATCCTGTCGGTGCCTTCCAACAACTCCAACCCGGTACGCCCTGGGTGGGTATTGGGTTCATGGGAGTGCTGGCCGGTTTCCTGATTCTTTCTTTTTACGGCGTGGTCGGGGGATGGACGCTCGCTTATGTGGTCAAGGCTCTGACACATTCGCTGGACCAGTTCACCAACCCCTCCGAAGCTGGAAAATTTTTCGGCACGTTTATCGCCAGTACCGGCGAGGTGATGTTTTACCATGCGTTGTTCATGGGAATAACTATTGCCATTGTGATCCGAGGCGTGCATGGCGGTATCGAAAAAGCCTGCGACATTCTGATGCCGACTCTGGTGGTGATGCTGGTGATTCTCATGATCCGGGCATTGACGCTGGACGGCGCGATGGAGGGACTCAAGTTTTACCTGTACCCGGACTTTAGCAAGCTGACCGGTCAATCCATATTGGTAGCCATGGGACAGGCCTTTTTTTCGCTGAGTCTTGGTATGGGGGCCATGATCACTTATGGCAGTTACCTGCCCGCCAGGGAGAACCTGACTTCCGCCACCCTCTACGTTGTTTTATTCGATACCCTGATCGCCCTGCTGATGGGCCTGGTGATTTTCCCTGCGGTGTTCGCCATGGGGCTGGAACCGACAGAAGGACCCGGCCTGGTATTCAGTGTGCTCCCGGCGGTGTTCACCGGCATGCCTTTCGGATGGGTGGTGTCCATCCTGTTTTTTACGTTGCTGGCCATTGCCGCGTTGACCTCGGCCATCTCTCTGCTGGAAGTGGTGGTGGCTTATTTTATCGACCAGAAAGGTTGGGGCCGCAAAAAATCCGTTCTTACCATGGGACTGGTTATCTTCGTCATTGGTATTCCCTCCGGTCTCTCGTTCGGCCTGCTGGCGGATAGCCAATTATTTGGGATGACCTTCTTTAATCACGTCGACAATATTTCTTCCAATTATCTGCTTCCCTTGGGCGGCATGCTGACCGCCATTTTTGTCGGCTGGGTGTGGGGCACCAAAGAAGCCCACAAGGAAATCGAACGGCACGAAACCACATTCCACTGGGCCGGTTATTGGGAATTCGTTGTGCGGTATATTGCCCCCGTAGCTGTGGCTATCGTTTTTCTGGCTAAGTTTTTTCCTACGGATTAAGATACCCCCCTCCTACAAATATTTCCCTGAATACAACGGCTCACAAAAAAAAGACCTAAAAGTCATAACTTTGTTTTATAATAAAGCATGCTGAATTTTCCCGACGAGTCTGAAAATTTTACTGAAAAGCACTGGGAGGATATTATCATCCTCCTCACCTTACTCAGTGCGGCGGCAATTCATTACTTCATCTATTCCAAAATCGCTTTCCTCGATTTTTTCTATCTTGTAATTGTCCTGGCCGGTTATTACGTGGGCAAACGGCTGGCTATTCTCGGGGCTTTTTTTGCCATCATCATGGTTACTGTTTTTGTACTGATGAACGAAAACCCTTATTTGGAGCCCACCAGCTCGATGAATACCCATCTGGATCTAACCGTGTGGGGCGGGTTTTTGATTTTGGCCGCTTGGCTGATCGGTACTCTATCGGAAAAAAGGAAACACGAGCTGGAAGAAAGCCACCGAATCCGCCAGGAACTGGAATTATCTTACCAACATTTGAATGAGCGGAACCGCCAATTGGAAGAAGAATTAAAGCGCATTTCAAAAACCTAAGGAAACCATTCACAATCCTACTTCCAACCACGCCTATCCCCTCTAAAAGCTGGTTTTTCAGCTTTTTTCAACCCAGGCTCTGTTGAGACTCCGTTATTGCCTGATTCAAAATATTTTCTAAAAAGTCGGAAAATCCATTTTTATTGGGAACTTATGCCTTATAATATAATTTACAATTAATTCTAATGTAATTTAATGAGCCGTCTCAAAACATATCTGCTGAAACATATCCAGGATACGATCGTCCTTTCCATATTGGTGGGGGCGGTTTTTGTCAATTACTTTGTCTACGCCAAAATCGCTTTTCTGGATTTCTTTTACCTTCTGATCGTGCTGGCGGGATACTACATTGGCAAGCGGTTTGCTGTCCTGGGTGCGTTATTCGCCATTCTTATCGTCTGGATATTCATCCTGACGGACAAAAAGGAATACTACTCGGTCGACAGTGCCTTTCAGGCCAACCTCAACCTTACGGTATGGGGAGGGTTTCTGATCCTGGCGGCGTGGCTGATTGGCACCTTATCCGAAAAACTGCGGCTGGAATTGAAACAAACCGAGCGACTCCGTTTAGACCTGGAACACGAACGGGAATTGTTAAGCATCTCCAACCGCCAGTTGCGAAACTACAGTGTCTGCCTGGAAGAACGAGTCGATGAAAGAACTGAGGAGTTAAAGCGAAGCAATAAGGAGCTGATGGATTTTGCGGCTGTCGCTTCGCATGATCTGCAGGAACCTTTGCGCAAGGTCGTGATGTTCGGAGACCGGCTGGAAGAACATCTTCCTAAAGAGGCAACCAAAGGCCGGGATTACCTGGACCGTTTACGGAAATCTGCGCGCCGGATGCAGGGATTTATCGAGTCCCTGCTGAAACTGTCCAGCGTTTCTTCCGGCGCCAAGCCCTTTGAACGCGTGGACATGCATCAACTGACTCTGGACGTGATTGAGGATCTGGAAGCTCGGATCACTCATTCAAAAGCTCAAGTGAATATAGACAAACAAAAGTTACCGACGCTGGAAGCGGACCCTACTCAGATGCGGCAGTTGATTCAAAACCTGATTAGCAACGCCCTCAAATATCATAAGAAAGGCGTCCCCCCGGTAGTTGACATAACCAGCCGTCCGTTACGTGACGGATTCTGGGAAATCATGGTCAAGGATAATGGAATTGGCATTGAAGACCACCAGATCAACCTGGTTTTTCATCCCTTTGAAAGAGCCGGCAACAGCGCTCTATTTGAAGGTGTTGGCATGGGGCTCGCCATCTGCAAAAAAATCGCGGACCGTCACGGCGGATCCATTCACGTGGTCAGCCAAATCGACAAGGGCACCTCGTTTATCGTTCTTCTTCCAGAAAAAAATAAAGACCGAAGACAAAACCCAACAACCTCAGTATAACTGGGCACTGCCTAATCAAACTGATCCACCCCAGGATTCATCAGAACCTGCAAAAATCGAGTGCAGGAACGAACCGCCCACTCATCCTTCGATAGGGTTCACGGCAGTAAAATACTTACGAGATGAATCCTGAACCGGAACTTTTCAGGTTTTTAGAGGGGATGAAGACTTCTTTGCCCGTCCAGGGTTCTACCTGGCCGATGGCGTGGCAGGAGATGCCGTATTCTTTACAGATGGAGTGGACTTTATCGGCGTCGTTGGCGTGGTCGACGATCACGCAGAAACCGGTGCCCATGTTGAACACTTCGTACATTTCCGCATCGCTGATTCCGCCGATCTCCTGAATCAACTCGTACACCGGTAGCGGCTCGGGCAGGGGATCAATCACAAAACGGATATTGTCCGTTTGTACGCGGGTGAGGTTGGTCAATCCGCCGCCGGTGATATGCACCATGGCACGGATATCAATACCCGCTTCCAGCATGGCCATTATCGGCTGAACGTAAATTTTCGTCGGCTCCAGCAGTTCCGCGCCACGCGTACGGCCCAGCGACTCTTCATATTGGTTGACGTTTTCCTGTTGCTCTTCCAACGTCTCACCCAACAAAACTTTACGCGCCAGAGTCAGGCCATTGGAATGCACCCCGCTGGCGGCGAGTCCCAGGATCAGGTTGCCGGGTTTTATATTCTGACCGGTGTTGATTTGATCGAGTTTCACATGGCCGATGGCGGCGCCGATGAGATCGATGCCGTTAATAATTTCTTTCACCTGCGAAATCTCCCCGCCGGAAATGCTGATCTGCGACTGCTTCGCCCCTTCGGCAAGCCCGCGTCCCAACTCCTCGAACACTTTCGGGTCGGTGTGCGAACAGCCGATATAGTCCACCATGCTCACCGGCCGCGCCCCAACGCAAATGAGGTCATTCACGTTCATCGCGATGCAGTCGATCCCGATCGTGTCGTACTGGTTCATCAACTCGGCGACGATTATCTTGGTCCCCACGCCGTCGGTGCAGAAGGCGATGCCCTCGCCGTTACCCAGGTCGATGACGTTGGCGAAGTAGCCGATATCGGCTTTCAGCGGGTAGCGTTCGCTGAACTTGCGCGTTGGCAGGACATGTTTGAGAATGCCGTCCAGCGCCGTTTCCGCGCCGCTCTGGCTGACGCCGCTGGCTTCGTAGTGCGATTTTTTTCCGGTAGGGGTGGACATGATCGACTCGAGAATAGGATAAGGATTTATGGCGCCACTATATCACTATTGAGCCGGGCCTTGAAATTTTTTGGAGGGCGACCTATCGGCTAGGGGTACACACCGCGGTCCTGATAGCTGAGGGCGATTTTCTCAATACCGATGGCCATTGAGGCAATACGGTAGGAATCGATTTTGTCGTGAGACCAGTAGCGCTCGCGGATCTGTTGAAAAGCCTCCCGCATGGTGTCGTCCAGCGCTGAGCGGACCAGATCCAACTCGTTCGGGCCAAGGCATATCTTCTTAGCCAGTTCGGTCGGAATTTTATGTCCGCCGGATTCAATGGCCTGTAGCAGAAGATCGTTTTGATTGACCTGGTGCCGTCGGGTAAGACGGCCGAAGCGGATGTGCGACAGATTCTTGATCCATTCGAAATACGAGACAATCACCCCTCCTGCGTTGAGATAGATATCCGGAATCATCACCACTCCCTTTTGCCTTAAAATGGCGTCGGCGCCGAAAGTGACCGGTCCGTTGGCCGCTTCGGCGATCAGTTTCGCTTTGATGCGAGAGGCATTCTCCATATGGATGACACCTTCCATCGCCGCCGGTATCAGAAGATCACATTCTTCCTCCAAAACCGAGTTACCGTTCTCGAAATACTGGGCGTCGGGATAGCCTTTCAATCCGCCATGTTCTTTATTGTAAGTGTTGACGGCTTCCACGCTGAGACCGTTGTGGTCCATCAAAGCGCCGTCGTGTTCGATGACGCCGATGATTTTAGCGCCGTCCTCGGCTTCGAGTATTTTGGCGGTGTGATAGCCGACGTTGCCCAGCCCCTGGATAATGACGGTTTTGCCTTCGAGCGTACCTTCGAGGCAGGCTTCCTTTTTATCTTCCGCATGGCGAAAGAATTCGCGGATACCATACACCACGCCGCGTCCGGTCGCCTCGGTTCGGCCCGGTATGCCTCCCAGGCTGACCGGCTTACCGGTCACACAGCCGAGACCGTTGATATCCTCCGACCGGTGTTGCATATAGGTATCGGCGATCCAGGCCATTTCGCGGGGACCGGTGCCCATGTCCGGCGCGGGGACGCTGGTGGCGGGGTTGATGTAATCTTTTTTGATCAGCTCAAACGCAAAACGCCGGGTGATGCGCTCCATATCGTCATCGTTATACTTTTTGGGATCAATCACCAACCCACCCTTGCCCCCGCCGAACGGGACGTTGACCAATGCACACTTGTAAGACATCAGCGCCGCCAGGGCTTCCACTTCATCCTGAGTCACCTGAGGTGAGTAGCGAATGCCGCCTTTGGTGGGGAGTTTGTGCTCGCTGTGATCGGCGCGCCAGCCGATAAAACTTTCGACCTTGCCGTCGATTTTGACGGGGAATCGGACCTGATAGACATTGTAGGCCCCTTTCAGGACGTACGCCAAACCGTCTTCGATTTCAAGAGTAGCGGCCGCAATATCAAAAACGAGGTTAACATTCTCACGAAAACTTTTTTCCTGATACACGGTCGGTTTCATACGTCTCTCCAAGAATTAAGGCACCCTTTCAGCGTAGTGCCTATATATCTATGCTAAACCAAATCCGAATAAGAGAGGTAATATTAAATTTTTCCTCCTCCCAGATCGAACAACTTTTTTCGTAGATGATAGCTGGATTTTGACGGTATTCCTATATATTATCGGATAAATTTCCTAAAGGATAAGGCATGAGACAGGCGACGCACGAGTTATCCATCAAAACCCATGGGCGGGGACTGGTCAACATCAATGAGGCCATCGTCTCCTGGGCGCACGCGCAGGGGATGACGACGGGACTGCTCACCGTGTTCATCCGGCACACGTCGGCTTCGCTGGTGATTCAGGAGAACGCCGACCCGGATGTGCTGACCGATCTGAACGCGTTTTTCAATCGGTGGGTGCCGGACGGCGATCCGCAATACCGTCACTCTTCGGAAGGGGACGACGACATGCCGGCGCATATCCGCTCGGCCCTCACCCAAACTCAGATTTCCATACCGCTGGTCAACGGGCGACTTGTGCTGGGCACTTGGCAGGATATCTACCTGTTCGAGCACCGGACGGCTCCTCATCGCCGACAAGTGGTTTTGCATCTTTCGGGCGAATGACGTCATTTAAAACCCGGATTCTTTCCTTCGACGGGCTTAGGGTAATCCAATGACAAGAAATTCTGTAGTTGCTTGATTCATCGAGCGATTTAAAACCGCCCCATGAATGGGGCAACTACATTATCCTTTCTCTGTGCGCTCTGTGTCCTCTGGGGTGCAAAATGTTCCGGCTTCCCAGCCAACAGCTTTACAAACTTCTATTCCACTTCTAGAATGGAAGGGTAGGTATCGTTCAACTTTGGAGTGAGCATGACGCGCCCGGGAATTGACAAATACAAGGACATCTACCAGCCGGAGGATATTCCTTCGTCCAAGCCGCCACCAGAACCTTCCCGCAGTAAATTCCTTAAAGTCGGATTGTTTTTGATTCTTGCCGGCGCGCTCTTCGGGGGCCCTGCCTATTACTATGTCAGCCAGCAGGGGTTCAGTTGGCTCGAGGATAGTGAAGATTCCATTCAGGTGGAGAAGGGAAAGGAGATCATTGCCGTCCAACAACTGGTGAAAGAGGGCAAGCTGGAACGCGCCTTGGATGTGGTTCAAACCCTGTACACCCTGCACCCCGATAACGTGGAGTATGTATCGACCGGCGCCTGGGTTCATTTCAAGATGGCGAATTACAAACAGGCATTAAAATTATCCGAATCCGCGGTGAACCTGGATCCCGGCAGAGCCAGGGATCACGCCGTATTGGGGGCGTCTCGCCTCTTTTTCAAACAATACAAACCGGCCCTGGAAACGTCTTTGAAAGCCATTCAGCTGGACCCGGATCAATCGCTGGCCTATCTCACCCTGGGGGAAATTTATTTAAAGGAGAACGACTCAAAGCGCGCCTTGCCTGCACTCAAACAGGCCGGGCTACTGGACCCGGACAATGCGCGAGTGTGGACTCGGTTGAGCTCGACCTTCATCAAACTCGAACAATGGGACAAGGCACAACTCTCCGCTGAAAGAGCACTGGAGCTGGCACCGGAAGCCCCCGGCGTGCATTTCAACCTGGCCATGATATATTACAAGAAGCAACAGGGGCCGCAGGCCGTGGGGCACATGCAACGGGCGGAAGATTTGTATGGACAGGCCGGTCAACTCGAGTGGGCGGGGAAGGCCCGGCAGAACAAAGAACTCATCATCCGGCACTTCAAACTGCGACCGGAAGATATTATTCCCTGAAGTAGAGATTATCATCCACATGAAAATTCAACCGAGCCTTGCACTGCTATGAGCGACAGAGAATTCGAACTCAATTTTACGCCCAAGCCCCCTCCAACCGATCCGGCAGAAATTCATTTTAAAAAAGCCTGGCAACATCGAAAATTCAAGCGGTACCAGGAAGCTGTGGATGAGTTTCTGAAATCTTTGGAGCACAATCCAGATAAAGGCGCCACCCACTTCAACCTGGGGCTGGTGTACGATCTATTGGGCGAGGGACGTCCGGCAGTGGCTCATGTTCAAAAAGCGCTGGCGTTGTTTGAAGCGGAACACAAACCCTCCAATAATGCCGCCGCCCAAAGTCTGCTCAAAAAACTACTCAACAAGTACCCCGATCCGGCCCAAGACGTTCAAAAAAAATAATCTCCATCCAAGAGCTTCCCTTCCCCATTCAAACCCGCCAGACCCCGGCTGCATCGCTGAAAAACCATAAGTTGCATAGGTTTACACAGCCATCTTGCAAAGAACAATGAGTCCCCATCATTAAAAACACATTATTTGTAAATGTATTTTAAACCCCGTTCAGGGTATACTGGAGGTCTACTTTACAAGAATGAAATCATATCTCTGATTTCCTGAAACGTGCTTACCGGGGGAGGTAAGAATTAATGGAAAAGATCAAGCGGTACGTATTTGACCATTTCGAAAGCCATTTCATATTCACGATTTTGATCAGCGTTATTCTGATCAACTTCTTCGTTTATTCCAAAATTGCGTTTCTTAATTTTTACTATCTCCCCGTCATGCTCGCAGGTTATTACCTGGGCCGCCGCACAGCCGTGTTGGGTGCGTTTCTCACCGTTCTCCTGGTCTGGGTGTTTGTACTGGCAGACTTGGACAACTACTACGCCCAAGAAAAATCTTTTCATCTGTACTTCCACCTCACGGTTTGGGCCGGATTCCTGATTCTGGCGGGGTGGATCATCGGCGGGTTGAAGGAAAAACTCCGCTTCACCGACCAACTGCAGGAAGAGCTGGCGCAGGAAAAACAACTGTTGGATATTACCAACAAGCGGTTGAATGAATACAGCACCCAACTGGAAGAGAAGGTTTCTGAAAGAACTCAGGAAATGGAGCGGTCGCATGGAAATGTCGAATCCTTAAAAACCCGTGTCGAAGATGCTTTATTCTCCGTTATGGATTCCAAAGTGGCGCGGTTGATGATCGAAGGCAAACTGCGCAATGAAAAACGGCGGATCTCCGTTTTGTTTTCCGATCTCAAGGACTTTACCGTTTATTCCGAACAGAATCCGCCGGAGCAGGTGATCAATGAATTGAACTCTTATCTCGGTGAAATGGAAGATTGCATCACCCAGTTCTACGGCCATATCGACAAATACATCGGCGACGGGATCATGGTGGAGTTTGGGGCGCCCATCAAATACAAAAATCATGCGGTGCTGGCAGTCCTGGCGGGACTCACCATGCAGGAAAGAGTGAAGCAAACCCATGCTCATTGGAAAATGCGGGTGGGAATTGCGACCGGGGTGTCCGTGGTAGGTCTTTTAGGGTCGAAACGCAAAAGTTACTCCTGTATCGGAAATGCCGCAAACCTGGCCGCCCGTCTTGAAGAATTATGCGAACCCGGCGGAGTCTACATCGACCACAATACGTACATGATTGTTCAGCAATTTTTTCACATCAGCCGGGTTCGTTCCGTTTATGGCAAACGGGAAACAGACCAGATTGCGGAAGCTGAAATTCAATCGCTCGAAAACCTTCTGAATCGAAATCCCAACGACGTACAAATGCTATACGCCTTAGGTCAGGCTTTCTTCAAAAAGAGGGCCGCGAGCGCGGCCATGGAGGTTTTTCAGAAGTTATTGAAAATCAACCCGAACCATATCGAAGCCCGCGAGGCCTACGCTGAAGCAGTGAGCAAGCGGGATGAATACGAAAAAATAGCTGTTCGCGGGAAAAAAGAGCGTATTTCGATTTATCGGGTCATCGGATTAAAGGATCCTCTGATGGATCGCAACAAAATTCCCCGGTACTTCTTTGATAAGTATGCATCGGTAACTGCCAATATCAAACTACCCCTGGAACTGATTCATGCCTCCGAGGCGGTCGATGGCACCCTGGGTCACGGTAAAACCGTGGCATTACTTTCATACGCGCTGGCTGACAACCTGGGCTTATCCCACAGGGAAAAAGAGGAACTTTTTATTGCCGGATATCTGCACGATTTGGGCAAGGTCATTATTCCCCACGAAATCCGGGACGCCGACCGGCCTTTGTCCAAATACGAGCAGGCGTTGGTCTACCAACACCCGGTAGAAACCAGCCGGATGATCAAACAGTTGGGGTACTCTTCGGAAATACTCCACAACTATGTGAAGAGTCATCATGAATACTATGATGGATCGGGTTACCCGGACAAATTAAAAGGGGAGCAAATTCCTCTGGGTTCGCGGATATTGAGTCTTGCCAACGATTTCGACGCTCTGACCAGCAACCGGAAAAATCAGGCGGGTTTGAATTATCAAATCGCCATTAAGGAACTGCAGAAGAAAACCAAGGCAGGGAAATATGATCCGCAATGTCTCGCGGCATTAGTTCAGTTGTTGAATTTACAGACAACCCCTCCCCGCCTTTCCACCTTTTCGCTAAAGACTTAATCTGCCCCTGAGTCACATAAAGGCGAGGGACTCATATTTCCAAAACCGGGCAGTCCGTTTGCAACGGGCGTGGGGCTTAACCCTGCTCTTTGTGCTTGAACTGGAATCTGCGAACCATGACCGCGAAAATAATGACAGCAGTCATCCCTGCGGACAGAATCAGTCCATCAACAATCAAAACCAGGGAAATCGGAGTGTTAATGAGAAGCCACTCCATCACCTGATGAAGACCTATCCAGGATTCCGGATTTTGCATCCAGGCTCCGAGCGCAGTGCCTTCAAAAAGGAAACTGAACACCATCATAAGAGGCATGGCATTCCATACACCGTCCTGCAACCAAACCACGGTTTGATATCCCAAAAGGCCAAACCCTGAAAGGAATATTGTGAAACACAACAACAACCCAAGCAAACTGAGATTGCCGAACACATAATCCAGTACGGTAAACCGCTTGAACAAGAATTTCAGTTCTTGTCGGGTTGCCTCATAGGCGGAAACCAATCCTTTTTCAAAAATGAAGCGGCACGTCTCCAAAGCATCCAAAACAAACAGACGAGCGGCCTCCATAGCCCCCAACATTTCACCCACACGTTTGGAATCGTTATAAGTTTTACCAGTCTGTACCATGATTTCTCCTTCCCAGCCGCGAACCCTCAAACACCCGATTCACGAACCCAATGAAAAACAAAAGCCTGCCCCCAGCCTACCGCCAGCAGTGAAGATAGTCAAATACCCTCTCATTGATAGGATGGCTCTGGAAAACGATGGGATTCTTTAATTTTACGTTGGGCTAACTGCAAATAAACTAATCACATTGAGACTTTACTATCCGGGCCAAACGCAATAGTTTTGAGCTGATCAGCAGTTTTTCCCGACGCGACGCATTAATATTGATTTCAAACCGGACCTTGCCACCACTCAGGTAAAAATTGATGATCCCGCATTGCTCGGCAAAACCGGGCGCGTCTCCAATAGTCAGAATACCGGTGCCCCTGAGAGCGCTTAAAATGGAGCGCATGCGTCCATTTTCGGAAGGGTTTACAAAAATAATGTGGTACTGGCTCATATTATATAAATTCGGGACCCGGGAAACTTCCAAGGATCTCTTTTGAGCTTTTTTCCCATTCAAATTCAGCAAGGGCTTATCTATGGGCCCCGTGCCTAGAATACCGATCCTAAAAGGAGAATGATTTCCTTCAAACGCTTCAGACGGCCAATCAATGAATTTGGTGAAATTATGGATGAACGCCGCCTTGACTTCATACTCCACTGAAGCGGCATAGGCGGATTCCACTGCCAGGGCCTGGCCCGCTAGTGGCGCACACCATCCCAAAAGGAGCAAGCCAACTGCAGTTACATGTCGTGACAGTTTATTCATCCAAATACACCTAAATAAAACATTCCCTCAAAATCGTAAAGTAACTTTTCCATAAACACTACGCGGAACCAGTGCCGGCTGAATGCCTCCCGCAATCGCATTAAACTCCTGATGATTCGGTTCCAGTAGATTCTGGCCGGTCACGCTGAGTTCCACCTGCTGTGACACATGCCATCCCAATCGCAAATCCAGGCGCACGTAGTCCTCGATACCCAGGTCCGGCAGTTCATCGACATAATTGAGCGCCGTGTCCAATTCCCAACCGTTCGGCAAATCCAGATAGGACCGGAAATTGACTTGGAACTGGGGACTGGCTCCATTGGCCAGGGTAGAGCTTGGACTCTGACTGGCCGGATCCAGAAACAAATCCAGCTCGAACCAGGTAAACGCCGCCTTGATGCGCCAGAAATCGAACACATCCCAGGTGGAAGCCACCTCAACACCCCAGGCTTCCCCCTTCATCAAATTGTTCACCTGGGAGGTGGTAAAGCCTGGTGGAGGCGTAGCGACTGGCTCATTGGTCAGCAAATCATCATAAAAATTATAAAAAGTAGCGATATCCAGAAAGAAGTTCTTAGCGGCTTTCACCCGGTAGCCCAGCTCATAGGCCAGCAGGTTTTCGGATTTCAATTCTGTATTGCCTGTCACCTGAAAAGTGTTAAATGGGACGGTTAAAAAGTTCAACGTGAAACTGTCCTCAAATCGCGACGGAGTCCGCACGGCACGCGAAACGGCAGTCCAAACGGTGTGCCTGTCATTCGGTGTCCACAGCAGGCGACCGCTCGGTTGAATTTCAAACCCGGAAAACGAGTTATGACCCAGTTTCGTGCCCAAGGTGAATTTGAGGCGGTTTGGAATCAGAGTGATCTGGTCTTGAACAAAGGCATTGACGAAATAATTGGTGTCCGATTCTGGGTTGAACGAAAGCGCAAAACTGTTGTCCAGTTCGTCTATCATCACCCGGCCATTCATGCCCCAGACCAGATCATGGCGGTCGCCCAAAGCAAACCGATGTTGAATGTCCAGGTCGAGGATATCGATATCCTGACTGAAGACCGGCCCTTCACGGTCTTCTTCGTTGTAATAAAACTGGACTTTCAAATCTGACTGGTCGGAGAATTTACGGCTCCAGCGCGCCATGATATTAGCTCCTTTAACATCCTGGCTTTCGTTGACCACAGCGGAAGTACCTGGAGCGAGAACGGTAAAACGTCTCGTATTGGAATCGCCGTTGTAAACATCTCCCTGGAAGGTCAATTCGCTGTTTTCCGATACATCCCAATCCACCCGGAATCCGCCGCGGGTAGCCGTCCAGTCGTCATTGCTGTCCACACCGTTGGGGTCTTCAAACGAATCGCGGTTGAACCATTTGCCGTATACCCGGTAATGGGCGTTTTCACCCAATTTATCTCCGTACCGCATGGTGGTGAAACCCTGCTCCACATTGCCGCCGCCGGCGGATACCAGACCGCCCTGGGTCTTGCCGGCATCCTTGGTAATGATATTGATGACGCCATTAACGGCGTTGGCACCCCACACGGTGGCGCCCGGTCCACGGATCACTTCAATGCGTTCGACATCTTCCAGTACCGTGTCCTGGGTGTCCCAAAAGGTTCCGGAGAACAGTCCGGTGTAAACACTGCGTCCATCAATCAGGACCAGCAGTTTCCGGGCAAACAAATTATTGAAGCCCCGCATACTCACCGCCCATTTGTTGCTGTCCACACGAGCGACTTCCACACCGGGCACCATGCGCAGAACTTCCGGAATATGGGTGGCGCCGGAACGGCGGATATCTTCCTGGTTAATCACAAACACCGCCGCCGCCGCTTCCGCGACTTTTTCCGGTTTCTTGGATACGGAGGTCACTTCGATATCCATCAACTGTTCGAGCGACAACTTGGTCAGGTCCGCAGGCAGGCTCTCTGAACTTTCCGGCACGCCTGTAGAAAAACCTGCCAACAACAGAGAGCAAACCAACAGGTTCAATCCGCGATATCGTTTATTTTTTGTAGCGTCTATTCTCATCATGATGGTTCTTCCTTTTATAACTTTTAAACCCACCCGCCTAAAACCGAACGTTGTACCAGATTGCGGTTGTTCGTTTGATTGCTATATTGCCCCATTCATACGGAGGTCATCTGAGTATCCATCTGCTGTTCGAACGTCAGTTTGGTCGGGTCGCCAGGAACACCAGGCTCTGCATAAGTGAGAGCGGGGAGCTAACACCCCGAACAAAATCACACTGAATGCTCCCAAAAAGGACAGAAGATAGTCACGCATTTTTGAACATTTCAAAGAGACCATTGGTACCGTAAAAGTGACTGATAAAAGCTTGAATATGGCAATACCCATTTGTATAGGATCACCAATAATTCTCAAAAGATCAACCTAAAAGAGGTGGAATTTGCGTGGGAATCCCTTTTATATATTGGGAAAGCTTATATAATGTTTCCGTTCGATCTGAGGGACCGGACACGGGTGGCTAAAAGCGGTCCAATATTCAATTTCAAGCTGGAGAGACAGTGACTCGATACATCAACCTAATGCGCAACATTTCCAATTGGACCCTGTATCTGGGTATCAAATTCGGTCTCACCAAGCCGGATCCGATTCATTTCACCACCCGCACCGGCGTGTTGGTCGAGGTTCCCCGTCGTCTCCTGCAGACCTTCAAGGAGGTTTTCATGGATGAGTGCTACATGATCGGGCTTCACAAAGAAATCCCAAAGGGCGGAGCGGTGATTGATATCGGTGCCAATGCGGGATTCTTTTCCCTGTTCGCCGCTTCCCGGTTCAACCAGCCCCGAATTTTCAGCTATGAACCCATTCCGGCCAATTTCAAACAACTGGAGCAAAACCGCCGGTTGAATGAAAAATACGACATCCATCCACACCAAAATGCCGTTGCCGGCAAGGCCGGGGAAATCACCCTGACGTTCGACCCCAGTGATTCCTTCACCACCAGTGCGTCGATGACCCGCAAACAGGAAGGCGGGGAAATCCAAGTCCAGTGCGTCACCCTCCAGGATATTTTCGAGACCTATAAATTGGAGCGGTGTGATTTTTTGAAGATGGATTGCGAAGGGGCGGAATACGATATTTTTTACAACTGCTCCGACGACATTATGGCGCGGATCGACCAAATCGCCATGGAGGTTCACCGCGGACCGGAACCGCGGCACAATATGGAGTCGCTGGAGCAGTTCTTCAAACATCATGGCTTCCGCACCCGGCGGCATCCGGTCGACATGCTCTGGGCCTGGAAGGTCCACTGATCCAGTGTTGTTATAAATTTTAAAACCCCGGTATTAAAAAAGATGCGGTTGTGGTCGATTCATCCCAAGTACCTGGACTCAAAAGGTCTTGTGGCCCTGTGGCGGGAAGCTCTTCTGGCACAAAAGGTACTGGCGGGTCAAACCCGGGGCTACACCCGCCACCCGCAGTTGATCCGCTTCCGTGCGGCCCGTCATCCTGAAAAGGCCATAGCCCTTTACCTCCATGCCATCTGTGATGAAGCGGACCGCAGGGAATACCGGTTTGACCGGACCAAAATCAACAGCCGGCCCCGCACCCGCCTTGAACTCACGGTCACTCGGGGGCAAATTCAATTTGAGACGAATCACCTGTTACATAAACTCAAAATCCGCAACCCGGAACTCCATGGCAAATTTTTGCAGGTGAAACGCATACAGGCTCATCCCCTGTTTCGGATCATTCCGGGAGACCCGGAGCCCTGGGAACGTTAACTTCCCTGCCATCCCGTCATTTCATACATCGGTTTTCGAAAAATTATTCCTGTCTTGTCGAACAAATTTTTATACAATGTGACAGTGAAGGAGGGCTCATGGTCCAGCTGGAAGGCATCACCAAATCATTTGGTCCCAGGACGGTGCTTGAAAAATGCTCCCTGACCATCGAGGAAGGCGAGCGGTTTGTCCTGCTGGGCCAAAGTGGATGCGGCAAAACCACCCTGCTCCGCCTGATCGCCGGATTCGATCAACCGGACCGTGGCCGCATTCTGATTGGCGGACAGGAGGTCAGCGCGCTTCCCGTCGAGCAGCGCCCGGTGGGATTCATCTTCCAACGGCACGCGTTGTTTCCCCACATGAACGTCTACGACAATATCGCCGTCGGCCCCAGAGTGCGTGGCATCCCGGAAAACGATATAGAACGGGAGATCGATGAATTGCTCCAACTCACTCGCCTCACCGAATTGCACCACGCCTGGCCGGGGCAACTGAGCGGCGGAGAATCGCAACGGGTGGCGCTGGCACGCGCCGTCATCAACAAACCCAAATTGTTATTGCTGGACGAGCCGTTGTCCGCGCTCGACGAAAGCCTGCGCCAGAACCTGCGCGACGAGCTGATGGACATGCAACGCGCTTTCGGCATTACCTTCCTGTTCGTCACGCACGATCAGGAGGAAGCGATGAGCCTGGCTGACCGCATGAGCATTCTGGAAGGCGGCAGTCTTTTGCAAGTGGGCACACCACAGGCGCTTTACGATCAACCGGCCGATCCTTTTACCGCTTCGTTTCTGGGTGAGATCAACCGGCTGGAAGGCACTGTTACCCGGCAAGTGGGAGATCAGGTCACTCTTTCCCTTGGCGAATCAGGGACTCTGACCACTTACTCCGAT
>JAJDBJ010000077.1 GCA_029261395.1 Nitrospinaceae bacterium
CAAGGCCCAAAACATGCCGCAGGACAACATCCTGCGCGCC
The DNA here is from genome assembly GCA_029261395.1 of Nitrospinaceae bacterium. Taxonomy (GTDB): domain Bacteria; phylum Nitrospinota; class Nitrospinia; order Nitrospinales; family Nitrospinaceae; genus SZUA-226. The sequence goes on from JAJDBJ010000077.1 coordinate 41, forward strand.
ATCAAAAAGGGTTCCGGCGAACTGGAAGGCGTCAATTACGAAGAGATCACTTACGAGGGTTACGGTCCCGGCGGGGCGGCCATCCTGATTGAAGCGATGACGGATAACAAGAACCGCACAGTCGGCGAAGTCCGCACCATCCTCGGCAAAAACGGCGGCAATATGGGGGAATCCGGTTGCGTCGCCTACCTGTTCGAGAAGAAGGGGCTCATGGTGGTTCCCGGCGACGCAATGGACGAGGACGCGCTGATGGAACTGGTGCTGGAGGCCGGGGCGGACGATCTGCAAAACGTCGACGGCCATTACGAAATCCTCACCTCCAAAGACAATTTCCACGCGGTCCATACATTACTCGAAGAGAAAGGGATCCCAATGGAGGTCGCCGAGTTGACTGCCATTCCGAGCAACACCATTCCAATGGATGAGAAACACGGCAAGGCGATGTTGCGGGTGATGGATCTGCTGGAGGACCACGACGACGTGCAGAAAGCCTATTCCAATTTCGATATCACCGACGAGGTCATGGCGGCCATCGAAGCGGATTCTTAGAACCCAAATTGACCACAGATGAACACAGATAAACACAGATTAGTTTGTATGAGATTTTAATGGATCTCCCCTCCTTACGAAGGAGGGGATACAGGGGAGGTTATGATAAACATTTCCTTCAAAATCCACCCCACCTTTATCCTCCCCTTGGTAAGGGGAGGAACTATTTAGATCGTTGTCATAAATTTTTTCCTGCTCATCCTGTTATCCTGTCAAAATTTTAAGTGGAGAATTCATCCTTATGCGCGTCATGGGAATCGATCCCGGAAGTCTCTGCACCGGTTACGGCATTGTCGAAGAGACCGGCGGACAGCTGACGAGTATTCACTTCGGAAGTATTGCCAGTAAATCGAAGAGCCCGTTCCCGCAGAGGCTGAAATCCATTTACGATGGCCTGGTCTCGGCGATGGCGGAATTTCAACCGGATGCCGTGGCGGTGGAGGATATCTTTTTCGCGACCAATGCCAAATCGACCATCAAGCTGGGGCAGACGCGCGGTGTCGCCCTGCTCGCCGCCGCTCAGGCGGATATCGATCTGGCCGAGTATTCGCCGCTGGAGGTCAAGCAGTCCGTGGTAGGCTATGGACGGGCAGACAAAAATCAGGTGCGCGACATGGTGACGGCGATCCTCAAACTGAAAACCAAACCGGAACCGCTTGACGTCTCGGACGCGTTGGCGGTCGCCATCTGCCACCTGCATTCGTATCAGGCGCGGGCGCGGCTGAAAACGGGAGTGTGACGGCATGATTGCGCGTCTCAAAGGCCAGCTGATTGAGAAGTCCCCGATCTCCCTGGTGGTCGATGTACAGGGCGTGGGCTACGAAGTGTTCATTCCGCTGACCGTTTATTACGAATTGCCGGAGTGCGGTGCGGCGGTCTCGCTTTATATTCATACGCGGATGCGGGAGGAGTCGCTCAAGCTGTTCGGCTTCATCAAGGAAGCCGACAAGCAGATGTTCGAACTGCTGACGCGCATCAGCAAGGTCGGCCCGAAAATCGCGCTGGCGTTTCTGTCCGGCATGACGGCGCAGGAGTTGACGCAGGCCGTGTTCAGCGATGACATTGCCACCCTCAGCGCTATTCCGGGTGTCGGACGCAAAACCGCCGAGCGGCTGGCGCTGGAGCTGAAAGACAAGTTATCGGAACTGAATCTGCAACCGGAAGCTGTCACTGCGACAGCGAGCGCCGACAGTATTCCGGGCGGCGGCCTCAAGGACGATGCAGTATCGGCGCTGGTCAACCTGGGATACAAAAAAGCGCAGGCCGAGCAGGCGCTGAAGAAAGTCTGGCGGGACGAAGCCAAGCCCTCGCTCGAAGAATTGATCCGCGACAGTTTGAACTGTCTGTCTTGAAGGATAACGCATGACGATAGAACGCGACATTCCACCCGACCGCGACATGGACTCTGCCGTCGCTCCACAGGAAACGGTGTACGAGACGAAACTGCGTCCGAATACCTTCGACGATTACACCGGCCAGGAGCAGATCAAACAGAATCTCCATATCTCCATTTCCGCCGCGAAGATGCGCAAGGAACCGCTCGATCATGTGTTGTTCTACGGACCGCCCGGCCTCGGCAAAACCACGCTGGCGCACATCATCGCATCGGAGATGGGATCGAACCTGAAAACCACGTCCGGCCCGGTGATCGAAAAGTCGGGTGACCTGGCGGCTCTGCTGACCAATCTACAGCCGGACGATATTTTGTTCATCGACGAGATTCACCGCCTGCCCAAACAGATCGAGGAAATTCTGTACCCGGCGATGGAAGATTACCAGTTGGATATCATGATCGGGCAGGGACCGAGTGCGCGTTCGATCAAACTCGAACTGCCGCCGTTCACGCTGGTGGGCGCGACCACACGGGCGGGATCGTTGACCTCTCCCCTGCGCGACCGTTTCGGCGTGGTGCATCGTCTCGACTTTTACTCGGCGGAGGATTTAAGCACGATCCTGCACCGCTCAGCGAAAATCCTCGATGTCGAAATGACCGAAACGGGATGCCAGGAAATCTCCCGACGTTCGCGCGGCACCCCGCGCATCGCCAACCGTTTACTGCGGCGCGTGCGCGACTACGCCCAGGTGAAGGGCGACGGCAGCATCAATCCGGAGATCGCCGACAAGGCACTGGCGTTGATGGAAGTGGATCACGCCGGGCTGGACAAGATGGATCACAAACTACTGCTGACGCTAATCGACCAGTTCAAGGGTGGCCCGGTGGGGGTGGAAAGCCTCGCCGCCTCCATCCACGAAGAACGCGAAACCATCGAAGACGTCTACGAACCGTATCTTCTGCAAATGGGATTCCTCCACCGCACCCCACGCGGACGCGTCGCCACAGCTCTGGCGTACGAACATTTCGGCAAAACCCTACCCAGCCAAAATTCTCAAAACTCCTTGTTCTAACTCTTCCCCAGAGGGGGAATTTGCTGACGGGTAACGGCGGACGACGACCGTTGAGCGCAACTCAGGGTTTTAGATTTGCTCCGGCGCTTCGCCGGTCCAAACTTTTTGGAAGCGTGGTAGGAACGAGTCGTCCATTTTGGTGGTGCCCAGCATGTCGGGCGTCTGGTAGGTGGTGAAGCCGTGGAAATCGCGGCTACCGGTGGGGATCATGTCGTACTCATCGGCGAGGTCGAGGAAGTATTGCACCTTGCCGGTTTTCTCGTGGTGAGGGTAGATGCATTCCAGGCCGAGTAATCCCTTGGCCTTTAAATCCTCCACCATTTCCGGTACAGCTTCCTGTTTTCTGCCCTTGTCCGGGTTGTAAAGAGAGTAGGTCCGCTCGCCGGGATGCGCGAGGACCGGCACACCGTTACTGGCGCGCACCATACTCAAGGCTTCTTCAATTTTCAGGTTATCTTTTTCGACATTGTATTTGACCAAATATTTTTCGAATGCGGCATTGGTACTTTTGACGATTCCGAGACGAACCATCTCGCGCGCCAGATGCGGCCGCGCCAGCACCCCTTCCGACCCTTTCTTCACGTTGTCGAACGTGATTGTTCCGCGAAAGCGATCGGGAATCACCTCATTGATCTTGGCAATCAGTTGGTGCATGCGATCTTCGCGGGCTTCTTTCATCGTCTCGACACGGTCCCACAAATCCGGAAGTATGGCATCGAGAGATTTAAAATAGGACAACAGATGCAGATTGAAATCGCGGTACTGGACAGTGATCTCGATGCCGCAAAATGCGAAGATTCCGGAGTCTTTTGCGGCATCCATGAACTCCGGCAGACCCGAAAAGGTATCGTGATCGGTCAACGCCATGATGCCCACGCCATTTTTTTTACCGATATCAATCAGCGCGGCCGGCGCAAACTCGCCATCGGAAAAAACGGAGTGCATGTGAATTTCAGATTTGCGTGTGGTCATGGGTCCTCACAAAAGAGATGAGGCGCGAAGAAGATCATTGCCTCGTGTATCCATATTAGCTTCTTTTACGCTCAAAAGAAACGAATCACCTTGAAAAACAGCCGTTTTCCCGGATGTTCTTTCATTTCCCAACGCCCGTGCCATGATGTAAAATTGTAGAACCATTGATTTACGCACTCCACCATGAGGAAGAACTCTTGCGCCCACACAACCGAATCCTAAAAATTCCCAAGGCCGTCATGGTCCTTCTGGTGACGCTTTTGATGAGCTGTACCGCTCTTCCCGATCAGCCCGAACCTCAGTCCGGTGAGGTGTTCATCATCTATTCGGGAAACGCGCTGGGCGAGCTCAAACCCTGCGGCTGTGACAAGGAGGAAGACCAGGGCGGCATTGAGCGCCGCATGAGTTATCTGAAACATGTCATCCCACAGGAACCCAACACACTGCTTGTCGATCTGGGAGACAACTTCAAGGGATCGACCCGGCAAGGCAAACTCAAGTCGCAGACCATGATGCAGGCCCTGGGGCAGATGAACTATGACGCCATCACTCTGGGCGACAAGGATCTGCTGTACGGCAACGGGTTTCTCGGCGGCATAGCCAACATCCCGTGGGTGGCCGCCAACCTGCAACTGGAAGGACTCGCCCTGCCGCCTTCGCGCACCAAGGTGCTGGCCAATGGCTTGAAAGTGTTCATCACCGCCGTGGCCGATCCGGATCTTTTTTACGCGTCTCCCGATTCCAACGTCAAGCTGAGCGATCCCGTGGTGGCATTACAGCAACAAATCGACACCGCCCGCAAGAATGATTCGCCGGACCTGATCGTGGTCCTCACCCATATGCCGCGCGACAAGGGAATAAAATTTCTGGAAGTGCCCGGCGTTGATATCGTCATCAACGGTCATATTGAAACGGATAACGATTTGATCGACATGACCCCGGTAGAACGGAACGGAAAAATATTCGTCCAGCCCGGACCCTTGGGACAGAAAATGGGGGAGTTGCGAGTCCGTATCAATCCGGATGGTGACAAATCATTTCAGCAGAAAATGGTGCGCCTCGGGTCAAAGGCGCCGATGGACCCGGAAATGACGCAATTATACGACGCCTACAACGCGGAAGTGGAGGAGCTGTTCATGGCCACCCTGGCCGCCAAGCGCAAGCAAAAACAGAATCGAGTCTACGCAACGGACCAGGTCTGCCTGACCTGCCACGCCAGGGAACATGGCCTCTGGTCGAAGACGGGTCACAGCCGGGCTTACGCGGCGCTTGAGGAAGCAAACAAATCGTTCGACCCGGAGTGTCTGGCCTGCCATACCACCGGCTTTGAGAAACCGGGCGGCTTCATCAGTGAAATCGACACGCCGAAACTCAAAAATGTACAATGCGAAATGTGCCACGGCGCGCGCTTGGAGCATACCCAAAACCCGCAAGGGGGATTCGCGAAGGAAGCCAGGGCGGCCTGCGGCAAATGTCATGTCAAAAAACACAGCCCAAAATTCAATTTTAGCCAGTATTGGCCGCGTATCAGGCACTGAAAATTTCCTGTCGAAGGGATGGCATAACCACCCCCTTTTCCCATATAATAGAAGTACATTCAATCCTATTGGGAGTTTCCATGAGATACGCTACCGCCATCATTTGTTGCACGTTACTTGCATTCCTGACCTCCGGGAGTGTGGCACTATCCGCCGACAAAAACACCCGCCCGCCGGTGAAATTGGATCAGGTACCCGGAGTCAAGGGCAAGTACCAGCTTTTGGGCAAGGCGGATGGGCTCAAAGGAGCCAAACAGATTGAGATGATTGAGTTTTTTAATTATTCCTGCGGCCACTGTTACAAGTTTTTAAAAGCTTCCGAGCGGCTTCATAAAAAATATAAAGGCAAACTCCTGCACAAAAAATCCCCCATCTATTGGGGAGAACAGACCCCCTACCCGGCGATGGCGTTCTACATTGCAGACGAACAGGGAATAGAGGAAAAATTCACCCAGGAGTTGTTTGACACCAATTTTCAGTTGAACGTCAATATCTTCCAACCCCGCGTTCTCAAACTCCTTGCCAAGGATCACGGCATCGAGAAAGAAATGATGGAGGGCATGCAGTCCTCCTCCATAAAATCCAAGGTTCAAAATTCGCTGGCACTGGCCCAACAATACAAAGCCAACGAAACGCCAACGGTCATCATCAACGAAACCTTAAAAGTGACTCCAAGTATTTCCGGGGGCAGCATCGAAATGATGACAGACAACCTGGAAGTTATTTTTGACAGCATCTTAAACCCGTGATCCCCATAACTATGCGCAAATCATTCAGCTTGAAAAATTTATTGGGGATGACTTTTATTCTCCTGACCGTTTTCGCGGCCAACCCCATTGGCTTTCAGTCCGGCCCCTTCCAGGCCCAGCCGGCTCATGCCGGTTTCTTCGATGACGATCTGGATGTATTTGATGAAGTCCTGGACCTGGTAGCTGGCAATTACGTTTACCCGCCGGATTTCAAAAAACTGTTCACCGCCGCAACCGATGCCATGTTGAAAACGGTGGAAAAAGAGGAGCTTGCTGTTACTTCCGTGCATACAGGCAAGACCCTCGAAACCAATGGCAAGAAATTCAGTTATCAGTTGAGCTTCAATAAAGATGAAAATATGAAGGCTCTGCAGGGCGTTTATGATTTCATCAGTCGGGAGTTCAAAGGCAAGGTCTCCAAAAAAGATTTGGAAAAAGCCGGCATCGACGGGTTGATGGATTCCCTGGACCCTTATTCGCTTTATATGGATAAGGAGGAATTTGAAGCCTCCATGAGAGATACCGAGGGCGAGTACGGCGGAGTGGGCATGGTCATCACATTGGTCGATAACCAGTTGACCGTGGTGCGGGTCATCAAAAACTCCCCTTCAGATCGGGCGGGAATTCTTCCCAATGACATCATCACACGGGTGGACAAGCAGGAAATCAAGGGGATGCAGATTCATGAGCTGGCGGCAAAGCTCCGCGGCTACCCCAATACCCAGGTCAACATCGATGTCTTCCGGCCTTCCACCAAGGTCACCCAGCTCACCACGCTAACACGGGAAATTATTTCCATCGAAACGGTGCAATACAAATATCTGGGAGACCAGACGGGATACATCCGCATCAGCAGTTTTTCCAAGAAAACCGATGACCAGTTGGAAGCCGCCTTCGAAAAAGCGGAAAAAGACGGTGTGCAGGCGTTGGTTCTGGATCTTCGTGACAACCCCGGCGGTCTGCTGAGTCAATCGGTCAAAGTCGCCAGCCACTTCCTCGAAGAGGGTCAGTTGGTTGTTTACACGCAAGGGCGTGACCGTCATGATACGCAACAATACGAATCCGTATACGACGACCGATGGCGCAAAAAACCATTGGCGGTCTTGATCAACGGTCATAGCGCCAGCGCATCGGAAATCGTCTCCGGGTCCCTCAAAGATGCAGGCAAAGCATTGATCCTGGGGGAACGCTCCTACGGCAAGGGGTCGGTACAGACCATTTTTCGCATGAGCGATTCGTCCGGCCTGCGCCTCACCACTTCCAAATATTACACACCGTCAGGAATCGATATCACCGTGAACGGGATCGCTCCTGAAATTCAAATCGAGCGGGATATCTCCGGTCTGCCCAGTGACAACGCACCTTCGGCCAAATCCAAAACCACTAAACCCCCGGTAATCAAACCCATTATCGTGAAAGAATCGGAGGTCCAGGACTTCCTCAAAAAACGAGGGGAAACGGTTAAGGGCGATACCGATCTACTGGTCGCGTTTGCCAAAATGACGATCAACAATCCACCCCAACCGACCAAGGGTCACGCCCTCGCCAAAGCCCGGGAACTGGCAAAAGACATGCACCATTATTGATCCTTAAACTAAAAACAATTGACTGAAAGATGGAGTGATGCAGGAATGAATATTATCGATATCGATTATGACAAGGGAATCGTCAAGAGCGACTTCAAGGAGTGGCAGATCGTTTGCAACGATGCCAACAAATTCCTGTTGTTGCAAAGAGAAGAAAACGGCCGGTTTCATGCGGCGGAAGCAGACGTCAAGAAGAAGCACCTCTGGGAAGTCAAAGAGATCACCTTCCGCGCGCCCGAGGGAGAAATCTATGTACTTGAAGAGGATTCGGGAATTACCAAGCTGTAACCCGCCTATCCTATTCCATCCTTAACATAGTTTTAGCGAGTCAACCGTTAATCCTCGTCGTCCTCATCTTCGGCATCCTGATACTCGAAATCGTCGAGGTCGTCGATGTGCAGATGGCACAGGCGGGTCCGGCATTTCGCCTTTTTCAGAGCCTCAATCCCCTCTCGCCGCACACGGTTGGCGCTGATGAACAGATGGGTGACCTTGGTCAGTACTTCAGATTCGGCAATGGCGATCGCCCCTTCGTCCTCGACGAGGTTTCCGTACAGCCCCAGCTTTTTCAGTTTGGCAAAATGAGGAGAGGTCGCTATCGCCTTCACCCCATCATCACTGATCACGTTGCCATACAGATCGAGTTCGGTCAGGTTCTTGAAATACTCACAGTTGGCGATATCCTTCGCCCCTTCATCGCTGATGCTGTTGTTGGGCAGACGCAGGGACCGCAGTTTACCGCGGCTCAATTGAGGCGATTGAGTCACCTCCCGCGCGCCCTTGTCCCCCAGATTATAATTGCTGAGGTCCAGACTCCGTTTGTCCGGACTGAGAAACTGTTTGATCAAATATTCGGTACTGGCCACTGATTAATTCCCTTCCTTGATAACGGCGAATCGCCGCAGACCAGCGTGACGCTGGACCCATTTTTAATTTGCGCTTAACAATCATAACCTGCCGTTAACTGTCAGCCAGTTGCCAGCGGGGGCTACCCCACATTGCGCTCAACGATCATCGTTTGCCGTTAACCGTCAACCATTTGCCCCTCCTGCTAAGGAGCACCAGAGGGGGCGAATTCATAAGATAATCGGTCATTTGGGAAAGTATACCACAGGTCGAAGGGCCGTTTGTCACCCGGAAATTAGAGGGTGAAATAGCGCAATACAAACAACAGGGCGATGACCGCCATGCACCAGTGCACCTCCCGGACCTTGCCGCACAGGAGTTTGATGATCGGATAGGCAATGAACCCCAGCGCCATGCCGTCGGCGATACTATAGGTCAGCGGCATTCCGATGAGAATCAGAAATGCCGGGAGAGATTCGTCCCACTGCCCCCAGCGGATGCGGGCGACATTGGCCGCCATCATGCACCCGACGATGACCAGCACCGGTGCCGTAATGGGATACAGCATCACCCCTTCCGTCGGGGAATAGCCGCCGCCGATCATCCGTGCGATCGGGGAGAACAGCAATGCCAGTAAAAACAACAGGGCGGTGACCACACTGGCCAAACCGGTGCGTCCTCCCTCGGCCACGCCGGCGGCGCTTTCGATGTAACAGGTGACGGTCGAGGTGCCGAGCATGGCCCCGGCGGTAGTGCCGATCGAATCGGGCATCAGCGCCTTGCGGACCCGCGGTAGCTTGCCGTCCTTCAAAAATCCCCCCTGATGCCCTATCCCCACCAGCGTCCCGGCGGTATCGAACAAATCCACGAACAGGAACACCCCGGCGATGGTGAGCAGTCCCAGATCCAAGGCGCCCAGAATATCAAGTTGCATCCAGGTCGGGCCGAGGCTGGGCGGTGCTGAAACCAATCCCTGGTACTCGACCAGCCCCAACGGCAGGCCGAGACCGGCCATAACGACCATGCCGATCAGGATGGCTCCTTTAACTTTTCTTTGCAGGAGGGTGGCGATCAGGATCACCCCGCCGATGGTGAACAGCGCGGGCAGGCTCTTCAGAGACCCGAGTTGAACGAGTGTGCCCGGATGGCCCGTCACCAATCCGCCTTGCACCAGGCCGATGAAAGCGATGAACAACCCAATGCCAACGGCGATGCCAATCTTGAGATCTTCCGGGATGCTGTTGATGATGACTTCGCGAAACCGGAGGAGAGTGAGCAGGATCAGGCCGATTCCCGAAAGGAACACCGCGCCCAGAGCCACCTGCCAACTGATGCCCTGCCCCAGTACCACCGTAAACGTGAAATAGAAATTGATGCCCATCCCCGGCGCCAGAGCAATCGGGTAATTCGCCCACAGGCCCATGATGAGACAGCCGATGGCGGAAGCAATGCAGGTGGCAGTCATCACCGCGCCGAAATCCATTCCCGCCTGCACCATGATGGCTGGTTGCACGAAAATGATGTAGGACGCGGTCAGAAACGTGACCAGCCCCGCCCGCACCTCGGTCCCCACCGTGCTTCCGCTGTCGCGGATGTTGAAAAACCGGTCGAGTGTATTTTGAAAGTTTGGCATAAGGGGAAACCTAATGGAGTTTCCTGCAAACGAAAAGTTACCGCCGTGAGCTCACGCGCCCAGAAAACGATCCTGCACCAGCGTGACCTCTTCCTCCCGCGAACGGACAAGGCCGTTGATCCGCGCATCCCGCAGGGCCTTAAACACCGTCTTGAAGACCGGCCCCGGTGGAATACCCATACCAATCAAATCATCACCGGTGAGCGACAGCCGGGCCGAGTCGTGGTACTCGGTAAAAAACAGCAGGATGTATTTGTTGATCCGCTCGCTCCCGGAAACCGCCATCAGCAGTAACACGGCTTCGGGTGAAAGGTCGGACAGCAGATTATAAATTTCGCTGGGCTCGAGTTTGGATTTTTTCTTAAATGTCTTGAGCCGCGATTTGCAGTGATCCAGGTCCTCTTTGATTTTCCGCCGCTGTTTCTGCGACAGGTGGAGCCGTGTTGCGGCCCGCGCAATTTCCCGGCCGTCGAGGGAATACAACATCACCAGCAGGTACACGTATCCCTCGTCGCAATCCTGCACAAGATGCACGATCCGGGAAAGGGAAAACACCTCCTGCACCCGCTCGACCACTTCAAAATCCTTCTTGTGCTTCAACACCTTGGGATGAATAAACTGGAACAGGTCCAACTCCTTCATCCGCCGCAGGCAATTGAGGGGATCGGGTTCCTTCAGAATCAACATCAGCTCGTTGTAAAGACGGGCACCACTCAATTTCTCGATGAACTTTTTCTTCACGGCATGCTTGATAAACGACTCGGTCTGCTTGCCGATACGAAATCCCAGCCGCTGTTCGAAACGGATGGCACGAAACGCACGGGAGGGGTCTTCAATGAAACTCAAATTATGAAGTACCCGCACCACCTTGTCTTTCAGGTCCCGCTGACCGTTGAAATAGTCGAGCAGGACAAACCTGTCTTTGCCGTTGAGTTTGAGGGCCAGGGTGTTGAAGGTGAAATCGCGGCGGAACAGGTCCGACTTGATGGAACTCATCTCCACCGTCGGCAGGGCCGCAGGATGTTTGTAATACTCAGTCCGCGCGGTCGCCACGTCCACCTTGGACCCGTCGGGCAGGCAGACCACCGAGGTGCCAAATTTGGGGTGGCTCACCACTTTGGCATTCAATTCTTTTCCCAGGGCTTTGGCAAACCGGATACCATCGTCTTCAATCACAATATCCATATCATAGTTGTCGATACGCAGGAGCAAGTCGCGCACGAATCCACCGACCACGTAGGCCGATACACTCTGACGGTCGGCTACTTGGGTTACAGTATGCAACAGAGACATGATTGCCTTCGGCAATCGTTCCGCCATCAGGCTTTTGACATTTTTGACCGCCACCTCGCCACGCTCCAGCAGGGACGCGTAGGGCTCGGTCGAATACCGTGACAAATCCTGATGCAGAACCCGCAATAAGTCCCCCCGGCTCACGATCCCTACGAGATGACCGGTTTTGGGATCCACCACCGGAACCACCTTCTGCTTGTCCTCGACGATGGTCGGGACGATGGTTTTGAAATACGACTCTGGAGTGGTCACCGAAAATTCGTGGGCCATCACCTCTTCAACTTTGTTCCGGGACATTTTATGGTACAGGGCTTTTTCCACCGTCTGCCGGGTAATGATGCCGACCGGTTTTTTTCCAGAAAGCACCGGCAAAGTATTCAGGTTGAACCGGGTCATCTTTTTTTCAGTTTGCTCCAGCGTGTCTCCCGTTTTGACCGAAATGACCGGATAGTGCATCACTTCTTGAATTCGGCTCAGAGATTCTACCTTATCGCCTAAAACGGATATGAGTTTTTCCCGTGCCTGAATCAGCGTGAAGTCGCGGGAGCTGGCAGCCGCGGCTTGGGCATGCCCCCCTCCGCCAAATTCCCGCATGATTTGAGCCGCATTGATTTCTTCTGCGCGGCTTCGGCCAATGATGTACACCTGAGATTCCAGACGAATCAGGGCAAATGCGGCGTTCAGGTTTTGAAGGTCCATCAACCGGGACACCACCACGGCCAGATCCCCGACGTAATAATCCAACGAGGCGGTGCACAGCGCCACATCCACCCCGTTGAAGTTTTGAATTTCCAGATTGCGGATTAAATCGTTCATCACTCCCAGCTGTTCGTCATTCAAACGGGCTTCAACGAACTCGGCTACCATATTCAAGTCGGCGCCCAGAGCCACCATTCGGCCCGCCGCCTGGAAATCTTCCGGAGTGGTGGAAACGGATATCAGGGAATGCGTGTCCTGATAGATGCCCAAAGTTATCAGGGTGCATTCTTCGGGAGACAAGTCGATACCCCGCTCGGCCAACACTTCACACAAAATGGTGGCACACGATCCGCGTTTGCGGATCACCGACTGGTCGGCTTTCAGGGGATTCGCCACATCCATATGATGGTCGTACACGTGGACTTCCACTCCCTTTTTATTGAGAAGCTTTTTGAAGATGCCGATGCGCTCCGGGTCCTGGGTGTCGACCACGATCAGGCGGGTGACCTGATCCATCTCCACATCCTTGATTCTGGAAAAATGGAACGGAGGGTTGACGGCTTTCAGATATTCCTGCAGGGGTTTTTCCATGGAACCGGAGAACACCATTTTGGCTTCCGGATACAACTTGTGCGCGGCCACCATGGCGGACATGCAATCGAAATCGGCGCTAAAATGTGTGGTTATGACCTGCATGACAGTTACGCAATAATGGGTTCCAGGAGGGCCCGGGCAAGGCTCGAAACTGATTTTTCCAAAGCATTGGAACGTGACGGAAAAGTTACTTTCGCATGCCAGGAGTTTAAATTTACCAGCGGAGGTACTCCGCTTTCAACTGGGTTCGCCCGATCCCACTATAACATGGGTTTGGAACTTCCTTGTTTGAGGCAGGGTGCAAACCCGGTTGTCACAACTTCGGAAATGGAGGGTTCCGGATAGGGGATACACGCCCGGCTTCAATCCTTTGGGTACGGAAAACAGGCGGGTGAATTCGACACGGCCGGAGTGGGTCTTCATTACTTTTTCCATGACATCGTCACGGACCAGTTTGGGCGGCGTCTCCTGCCATTGCCCTTGGGGCGGGAACACAAGGGTTGTCAGCTCGATCCGGGTCGCCACCGTTTCATCATCCGATTGTTTTTCGATGGAATACATGTGCCAACCTTCACCTAGAAATACCACGAGGTGTAACCAGAAAATTTCTCCCGGCTGTACCTTTTCCTTGTCGGGCATGGCTTCCAGCTGGAGCGACAGGTTTTGCTTTTTGAAATCCTTAAACTTTTCGTAAGAATCGAAGGCGTAGCCCGAAGGTGCGGCAAAGAGGCCCGCACAAAACAAACCCCATACTAAAATGATGGACACTACGGAGGAATGAAACGAACCCATCCCTCGAGGTCGGACCATTTTTCTTAATCGGGAGTCGGACACAACCAACGACCTCCTTGAATTATTCTTCGGAATGGTTCAGGTACTTTTCGATGAGGTTGATGAACTTTGAAGGGGCAACGGCTCCGGAAAACATTTCTCCATTGATCGTGGAGGTGGAGTGATTGTAGGTGCCAATGATGAAAGTGGGCGTCCCCTGAATACCCAGAGAAACCCCCTCTTCGAGGTCGTTCTGGACGCGCTTTTGGTATTTCCCGGAGTCCACACACCTTTCAAACGCGGGGATGTCCCGAATGCCCGCCCGTTGGGCATTTCTAATAAGCTCCAGCTTATTTTGCTGAAGACGGCGGGCATCGAGGAATACGAGATTTTGAAACTGCCAGAACCGACCCTGGTCGCGGGCGCATTCCACCGCTTCCGACAAACCCCGTGCCTCTTCATGGAGCGGGAAATGCCGATACCCAAACTGTACCGTATCCGCATATTTCTTACGAAGATCGCTCAGTGTCTTCTGAACCTTCTTGCAAAAGGGACACAAGAAGTCGGAATATTCCATAACGAACACTTTTCGAACCTGCTCGTTTTGCCCTTTGAACCACAACACCGCCGAACCGACACTGGCTCTAAGGCGGAAATCGTTGGGCGGCTTGAAATAATCCACCACCCAACCTTTTTCAATCGCCATCTGGTACCGGGCTTCCAAATTCCTCATATAACCCTGGCCCCGCATCTTCTCCAGGTAATTTCGAATCTGGCCGCGGAGCTGTTCCATACTGCCCAGCTCCTTGATTCCCGGCTCATTAAAGTAAAACTCTTCAACGTCTTTTTGTGTTATTTGCGGATCGTCATCGGATTTGAGTTCGGGATGGGACTCGATCAGGGATTTCACAACCTTCTGCTTCAACAGCGCCCTTTGCATTTCATACAGACGCATCGTCAGTTCATGAATCTGGGCATTTTTGAGATCGTCCAGCTGGATGGGTTGACCTTCAGCAAGGGCGACCACGGGATTGTTGGAATAGTGAACGACGTCTTCTTTTTTTTCTTCCTCCAGGGGCTGTGCCTGAATCGTGCTTGAGAAGCAGAGGGTAAAAAAGAAGGTTGTTAAAACAGATGATAAACCGGCTTTAAAAATTCCATGCATAGCTGATCCCAATACTTTCTGTAATTCACATCGAACCTGGATGGGTTCCGCGCATCCACGTCTAACAGGTTTCGCAATCCCTTACTGAGATTACCCTATTATCCAACATTTGAGCCATCAATCGCAATGGGATTGTCAAAAGGAAAAAAGCGGAATTTTACGGGGTTTATAAAAAAAGGGACGGCATCAGCCGCCCCTCAAATACCATTCACAACAAATTTCCGATCAAAATTTGCTTCGGATTTTCAATCAACTCGCTTTGAGCGATTCCTCAGGATTCAAAAACTTGTGACAGTTTGCCGCCAGTTCCAGGAATGCCTTGGCCGCCGCGGAATCGGGCCGGGACAGAACGACCGGTTCCCCGCTGTCGGACCGAATAGCAACTTCGGCATCGAGCGGAATGCTTCCCAGGTAGGGAAGGACCAGCTCTTCGGCCAACTTTTTGCCACCCCCGCGCTTGAACACGTCAATTTCCCCTGCGCAATGCGGGCACGCCATGGTGCTCATGTTCTCGATAATGCCGACGATGGGAACGTTACTGTCGCGGGCGAAAGAAATCATCTTGCGCGCGTCCAGAAGCGCCAGATCCTGCGGCGTTGTGACCACCACGCATCCGTCCACCTCACCGATGAAATCGATGATGGTGATCTGCTCGTTCCCGGTTCCGGGCGGCAGATCGATCAACAGGTAGTCCAGCTCGCCCCAGTTGATGTTGCCCAGGAGCTCGATGATGAAATCGTATTTCACCGCGTCGCGCCAGGCAATGTGCATGTTGGGGTCTTCGATCAGAAATCCTAAAGACGCCACCTTGAGACCATTGCGGGTTTCGTAAGGCTCAATGCCGTCATCCTCGGCTTTCAGACGGATGTTCTCAGCGTTAAGCAGTTTGGGGATGTTGGGGCCATGCAGATCCGCATCGGCCAGACCAACTTTGTATCCCTTTTCGGACAACGCAATGGCCAGATTGGTAGTGACGGTGCTTTTCCCGACACCGCCTTTGTTACTGCCGACGATCAACTTGAATTTGATATCGTTCATCCGGTGGTTGACCAACCAGCGGTTGTGTTCGTTGTGATCGGCTTTACAATCGTTTTCATTATTGTATTCACACATTTCGCAGGTGTGAAGCAAACGACATTCTCCGGTAACAGGCAAATCCATTAAATCCTCCCGTGTTCCCTTTTAGTAAAAATAAAGCTTTCGCTCACTAATCTCGAGTTATTAACCTTTTAAGGCTATGGAATACCGCAAGTATATAATTATTTTTCCCCATATGGAAAGAATAAAAAGGTTCTCCCCAAGGAAATCTGTTGGAAGGAGCCAATTGAAAATAAATTGAATCCATTTTATAATAACACCGCTCTAAACCCTTAAATCAGAAGGCGGAATCCCATAAGGCTCCTTTTTCGGAATGCCAGGGAACCTCTCCCTTGCCCCCTGATTGCCATAATCGCCTTTATTATAATAAGTTATACTGCCTGCACTCTTTGGGTGCGGCGGAGTGAGTGGTCCATGTAACCCGGCTGAGAGGTCTTCCTTTCCAAGTCAGGGTGGAATTTAATTTCTTAACTTCATTACGGAGGAAGTATTTTCATGAATAAATTGTTTTTAAAATTAAGTGCCCTTTTGTTGACTCTGCTGGTTTTCGGCCTTTCCACCGCTGTAGCGGGAACCCGTGCGATTGCCATCTCCGAGCCGGCCAATGGCGCAACCGTTTCCAGCCCGGTTAAAGTATGTATGGTCGCTCATGGTGTAACGGTAGAACCTGCCAAAAAAGGTGTGAATGACGGAGCAGGTCATCATCACATTCTGGTAGACGCCGACCTGCCCAAGGATTTGGGCAAAGGCATCGGCAAAGACGCTCAGCATATCCATATGGGCGACGGCTCCACCTGTAAGGAGCTGAAGCTCGATGCAGGTATCCACGTCATCCGCGCTCTGTTCGCCAAAGGGAACCACGTTCCCTACAATCCGGCGATTACGGCTACGGTGATCGTCAACGTTAAGTAAATTTTTACCGATTCGAGGGACTGTCCCTCACTGGACCCTCTCCCTAGATCTAGGGAGAGGGTTTTTTTATGGGAAACCTCCGGAGCAAATTACTCCCCCTTGTAAAGGGAGCTGGGGGGATTCTTCCTTTGTTTTGTAGTTGCTCGATTCATCGAGCGGTTTTGAACTACGCCCCATAATGGGGCAACTACTCTAAAACTAACCCCACCTGTATCCTCCCCTTGGTAAGGGGAGGAATATTAAAATGGGTCCAGCGTCACTCTGGATGGTTTACTGGCACAGGAAATTTCAAAACCCCTGGTTGGCGAAGGTAACTCATTGATCACGCCCCGACGCTCCAGCTAAATTGAGTCCAGCGTCACGCTGGCCGGGCAGGAGGGGGTTTTTTGTTGTAATCCCCTACCCCTGTTTATACAATCCAGACTATAGCAATATAATCCATTACCGAGGCAGGACAGCCGCAAGAGGATTCACAGAGTGTTTATGCACGCACTAAAATTCCAAAACGATAAAGCCTTCCGAAATTGTCTGTGGGCTCTGGCGCTGGTTGCTGTGCTTCTGCTCCAGCCGTCGGTAACACTGAGCCACGAGGTCAACAAGAACGCCATCGTCCTGCTGGTCACTAAAGGGGACAAAGGCCAAACTCTCGGGACGGGCACCGGCTTCATCGTGAAGCCCGACGGCACGCTGATCACGAATTATCATGTGCTGGTGGATGCCCTATCGGTCGAAGCCATTTTTCAAAACGGCGACCGCGTGCAAGTGCAGGGGGTGGTGAGCGTCGACCGCGGCCGGGATTTCAGCATTCTTAAGCTGGAGGGCGACCTGTACTCGACGCTGGAGCTCGGCGACTCGGACACCCTCAAGGTTTACGACTACACCAGCGCCCTAGGTTATCCCTCCCAGTCCGTGCAAAGTGAACGCGGTGGAATGAGAGGGGCTCTCCTCCAGACTTACGGATTCGTTCTGGGAATCCATCCGCAGGCGCTACCGGGATTTTCATTTCTCTACAACACCACCCCGTTCCAACCGGGATTCAGTGGCGGCCCGCTCGTCGACAAAGACAACAAGGTGGTGGGAGTGGCCACACTGGAAGGCCGATCCATCAATCTGGCCTTACCGATCAACCACATCAAGCCTCACCTGAACGGTCAAAAATTAATGGCGTTCCAGCAACTGCTGACCGCCGACAAATTATCCAAGGAAGCGCTTTATTACAGAGGCAACTTTGCCCTGTACGCACTTGGGGAATCCGATCAGGCCATCGACCTGTACCAACGCGCCCTTAAAATTGATCCGGACTTTGTGCTGGCCCGCTACGATCTGGCGGTGACTTACCGGGGGTTGGGAGAAGTCGACAAGGCCATTGCGGAATACGAAAAAGTTTTGAAGATCAATCCCCAGTTTCCCGAAGCCCTGTCCAATCTGGGCGGACAATATTTCCGAAAAGGGGACGTGAAACAAGCGGTGGCTCATTTTCGCCGGGCCATCGAAGTGTATCCGAATTTCATTCAGGCGCTGTCCAACCTGGGAGCCGCTCTCAACAAACAGGGAGAATCGAAGCAGGCCCTGCCGTATTTGAAAAAGGCGTTATCGCTCGACCCTGAGTTCGCCATCGCCTATTTCAATCTGGGGAACGCTCACTTTGGAGTGGGAAATCTGGATGAGGCGGAGAAAGCCTTCAATACCGCTATTGAAAAGGGAGTCGACTTTTTATCCCTGCACTGGAAACTGCACGAAATCCACCTCAAAAAAGGCCGACGCAGTCAGGCAATTGCCGAACTGCAAATCATTCTGCAAATGGACCCGCAACACCCCGATGCCCAAAAGAAGTTACAGGAATTGCAGTCCTCCCAGCCCTAGCCTTACCGGTTGAATAGAGCATTTTTAAAACTGCCCCATAAATGGGGCAACTACTCAAATCCCCTCACCTTAATCCGTCACCCTGTGTGCTCCCCTGAGGGAGAGGAGATATTTGAAGCCCTGTTCATCCTGCCGTCCTGTCAAAGCCCTCAGCCCCCTTCGGAGAAGGGGGAGCTAAAAATCTAAATCCTCTTCATCGCGTCGACCACTACGGAAAATACGGCATACAAACTTTCCGGCGAGCATTTGTCGAGTGTGTCCTGCAGGGTGTGCCAGTAGGGATAATCAAAATCCATCAGCACTGCCGCCGGGACTCCGATATTAATGAACGGCAGATGGTCGTCGCGCACGGTGTGTTTCGGTGGATTGAGAAACTGCGGCACCTTGAGTTTTTGTGCGGACTCGTCAATCATCTTCAGCAACCACGAGGCGTTTTCGGATGAGTACGTCTCTCTCGCAATCTGCAACTGCTTGTCACCCACCATGTCGATGATCAACACGCAGTACGGCCATTCTTTCCGGTCGGCCTTTTTGAGTTGAGCGGCGTAATGTTTGGACCCGATAAAATAGTGGGATGAAAATTTAGCGCCGTAATCCTCGCCGTCAAAAAATACCAGGCGCACCGGCCGTTCCGGTTTGTGGGCGTGCAGGTATTGCGCCAGCGCCAGCAGGACTGCCGTGCCCGACCCGCCATCGTTCGCCCCCACAATAGGGAATTTCCGGGAATAGGTATCCTTCTCTTCATCGGCAAACGGACGGGTATCGTAATGCGCCCCCAACAGAAGCGGTGCTTTCTTTGTTTTGCCGTGAAATACCAGTTCAATATTGACCATGGCCACGGTAGGACCACCGGGCTTCTGGTAGGTGAATTTCTGCTCGCGAATTTCGTCGGCGTATTGTTTGCCCACCGACCGGATATAACCGCGCAGTTTTTCTAGGGCCGGGCTTCCCGGAGGACGCGGCCCGACGGCCACAACCGCTTCCAGGTGCTTCCAGAGTGTTTGCGGGTATCCCTTCAGATCCCCCGAAATCGCTGTTCCCGGAAAAATGGCAACCATCAGGAAACTCAAACAAAGTATTTTGTAGGCAATGGACATACGACGCCTTTTCATAAAAATATTCCCCTCCTCGGCAAAAGGAGGATTTTAATGAGGCAGGGGTTTAAAACATCGATTCTTCGTCGCCGTTGGCTCCTCAGAATGACAATACCTCACTCTCTGTCATTCTGAGCGTTAGCGAAGAATCTGTGTTTAGACTTTAAAAGAGGAACGGTTATACCATAACCCCACCTCAGTCCTCCCCTTGGTAAGGGGAGGAGGACCGGGCATGGCCCGGAGCAGAATTGGTTTCAGCGTAGCGCTGAGTGGCGTACCGCCACAGGTAATTTTAAAACCGTGAATTGCGCTCAGAAAAGCTCTCTTGTAATTAACCGTCAGCCTATTCCCCCTCCGGGCAGGAGCCAAGAGGAATTCAGATAATCTTCCAGGATTTTCCGGTGGTCGAAGGCCAGAACATCCGGCAGTTGGTCTTTGGGGTAGATGGCGACGGATTTGGCGTCGTCCTCCGCCTTTGGCGTTCCCGTCGCCCGGGCGACAAAAACGGTCGAAATGCAGTGCATGCGGGGATCCCGATTGGGATCGGAGTAGGTATGAAACTGCCCCAACAATTCGACATCGAGACAAGTCTCCTCTTTGGCCTCACGGACCGCCGCCTGCTCCAGCGATTCGCCAACCTCGACGAATCCGCCTGGCAATGCCCAGCCTAAAGGCGGGTTCAGCCGCTCAATCAGCACCAGACCCTGCCCTTCAATTTCAATAATCAGGTCGACCGCTGGCACCGGATTCTTATAATCCATAATCAATTGATTTATTTAAAGTTAAATTTTCAACCCTGTCGTAGCGGATGATTTTCATCGATATTGAAATAAATGAGCAGAGGAAGTATCCCCTATTTTGCCCTGTATTGACAACTCCCCTAATTACAGTTATCTTGACAGTGTGGGTCTGAATAGGTCAAAAAACCAATAAATAAAAGGCCTCGGGGCTTAAGTTTTGGTTTTATACGCCGATAAATTTTTTGAAGGTACACCTGTCCGGCTGGGCCGGCGGGATAGACCGGTATTCTCCTAAAATTGCGGAGTGGTCAAAATCATGGAAATCCCAGGCAACGATATTCGAATCAACAAGAATAAAACCGTTCAGGACCGGGCGGATGTGGCTGGCAAGAAAGCGGCCAACCAGAAGCCGGAACCTGCTACAGGCCAAGTGCCCGGAGGGGAGCAGATTGCCCTGTCTGCCAAGGCCAAAGGCATCCAGAAAGCCCTGGAAACGGTCCAGACCTCGCCTGATATCCGTTCCGAGAAAGTGGCTGAGATCAAAAATCAGATCGCCAGCAACAGCTACCGGGTGGATAGCGGAGCCCTGGCAGAGAAAATCCTGCAGGAGATCCTCACCGAGTCCCAGTTCATCGAGTAATTGCAATCTCCCTTTAAAACCCCTTGCCCAACCCGATTTCGTATGTTAGCATCGTTCTCTTCTTTTGCAGATAATGAATTCAGGTAAGGAGTAGTTTCTGATGTCCAAACGATGTGAAGTGTGTGACAAAGGTCCGATGTTCGGGAACAACGTGAGTCACGCCAAAAATACCACCCGACGACGGTGGAATCCCAATCTAAAGAAATTGCGGGTGTTGTTTAAAGGTGCGGTTAAGACCATGAAAGTCTGCACCCGTTGCCTCAAGTCCAACAAAGTTGCGCGGGTCACGGCCTAGTTAGCCCAGACCCCGGTTTCTTCCGAAGACCCCTCATCGTCTCCCAAGTCCTCCCCCGGATTTTTTCTGGGCATTTTTTTGCTGTACTCTTTAACACGCTCAACGTGAATCACGCCCGGTAATTTACGGAGGGCCGCCAGGGTTCGGTTAAGGTGACCCAGATCCAGAATCTCCAGGCTCAAATCAAAGTAGACACGTTTCAGAGTACCCACCTGAACATTGGCGCGGGTCATGTTGACGTCGCACTTGGAAACGGCGCTACTGATTTCTCCCAGCAGGCCGGGTTTGTCTTCGGTGACAATTGAAATGCGCGCAGGAAACGGCATTTTATGGGACGTATCCCACTCGACCTCCACCATGCGTTCGGTTTCTCCAGCAAGGGACATTATGCTGGGACAATCCACGTTGTGAATCGACACTCCCCGACCGCGGGTGATGTACCCGATAATCGTATCCCCCGGCACCGGATTACAACATTTACCGATCCTCAACATCATGTCATCGCCGAAACTTTTCACCTTGATGCCACTGTATCCCCCTTTACTCTCTGCTGAGGGTTCACTGACCTTGACCACCGGTGTCTGCTTGGCGAATTCCTCCAGTGTTGCTTTGGGCAGTAGTTTGTCCACCACATGGCGCACCGAAGTTTTTCCGAACCCGATCCCGATGTACAAATTATCCAGAGCATTGAACCCGCTCGCATGAATGGCCTCGTCCAGATTTTTTCCCTTTAAAATCTTATCAGGCTCGAACCCGTATTTACGGATTTCACTCTCTAGAATTTCCTTGCCCAACTCCAGGCTCTTCGCTCTCTCCCGATGATTGACATATTGGATGATTTTGCTTCGGGCCTTGGAGGTTTTGACAAACGACAACCAGTCGCGGCTGGGGTGTTTTTGTTTGGAGGTCAGAATTTCCACCCGGTCGCCATTTTTCACTTTGTATTTCAGGGTGACGATTTTGCCGTTGACCTTGGCCGCCAGGCAATGGTTGCCGATATCGGTATGCACCTGGTAGGCGAAATCCACTGGTGTTGCACCGCGCGGTAGGGCGATCACCTCGCCTTCAGGAGTGAACACGTAGACCTCCTGGAAAAACAAATCCACTTTGAACGCATTGAGAAAATCCTTTGGGTCTTGAATTTCGGATTGCGCTTCCAGCAAACGCCGGACCCAGCCCAAATGATCTTCCTCATTTTTGGACTTTTCCTCACCATCCTTGTACTGCCAATGCGCCGCAATGCCCTCCTCCGCCACCTTGTGCATTTCCCTGCTACGTATCTGCACCTCCACCCGCTGGCCGTTGGGACCATTGACGGTGGTGTGCAGGGACTGGTACATGTTGGGCTTGGGCATCGCGATGTAGTCCTTGAACTTTCCCGGAATGGGACGCCACAACGAATGCACCAGACCGAGCGCCGCGTAACAATCCTTGACGGAGTCGGTGATGACCCGGACGCCGATGAGGTCGTACACATCCTCCAGGTCGATCTGCTGGAGCATCATTTTTTTGTAGATGCTGTAATAATGCTTGGACCGCCCGCTCACCACTCCCTGAATCTGCATCGCGGCCAGTTCCTTTTCCACCGCATCGCAAACGGTTTTAACCAGAGCGTTGCGCTCATCTTCCCCCTGGTGCATGCGGTCGACAATAGACTTGTGTTTTTCCGGCTGAGTATACTGAAAAGAGCCGTCTTCCAACTCCGCCTTCAACCAGCCAATGCCCAGACGGTTGGCGATGGGAGCATAGATATCCAAAGTTTCGCGGGAAATGCGACGCTTTTGCTCGGGAGACATGGACTCAAGGGTCCGCAGGTTATGAGCCCGGTCTGCGAGTTTGATCATGACCACGCGGATGTCATGGGCCATGGCCAGAACCATCTTGCGATAGTTCTCCGCCTGCTTTTCTTCGCGACTGGCAAACTGGACCTGACTGATCTTGGTCACCCCTTCGACCATGTGATAAATTTCCTCACCGAACATCTCTTTGATTTCTTCTTCGGTGGCCAGGGTATCTTCCAAGGTGTCGTGCAGGAGTCCCGCCGCCACGGTTTTCTCGTCCATCTTCAAACGCGTCAGGTTGTACGCCACCTCCACCGGATGCGAAAGGTACGCCTCTCCGGATTGCCGGCTCTGGCCGCGATGCGCTTTCGCGGAAAAGAAGTAAGCATCCAGAATGATGTCCACATCCGCTTCCGGGTGATACTCCAAAACTGCATCGGTGATGTCGTCCAATGTCCGCATGGGTGTTACAACCTTGTCCGTTTTATTTTTTTTGAGAGTCGCAATAAAGGGCATTCACAAATAAAGCCCTTATTTTAAAATGATTTAACACTATTTAAAGAATATTCCTTACGAGGCCGGGTGTCAATTTACTTTTATCCCCCAGCGGTTTCTGTGTAGGATGTGGGACGCGTTGTCTCAATGCGGATTCATCAACAGTCAACCTCTCCCATCACGAATCGTTCATGCCAACCACCGACAAAACGAAGACCGGCCTCTCTCTGGATGATTCCATTCAGTACGTCAAGGGTGTCGGCCCCAAGCGCGCCTTACTGCTCCAGAAGATGGGACTGGAAACGGTGGAACAGTGTCTCTACTGTATTCCGTTCCGCTACGAAGACCGGAGTCGGGTCAAAAAAATCGGAGAGCTGGTCGCAGGCGAACAGATCACGTTCCAAGGACGAGTTTCCGAAGTCCATGTCCAGCAAATCTGGCGGCGCAGAAAAATCCTCGAAGTCACGGTGCAGGACGACACCGGCTCGATTTGCATCAAGTGGTTCAAGTTCCACGAAAAATACATGAAGGAACGCTACGCGGTCGGGCGCCTGTTGATCGTGTCCGGCAAGCCGACTCGCAGTAAATATAAGGGCGGGGGCCTGGAGATCATCCACGCCGATGTCGATGTCAGCCTGGAGGAGGAAGCCGACCCGCTGGACATCGGCAGTATCATCCCCATCTACAGCACCACCGAAGGGCTGTACCAGAAATCCCTGCGCTCCATCATGAAAGGCCTGGTGGATCAGTACGCGCCCCTGCTGGAAGAGTTTCTGCCGGACGTCATCCGGCGGCGCAATCACCTGCCGGATCGCGCCACGGCTTTTCGCGAAACGCATTTCCCGCCGCTCGGTACGCAGGAAAATCTGCTGAGACAATTCCGCACGGAAGCGCAGGTGCGGCTGGTGTTCGAGGAACTGTTTCTCCTGCAACTCGGTCTCGCGTTCAAACGCAAACACACACAACAGGAGGAACCGGGAACGCCGCTCAAAACCCGCGGCGATACCATCCACCGCTTCATCCGCCTCATGCAATTCGAGCTCACCGGCGCGCAGATCAGGGTACTGGGACAGATCATGGACGATCTGGAGCAAACCCGTCCGATGAACCGCCTGCTCCACGGCGATGTCGGGAGCGGTAAAACCATCGTCGCTCTCATCTCCCTGCTCACCGCGGTCGACAACGGCATGCAGGGGGCGTTGATGGCGCCGACGGAACTGCTGGCGGAACAACATTACATGAACATCCAGCCCTTCTGCGAGACTCTGGGTATCCGCGTGCAACTATTGACCAGTGCCATGTCGGCCAAGGACAAGAAAGCGCTCCTCGCCAGTATTAAGGACGGCAGTACGCACATTGCCGTCGGCACCCATGCGCTGATCCAAAAAGGCGTCGAGTTTAAAAGCCTGGGACTGGCGGTGATCGACGAGCAACACCGTTTTGGCGTCCTGCAACGGGAAGCGATCAGTAAAAAGGGAGTGTACCCGCACGTACTGGTGATGACCGCCACGCCCATCCCACGCTCGCTGGCGATGACACTGTACGGCGATATGGACGTCTCCGTCATCGACGAAATGCCGCCGGGACGGCAACCCATCCAGACCAAACGTTATTACGAAAGCCAGCGCGACAAGGCGTACGCCTTCATGAAAAAGGAAGTCAAGAAAGGACGGCAGGCCTATGTGGTCTGCCCGCTGATCGAGGAGTCGGAAACCAAGGATTTGAAAACAGTGCTGGAAGTGTACGAGGATTTACAGGAGCGGTTCCCGGATGTCACGGTCGCACTGATCCACGGCAAACTCAAAAAAGAAGAACGCCAACGCATCATGGCCGAGTTCAAAGCCGGCAAGGCGGATATCCTGGTCGCCACCACCGTCATCGAAGTGGGCATCGACATCCCCAACGCCACAGTGATGCTGATCGAACACTCCGAGCGCTTCGGCCTGGCGCAATTGCACCAACTGCGCGGACGCGTCGGGCGGGGCAAACACAACTCGTTCTGCCTGCTGGTGGCCTACCTGCCGCTGACCGACGACGGCAAACTGCGCGTCAAAGCCATGATGGATACCTGCGACGGCTTCAAAATCGCCGAGCAGGATTTACAGATTCGCGGTCCGGGTGATTTCCTGGGGACGCGCCAGTCCGGTATGCCGTCACTGCGGTTCGCCAATATCATCCGCGACATCCCCATCATCGAAACTACGCGCAAGGAAGCCTTCGCCCTGATCGACCGCGACCCCAAACTCACAGACCCCGAACACCAGAACCTGAAAATAGCGTTCCAGGAATACCTCGGCGACAAATTGG
Source organism: Nitrospinaceae bacterium (assembly GCA_029261395.1). GTDB lineage: Bacteria > Nitrospinota > Nitrospinia > Nitrospinales > Nitrospinaceae > SZUA-226. Next base: position 26,067 of record JAJDBJ010000077.1, read on the forward strand.
ATTTTATGGATATTTTATAAAGAAAGGGGGGAGAACTTAACCAAAGTATTAGGCTCAAGGGGTAGGATTTTGATTTTCTTCCAATATGGCACTCACATATAAGCTCCTACCATTTCTAAACAACAGAATTAGGATTTTGCCGCCAGGGCGACTTTTGGAAATTATATCGAGCAAGTCTTGGGGACTATAAATAGTTTTCCGATTAATTTCTGTTATTACATCTCCACGCAATATCCCAGACTTTTGGGCTGGGCTATTTGAAATTACGCTATTAACAAAAACACCACCTAAAACCTGATGGTCTATATTCAATCGCTTCTTTATCTCCGACGTGAGAACTTGGACTTCCACTCCCAGCCATGCTCCATGAATCTTAGATCCCGCAGTCTGGCGTAATTTCTGATAAACGATTTCGCAGTCTTTGCCTTTCCACCGCCATTTTCTGATTACATCATCATCATTTACTTCCAACCAAAATACACATTGAAGGTTATCCGGCAAACTATCAATCAATTTCGAAACGATAGGGGTCGAATGTGTAAGTGGAATCCCATGCAAGGAACCATAAGCAACCAAAAGGCCACCAAGTAATCTCTCTCCCAGTTTATTTCTTTTAATATTTGAAAAATCATACTCAAACACCCTGTTCTTGTTGGGGGCTTCAAAAGATTTAGCAGGGAACCCGAGCCTATCTGTCATGTACTCAATATCTTTCCCCTTAGTTGACTCAAGCACATGTTCAAAAGGTGCCTTTGGAGCTTGTGAGACAATATCTTGATATTTCTTAGGGGGAGGAGTGGGAACAATAACTTGCTCCTGTTTTGCTCCTGTACTACAACCGAGAAAAGGCAGAAGGAATAGGAAAACTAGAAACTTGAAAATGCATTTTAAGTGCAGGGTTTTCATATTGGAGTTGAATATAGATATGTTTACCGAACCTGTCAACTTTTGATATATTTTGAGCAAGATGCTATAGAGGGTTTATTTGAAAACCTGCCGCCCTTCGACAAGCTCAGGGTGACAGGTTTTGTTTCATCCGTGTTTATCTGTGTTCATCTGTGGTTAATTTGGGTTCAGGTTTTCTCTGCGTCCTCTGTGCCCTCTGTGGTGAAAAGGGTTTTGGGCCATGCGAATATGGTAAACTGAGGCATGAAAATCACACGGGCGGATAAAATTCTGATTGCCTGCCTGTTTGCGCTGAATATTTTTCTGTTCGCGCAGGTGGACTTGGGCAATCGGGCGGGCAGTTGGGTGGTGATCGAGGTCAATCATAAGGAAGTCGAGCGCCTGCCCTTGTCGCAGAACCGGATCGTGCACGTCACCGGCCCCATCGGCGAGACCGAGGTGGAGATCAAGGACGGTAAAGCGCGCGTGCTGAAATCACCCTGCAACAAGAAACTGTGCATCAAATCCGGATACATCCAGTACGCCGACCGGTTCGCCGCCTGCCTGCCCAACCGGGTGGTGGTGCGTGTGCTTGGCGGCGCACATCGCGGCATCGACGCCGTGTTGAGTTAACTTTTTACCTTTCCAATTGCGTGGCAAACTTTCTTCCAGAAATACCAACAATTCATCGATGGGCTCTGCTGGCTCTTGTGTGCGTTTGTTTTTTTTCAGGAACATTCCAAAAAGCTGAAGCCGCACCGTGGGCGCGTCCCGCTCACCACGAGCTGGAGGTTACATTAAACCCGGCAGACCACTCAGCACAAATCGCGGACCTGGTCACTTTGTATCCCGGTGACCGCAAGGAATCGACGATCAGCTTTCTCCTGCACGCCAACTACAAAACGGTGGAAACTGAAATTCCTCACAGTGGCAACTGGCATGTGGAGATCACTCCCGCCAAAAGCGGCAACCCATCTCTGCAACAAATCACCGTTCACAAACCGGAGAACCAGACGTGGCCGGATTTCCTGCAGATCAAATTCCGTTATCACGGAAAGTACACCGACGCCTTGCGCGAAAATGGCGAACCGCCGCCCGGCCCTCCTGAAGAGGAAGAAGACCACGGCATCTTTTTGTCAGGCGCCAGTTATTTTTACCCAGTGGTGGTCGATAAAGACGGAACCTCATTGATTACCTATTCCCTCTCCGCCAACCTGCCCTCCGAATGGAAAGTAGTCAGCCAGGGCAAGCGCATCCGCGAAACGACGGTCAACGGACCCCGCCACACCTTCTGGCAATGCGACGACCCGATGCAGGAAATCTTCCTGATCGCCGATCATTTTGAGGAATATAGCGACCAATATGAAGACGTCAAGCTCTACGTGTTCCTGCGCAAGAAAGAAAGCAAACTGGCGCGGAAATATCTGGAGGCGGCGAAATCCTACATCGCGTTTTACGAACAACTGATCGGTGCCTACCCGTTCGTCAAGTTCGCGGTGGTGGAGAATGCCCTGCAGACCGGATACGGCATGCCGTCGTTCACTCTGCTGGGATCGCGCATCATCCGTTTCCCGTTCATTCTGCATACGTCGTACCCGCACGAGATTCTGCACAACTGGTGGGGCAACGGGGTGTACGTCGACCGCCACGGCGGCAACTGGTCGGAGGGACTCACCGCCTACCTGTCGGATCATTTATTCCCGGAATTGGATGGCAATGGCGACCGCACCCGTTTTCAGGAATTGATGAAGTACGCCAGCTACGTGAACGCGGACAACGATTTTCCGCTGGAACAATTTGAAGGGCGTACCGACATGGCCTCGCAGGCTATCGGTTACGGCAAGCTGGTGATGGTGTTGAACATGCTTCGCCTGGAATTGGGAGACAAGGTATTTTTAAAAGCGCTGAGTGAATTTTTCATCACCCAGAAATTCCGTCACGCCGGGTTCGACACATTGCGCGGCCATTTCGAAGCGGCAAGCGGCAAAAAGCTGGAGGTCTTTTTCCGGCAATGGGTACGTGCCAAAGGCGCACCGGAACTGGAGTTGGCCGACGCCACGTATGAAAATTTCCAGAACGAGTATCGCCTCACTCTGAACCTATTGCAGAAACAGAAACGACCACTGTTCAACCTGACCCTGCCGGTAGCGGTCTGGATGGAAGGCTCTGACAAACCCCATATTCAAAATTTAAAATTGGATTCAAAATTCAGTCAAACCCTGCGCCTGTTCGTCAAAGGCGAACCACGAGCGGTACTGCTCGACCCGTATACCGATTTGTTCCGCAAACTCGATCCGCGCGAAGCACCGACGAGTATCGGCCAGAGTTACGGCGCTCCCGCCGCCGTGGCGGTTCTCCCCACAGGAGGTCCGCAACCGCTACTTCAAGCCTACTCTCGGTTCATCCAAACACTGAGTCCACCGGCACGGTTGTTTGACGACACCACGTACCTGCCGGCACCCAAAGCCGCGCTGTGGTTGTTCGGCAAGGACAACATTGTGGCGCGGTCTTTAATACCTGCGCTCAAACAACTCGAAGTTACGATTGAAAAGGACCAGGTAACCGTTGAAGGCAAACCGTTTGCGTGGAAGGATCACAGTTTCGTGTTCACCGTGCCGCATCCGCACGACCCGACACGCTCGGCCACCTGGATCATTACCGACGATCCCAAAAGCATGCCCGGCCTGATCCGCAAACTGCCGCATTACGGCAAGTACGGTGCTCTGGTATTCAAAGAGGAAGCCCCCACCAACGTGCACAAAGGCACCTGGCCCGCGCAACGTACCGGCCTGATGAAAATTTTCAAAGAAGGGAATTACCACACACTCCCCAAACGCCCTCCGCTCGTTAATTTCAAACCGAAATAATCACTGCCGGGAATAATGACCAGCAAAGCCTGCGGCGGAGATGCCAACCGGCAAATAAGTCCGCGCGATGGCGGCGATGCGATCGCGGTACGCGAGGCGGGTCGATTCGGGGTCGACTGATTCCATGGAACGAGGCAAGTCCGTTTTCCAGGTGCGGGAGCCTTCACGAGTGCCGTCGCCTTCGATGAAGTGATCAATGACCACAGCGTCGACTCCTGCCTCGGCGAGTTGCTCGAAAAATACGGCGGGGTGCTTCATGGGATACAGAGGCGACAAACAGGCGACCGCGAAAATCCCGGCGGAGCTCAATTGCCGCAGTAGTTCGATCCGCCCTGCAACCGTCGCAGGAGGGGGTGGCAGACCGGGCAGGCGTTCGGTATCGCCTTCAATCGACACATGCACACGCAGTCGACATTGTTGGGACAACGCGGCCACCAACTCCAGATCGTCGCGCATGGCAGTGGCATGCGTCTGCAGAATCAATTCATCCGGCGGATGCGCCAACATGGATTGCAAGAGACGGCGTGTGATGCGGTACTGCTTTTCGATCGGTTGCCACGGCTCGGTGGCACTGGAGAAGAATACCGAGAACAGTTGATCCCGTCGATGCGCCCAGCGTTGTTCCGCCTCGTACGTTTGCAGGTACACTTCCGGGGCGTTCGTTTTCACTTCGACGAAGCTTCCCCAGTCGCGCCCTTTGGTCAGCCAGGCATTGTGCCGAACGTAACAGCCGACGCCGCAGGCTGACTGTCCGAACCCACAACCCACGTACGGATTCAATGAATGCGAGCACACTTCCCGTAGATAGCCGCCGGCGCGGGTGAGGATAGACTTGCACTGGACCTCGGTGATTTCCACGAGACACTCCCGTTACTCTGAACCTTCCAAAAGTCTAACGCAAACGTTCTTAATTGCCGGGCGCCTGGTATGCTGATTTCCGGGGAATATCACCTTGCCACCACTGGCCCCACTTGACTGATGAAAGGTTTTGATCAAATCCGGATCCCTTGTGGTAAAACGCTTCGTACCCTCCCGATTGACGGCTTGCCGGTATGGTCGTCCATTGACCCGGGGGTAGATTTTCCAGATCGTGGATCCAAATCATCTTGTCGTCCATTTTTCGCACCACCAGAAAACCAGCCTTTTGGCCAAAATTAAATTGAGCGTAGAGGGTTACGGTTCTCCCCTTCTCTCCTCTCAGTGTCATTTCATAACGGCCCTGGCAATGAAAATTGCGAAATTCCCGCATGTCGGCAACATCTCGGCCATATTTAACATCATACATTTCCGTACAACCCAGCTGTCTTGCGTCCTCGAATTCGTAAATCGGGATTTTATTTAAAATCAGCGCTCCGCGTTGTTCGGCGGCGTGAAGCGTTCCGGACAGAAACAGGATCAGGCCGACGACAACGATAATTTTGTATTTCATGACACCTTTCCCCTTTCGGTTAAGGAAGTATTAAAGCTCTATCCGAAAATTATATCACTTTCAGAAGTTCAGAATTTTTCTCTTTTTCTGACATTGGATCAAGTTTTCACTGATTGCTTTGGAGGCTCGTCCTCCCCAAACTCTTTTATTTTCAGAACGTTTCTGATTCCTACTGGTACTCATCCATTCCAATAGTCTATAATGATGCATTCCTATTTTTCACGATGTAAGGCAGGTGTTCGCACTGAAGTACAAACTCAAAGACATGCCCATAGTGCTGACGGTCATTTGGGTTCTATTGGCCGTTTTTATCTTCCTGGCGGATATCTTTATTCCCACCGGAGTCGCCGATGGCATGCTCTATGTCGCTCTGGTACTGGTCGGACTGCTGGCTCGAAACAGGCGACTGCTCCTGGGAGGTGCCATTCTTGGAACCCTTCTCATTATCGCGGGGTTCTTTTTGTCTCCATCTGGCGGTGAGATTTGGAAGGTGGTGATCAATCGCATGCTATCCATTTTCACCCTGTGGATGGCTTATTTTCTGTGCCGACTGCAAAACCGTTCTCAAAAAGAACTCGCCGACGCCCACCTTAATCTGGAAGATAATGTCAAGGATCGAACTCTTCAATTGAATGAAGCCAACCGTCTGTTAAAACAGGAGAGCGATTTCGTCCAGTTGCACAAGGATATCGCGGTAGCCTCCAACGAAACCCGCAACGTGACGGATACTTTTCAATATTGTCTCCGACGAATCTGCAATCATGCTGGATGGCCGGTGGGACATTTGTATCTGGTGGACAAGAACGCCCAACCTCCGTTGGTATCATCCACCCTTTGGCATCTGGACGATTTGGATCAGTTTGAAACGTTTCGTACCATTTCCGAAGCGACGGCATTCGATCCGGGTATCGGACTTCCTGGACGAGTGCTGGAAAGCGGCAAACCGGCCTGGATTATTGACGTGACGCAAGACCCGAATTTCCCTCGCGCCCAGTTATCCCATGACATTGGAGTCAAAGCCGGTTTCGCATTTCCGGTTCTGATCCGGGAAGAGGTGGTGGGCATTATGGAGTTTTTTTCCGAGAAGGCGGCGGAGCCCGAAGACGAATTACTCGAAATTATGGCGTATTTAGGGGCGCAGTTGGGACGGGTCATCGAACGCCAGCGGGCGGAAGAAGGAGGCCTCAAATCCCGGCAACAACTCCTCAACTTGTATCATCGGCTCGAAATGATCCAGGAAGAAGAGCGCACACGCATCGCCCGCGAAATTCACGATGAGCTGGCGCAGGTTCTGACCGCCTTGAAACTGGAAATTTCTTTGCTCAAGAAAAAACTGGCCACTCAGGCTCCGGCCCTTGAGAAAAACGCGGAAATGCTTCTGGGTCTGGTCGATCAAACCATTCCCTCCATAAAAGAATTGATTCACGATCTCCGGCCGCCGATTCTGGACGATTTTGGGCTTCAGGAAACGATCTCGTGGCAGGGTAAGGAGTTTGAACGACGCACAGGCATTCATTGCAGTTTAGACTTGAACCTGATGAATCCCGAAATCGACAGCGCGCGAACCACCGCCATGTTTCGCATCTTTCAGGAAACCCTGAACAATGTCGTTCGCCATGCACACGCCCGCCATGTTAAAGTTAATCTGGAAGATGAAGCGAACATCCTCACTCTCCGGGTGGAGGATGACGGAATCGGCATCGATTCCAAACATCTTCTCAGTGGCAACTCACTGGGGATAATGGGTATGCGAGAGCGAGCCCGAGTCTGGGGCGGACATGTGGATATTCAGAGCGAATCTCAAAAAGGAACGACCGTTGTGGTCCGAATCAGCAGGAGTTAAACATGAAGACTGAATGTAAATCCAAAATTAAAATTCTCATTGCAGACGACCACCCCCTGTTCCGGCAGGGACTGAAGAACGCTTTTAGCGAAACTCCAGACATTGAAGTGGTGGATGAAGCTGAGAACGGTAACGATGTTCTGGAAAAAGTCCGGGAACATGAATTGAACCTGGTATTGCTCGATATTTCCATGCCGGGAAAGGGCGGACTGGAGGTTCTCAAACAATTGAAAACCGAGTACCCTAAAATCCCGGTTTTGATCCTCAGCGTTTATCAGGAAAGCCAGTATGCCATCCGTTTCATCAAAGCGGGCGCTTCCGGTTACCTGACCAAAGAAAGCTCCATCGACACCCTTCTTGCCGCAGTCCGAAAAGTCGCACAAGGTGGGAATTATGCCAGCGCCGATATCACCGAAAAACTGGCCTTCGATTTCTTGAATATCGACAAACCGCTACACGAGCTGTTGTCTGATCGCGAATACCAGGTGTTTTCAATGATTGCTACAGGCAAATCCCTCACCGAAATTGGAGTGGATCTATCATTGAGCGTCAAAACCATTAGCACCCACAGAACCCGTATTCTGGAAAAAATGAAGATGAAAAAAAATGCGGAACTGATCCACTACGCCATCCAACATGAGCTGATCTGAGACCAGCCTCCCCTGAAACATCTCACCCGAGACATAACTCCTATGCATACTAGGTATTTATCCTATACGAGATTAGGACTCCAGCTGATACCCCCGATGGCTCGGATCATCTAAACTCCCCTCAAAAGACAGTACTAACTTCGCCAAGTCCAAGCAATCTTACAAAAGTACTACTTTAGAATTGTGGTTCTCTGATGGTTTCTTTATGAGCAATATAAAAATTTATTCCAATAGAAATTCTTTCCACTCATTGAACACTATCGGCCTAGCGGTGTTGGCTGTGTTGTGCCTGTGCTTTCCCTCAAATATTTTTGGTGAACCACTGGCTCGCACGATTTCCCTGGAAGCCACCGATCAAGAACATGACATTCGTATCCCTGTAGGGTCTTCGGTAACTTTTCTCAATAATTACCCACAGGAATTATATAAAACATCAATCATCACGGATCATTTAGACAAAACACTTTTGAGCATAGATTCTTTTTTGCCCGGCCAATCTTTTGGCTTGGAATTTCCCAAAAAAGGTCCTTACTCAATTTGTTATTCGTTGAAACCGAAAACCAATTCAACGAATCCGATTTGTTTGCATATTAACGTAGTTCCGCTTCGAGCCGCGTGATCTTCGTCCAACACGCGTGGGGAGCAAATGTTTTATTTGAGTTATTGAAAACCAGTGTGTTCACTTACTTTGAAAGGAGTGGGGAATGAAAAAAGTAACTTTGTTAACTGTAGTTCTGTTTGCGGGTTTTACCACTGCTGCATTTGCCGGCGATATCAAAACAGGTCAAACGGCTGCTTGCACCAATGCTAAATCCATCACCATTGCAGTCGCTAAAATCGCCAACCAAACTGGTGGAAAATTTGGTTACACCACGAATGACCGGGGAACTGGCAACGTTGTGGTTTGGAAATCCTCCAATGCCACTACCGTTCCCATCACCTTGGGACCGAACGATGACAATCGGTCTATCAACGCCACCGATCACGGTAAAACCGGTATCCCAGTTATGGGTGAGATGGGTCGCAACAAAGTAATCCTGACCTCTCAATCGGCTTTCAGCCGAGGCGACTCCATCGGCGACATCAGCGGTAAAGTAACGGTAACCAATACCGGAACCAACCCTGTATCTGTTGTTTGCAACTAAATTGGATCCAGCGCTACTGGCGCTGTTCCATCGGGTGTTGTCGTTAGATGCAACTCCGAAGCCCAAAAAGAAACAGCCGACTCCCCTGAGTCGGCTGTTTTGCTTTGCGCCCCTTCTCTAAACCTTCCCTGAAGAGCCAACGGTCTGTTTTAAAACTCCGGCTTAACCGAGAGCCTCTTCATCGGGCTCTTCGTTTTTCATAAAATTCCGCAAAATATCAAAGCAATAACTCGGATCAGTCCGGTTATCGTAACCACTGTCCCCTATGGATTCCAAAAATCCAATACGGGCATTCCTCTTATTGACCTTTATCATATCGCGCGCTTTCTTCTTGGGTCCGCCAGGCTGAGTCATCTTTTTCATTTCGAACTCTTCAAATTAAAGGTTCATGAGAATGCTATCTACACCTTTACTGTTATAGTAACAAGCAATACTGATGCCATCAATACCCAAAAATTCATATTTTTATATGCCTCAAGTATTCAATATGATAGGGAAAAATAAGCGCTCACCAGCCGGAAGCATGTCGCCTTTCCCCCGCCCTTTTTTGTCATTCCCAGTGAATTTTTGTCAGGCAATGGGCCCGGCAGAATTTCGGCGATCTTCTGGCACTGCTCGTTTTTCACCCCTACCGCCGCTTTCCCGGTTCTCACAAGTGTCCACTTAAATAAGAACGCCCGGCTTCCAGGCAAATAGTTGACAGCCAAGGAATCTCCACCTGATAAACTGAAAAAGATTTCGCGCTTAATTTCACTCGCCGATTCTGCTAGTCTAGGCGACTGCTTGCCACTGGCCAGCGCAGGTTTTTGCCTCCTCCCCTTACCAAGGGGAGGATTGAGGAGGGGTTATGATAACCTCCCCTGTATCCCCTCCTTAGTTAGTAAGGAGGGGAGCACATTGCCCAAAAGTTACCCGCGGAGGTACTCCGCTAAGGAGCATGAATGACTGAAGAAGTACGCGTCCGTTTCGCCCCCAGCCCCACAGGATTCCTCCACATCGGCGGGGTACGCACCGCCCTGTTCAATTGGCTGTTCGCCCGCCACTTTAATGGCAAGTTCATTCTGCGGATCGAGGACACCGACCACGAACGCTCCACCGAGGACTCCATTCATGAAATCATCGAGTCGATGCGCTGGCTGGGGCTCGACTGGGACGAAGGCCCCTTCCGCCAGACGGAGAGGCAAAGCCTCTACACGCAAAAAGTTCAGGAATTGCTGGACGGTCAAAAAGCGTATCTCTGTTACTGCACTGCGGAAGAACTCGAACACCGCCGCAAAATGGCGCAGGACCAGGGCGCCAAACCGAAGTACGACGGCAAATGCCGCAGTCGCACCGAATTCCCCGAAGGCGCGCCGCACGTCATCCGCTTCAAATGCCCGCAGGAGGGCAACGTGATCGTCAACGATATCCTGCGCGGCAACGTCACGTTTGATCTGGCCGAGCAGGACGACTTCATCATACTGCGCACCGACGGCTCGCCGACCTATAACTTCGTGGTGGTGGTGGACGACGCCGATATGCGCATCAGCCACGTCATCCGGGGCGACGACCACCTGTCCAATACGCCGCGCCAGGCGCTGCTAAACGACGCCCTCGGCTTCACGCGCCCGCAGTTCGCGCACATCAGCATGATCCTCGGCGAAGACAAATCGCGCCTGTCGAAACGCCACGGCGCAACGGCCACCCTCGCCTACCGCGACATGGGCTACCTCCCCAACGCATTGGTCAATTTCCTGGCGCGCCTCGGCTGGTCGCACGGCGACCAGGAACTGTTCACCATCGACGAATTGATCAAACATTTTACACTTCAACACGTCACCACTTCCGCCGCCGTGTTCAATCCCGAGAAATTGTTGTGGGTCAACGAGCAGTGGATTCAGTCGGACGAGAAAATTTCTTCTCTGGAATTGGCAAAACATCTGGAGCCGATTTTGGTTCAGGAAAAAGTTTTACCTGAAAACCACAGCAAAGCTTTAGAAGATATCGCCAAAGTCATCCCCTCATTACGACAAAGAGCAAAGACCCTGATCGAAATGGCCCACGGCGCCGAGTTTTATCTCAAAGATGAAGTGACGTTTGACGAGAAGGCGAAAGCCAAATTTCTAAAGCCGGAAGTGAAGCCGCTGTTTGAAACACTGGTGGCAGGATTGGAAACGATGGTGGAACCGTTGAATCACGACGTCGTCGAACTCCTGTTCAAAAAGACCGTCGAGGACGCCGGTCTGAAACTCGGCAAACTCGCCCAGCCCGTCCGCGTCGCCCTCACCGGCAAAACCGCGTCTCCCGGTATTTTTGACGTCGTGCTATTGCTGGGGAAAAAACGAACCATTGAGCGGCTCCAAAAGGCTTTTTAATTTCAACTTGACTCCAAAAATTCTCTGGGTAAAACTTGTCATAAATTTCATCCGGAGGATTATCACTATGAATACTCAACTCAGCTATCTTTACCGGGACGCATGGAACTACAAAAGGTTTCATTCTATTATTTTGCCGGGCATCATCACCCTAGAGCAAATCGAACCTTTTTTAAGAGAGCAGACTTTCTTTATCCCCTCTGAAGTCGGCTTACCGGACTTACAAGAAGACGTTTTTAAATCCTACGATCATATCTGGCATGAAATAGAAGCCATCGAATTAATCGACGAGCAACCCACCGCAACCATCAACGCCTCAGTTCTATTGGCTAATTTTAAAAAGGCTCATAGTTTGAACTGGAATGAGAGAGAAGTCTTTGCGCGAAAGGGTTTAGTGTGAGCGACACCGAACGCAAACTATGGACAAGAGACGAGCTACTCCTCGCTATTAATCTGTATTGCAAAATACCCTTTGGAAGAATTCATTATAAAAATCCTGAAATTATTGAGTTAGCAAATAAACTTGGGCGAACGCCGGGTTCCATCAGTTATAAGTTGGCAAATTTCTCTAGCCTAGATCCAACTCTTGATCGTAAAGGCGCAGCGAATGTTAGCAAGCTAGACAAAGAAGTTTGGGCTGAGTTCTATGACAATTGGGAAGAGAAGCTTTCGGAAAGCGAATCGAAGTTGGCGGAATTGAAAGGCGCACTGGATATCCCAGAAGAATTACCGGAACTTGAAATAACAGAGGGAAAAACCAGAGAAGCTATTGTTAAAACGCGGGTGAATCAGGGCTTGTTTCGGAAAATCATCCTGTCGTCCTACGATGAGAAATGCTGTATTACAGGAATCGATAATGCCGAGCTATTAATCGCCAGCCACATTGTCCCTTGGTCGCGAGATACCAAAAATCGCTTAAACCCCATGAACGGAGTTTGCCTAAACGCACTCCATGACCGCGCTTTCGATAAGGGACTAATTACAATCAGCGAAGACTATCGAGTGGTGGTTTCCAAAAAAGTAAAACATGAATTACTTTTAAAATATAATACCGCACAAATTTCCCTGCCAAGCCGTTTCCGCCCCGACCAAAATTTTCTTAAATTCCATAGAAACGAAATATTTAGAAATTGACACCCCTTTACCCCTTCTTTTGGACTTTGGCCCAGGTGTCGAGGACGCCGGATTGAAACTCGGCAAACTCGCCCAGCCCGTCCGCGTCGCCCTCACCGGCAAAACCGCAACCTAGTGGTGTATCATAAAAAAATGACTATTGATCAATCCCCCACATTAACCTCAGAGCAATTACGTGAAGCTTTGGTCTTTGCCAAACGACTAGTTAACTCTATCCATCCCAAATGGTTAGAAAGACAAAATAGGAAGCGGCCCATCGATCCTGTTCTCTTGGAACCACAAAGAGCGCTTTATACAAGAAATCAAAATATTGCAACTATAGCTGACGGATATCAGGACACCTCTATTCACCCCGTAGCAGAATGCATATTATCAGCAGAAAAAGCCCTTAAGGATACTGACGAAGGAAAGCATGTAATATTTTCTCCTTCCTTTTATAGGGTTCTTTCTCTAGCGGATGTCGAAAAAAATAAAACTCATATTAAAGGAATTGAAACAAGATTTCCAAAGCTTCTAACTCCAAAGGAATGGAAAAGCACCCTCCACGAATTAATTATCGCAATAAGCTATCTCCCTGAAGTTAAGCCAGAATTATTGCCCGACAATACGGACCAAAAAGGCGTAGCAGATATTTTACTGCCGACCATTCCAGAAACCTTTGTCGAATGCAAAACTCGCCTGCAATATGAAGATAAAATTATAAAGTTAAATGAAAAATGGAGAAAAAACGCCTTACGTGAAATTTGGAAAGCATTGATGAAATACCAGGGAAGCTTTCTTATCAAAATCAATCTCCTCAAGCCACAAGTCGAAAAGACCTTAAAAAAAGATATCCCAAATTTCATTGAAGACATGATTAACAACGGGATACGCAACAAAACCTTTAATGATGATTATTCAATTTCCATTGAACCTTTCTTGGAAGAAGAAAAAAACCTGCCACAACCTATGCCAACAACAGATCTTAAAATTTGGGAATGGGCCTTTGATTTCAAAGAATGGGATGAATGGCATCATTGGCTTCCAACAGGCGACATTACAACCTCCAAAGAAAACCCTGGGTTAGCAGTAAAAGTTAAGAAATTAATTTTAATTTGTTTCAGGGCGGATTACCTCAAAGACAATAAAGCCAATCTGATAAACTCACTAAAGCATGCCTCAAAACACCAATTAAAAAAAGGGAACCCCGGTATAATTTTTGTGCATTTGAACGCTAGTCTATATGGATTAGGTCAATTGAGAAAAATTGAATCAATACGTGATGATCTAAATGGTCCTATACGGCAATTCTTAAAAAATCATTCAAGGGTTTGGAAGGTAATAATTGACGTCACTTATGAAGGAGACTATTTTCCGTTTGAAGCAAAAGCCTATAGGATCGTAGCTACTAATAGTAAATGGGCAACACCTGATCATTATGTAGAACCCAAGCCCATATTAATTTTGTAGAAATAATCCCTCGTCCTCCCCCTTACAAAGGGAGGGCAATTACCCCTTCTTTTGGACTTTGGCCCAGGTGTCGCGGAGGGGGGTGGTGCGGTTGAAGATGGGGGTGCCGGGTTTGCTGTCCACAGCGTCGGCGATGAAGTAGCCCA
>JAJDBJ010000078.1 GCA_029261395.1 Nitrospinaceae bacterium
AGCCCCTGCTGGAGAAGAGCAAGAAGGCTTATGGCTTTGTGCCCAACCTGCATGCCGTCATGGCGGAGTCGCCAGCGATGCTGGAATCCTACCAGACAATTGCCGGAATCTTTGACAAGACAAGCCTGAGTCCAACCGAGCAACAGATCATCCTGATGACGAACAACCGTCTGAACGGTTGCACCTATTGCATGGCCGCTCACACGTCGATCATGCAGGCATTGAAAGTGCCGAACGACGTCGTCACGGCCCTTCGAGACGGCGCGCCGATCGCTGATCCGAAATTGGAAGCGCTGCGAGTCTTTACTGAGAAGGTCAATGTCAATCGCGGCTTGCTGGAAGACAGCGACATCGACGCGTTGCTGGCCGCCGGATACACCAAGCAAACGGTCTTCGACGTGATCGTGGGGACGGCTTACAAGGTTCTGTCAAACTACACCAACCACTTTGCCAACACTCCACTCGACAAAGGATTCGCCAAGAATGCAAGGAGTGCTGAAGAACAGCCGGTGGGCTGAGAGAGTCTTTTGCCATAGATGAACAGCCGGAAGTCAATGAACGGCTGAACTCAATCAGGAGAAAACATTGGCTAAACCCCAAGTCATCATCTTTGACGTCAACGAAACGCTTCTCGATCTTGCTCCGCTGAAAACATCTGTCGGAAAAGTTCTCGGCGGTCGAGAAGACCTCTTGCCGTTGTGGTTCTCAACGATGCTGCATTACTCGTTGGTGGAAACGTTGACTGGCGATTACCACAGCTTCGGCGAAATCGGCACGTCCGCTTTAATGATGGTGGCGGAAATTCAAGGCGTTGATCTTGGGTACGAAGATGCCAAAGCAGCCATCGTGACACCGCTTCGTACACTGCCGCCGCATCCAGACGTCGTTGCCGGACTTAAGGCACTCAAGAGTGACGGCTATCGTATCGTGAGCCTGACCAACTCGTCCGCCGTCGGAGTTGAAACGCAATTCAAAAACGCTGGTCTGACTGATCTGTTTGAAAAACGCTACAGCGTCGAGAGCGTCAAGAAGTTCAAGCCGCATCCGGACACGTATCGCATGGTGCTAAACGATCTGGGTGTAAAAGCTGAAGAAGTGTTGATGGTTGCCGCGCATGCCTGGGATTTAACAGGAGCCAAGAACGTTGGGCTGCAAACAGCTTTTGTCGCTCGGCCGGGCATGACGCTTTATCCGAACGTCGCAAGGCCTGATTTTGTGGTGAACAATCTGTCAGAACTTGTGAACATCTTGCGGGAAGCGGCAAGTCCCCTTGAATGACGAGTGCAATCCCCGTAGGACAGATAGAACGATCGGGCAGTCCCCAGGGACATCAAGAAGCTGGCGCAGACGATTGATTTGTCCACCTGACCTTGATCTTCATTGGTCCAGGAAAGTTCCTTTTGGATCACAATGATGGAAAAAGTGAATGAAGCTCAGCACGGAGAAAGAATAATGGCGTCGAACAAGGTATATGTTTCGGTTGACCCCCGCGACCTCGCCGAGCCGGCACTTGTACGAATGGTTTGCCTCCTTCTGTTAAGCTTTTGCGCTGTCGGGTGCCAACCCGGCGCAGCAACTGGTCCGCCGGTAAGAACTCCGACCGTGACAGTCGCCAAGCCGATTCGAAAGCAGATCGTTGAGTGGGATGCGTACACGGGTCGGTTGGAACCAATCGAATTTGTCGAAGTGCGTGCTCGCGTCAGCGGCTACTTGAAGTCGATTCACTTCGACGAGGGTCAGATTGTTAACGCGGGAGACCTTCTCTTCGTCATCGACCCTCGGCCTTTCGATGCGGAGCTAAATAGCGCCAACGCCACGCTAAGCCAGGCGAATTCGCAGCTTGAGCAGGCAAAGGCCCAACTTGCAGAAGCGAAGGCGCAACAACAGCAAACGGACGCTCAATTGCAACTCGCTGAAACGCGAGTCAAGCGGGTAAGAACACTTGCAACAAGCGGTGCCGTGACCCAAGAGGAGTTGGATCAGCGTGAGGCCGAACTCCTGCAAGCCAAGGCTGACATCGAGGCGAGCAAGGCGGGAATCAGTTCGTCAGTGGCGGCCATTGCGACGGCCAATGCCGCTATCGAATCCGCGCATGCAGGCATCGAAATGGCGCAGTTGAATGTCGACTATACGCAAGTTCGCGCACCAGTCACTGGCCGCATCAGCCGACAGTATGTGACCGAGGGAAATCTGGTTAGCGGTGGTGCCGCCGGATCGACATTACTCACGACGATTACGTCCGTTGATCCAATTCACTGCACTTTTGATGCGAACGAGCAGGATGTGCTGAAATACATCCGATTGGCAATGTCCGGAGCACGAGCGAGTTCTCGAGAGGCCAAGAATCCAGTGTTTTTGGGATTGGTCGACGAAAGCGGCTTCCCGCACCAAGGGCACATGGATTTTGTCGATAACCGGTTCGATTCAGGTACTGCGACCATGCGGGCTCGATGCATCTTTCCCAATAATGACCAACTGCTTGTTGCGGGGATGTTTGCGCGGATTCGGATTCCAGGCAGTGCTCCCTACCAGGCGGTGTTGATTCCTGATTCAGCGATCGGAACAGATCAGTCAGAACAATATGTCTATGTTGTGGTTGACGACGTGATCGAGCGCCGAGCGATCAAACCCGGCCCGATTGTTGACGGTCTTCGTGTTGTACGCGAAGGGCTCGAAGGCGATGAATCGGTTGTTATTGAGGGTCTGTTGCAATCCCGTCCCGAGATGATAATTCAAACGACGGAAGGCTTGATCGAAGTCGTCGAAGACGGCTTGCCCGACAGCTACCAACCATTGCCGCCGGAAAAATGGCTGTCGCCGGAACCCGAGCCACAGCCAGATTCTCGGGAAGCGAATACGGCCGATGAACGGAAGGGATACTCGCCGTGAAATTCCCTCACTTCTTTATTGAACGGCCCATCTTCGCCACCGTACTGTCATTCATCATTGTGCTGGTGGGCGGTATCACGTACTTTTCACTGCCGGTCTCGCAGTACCCCGCTGTGGCACCGCCGCAGATCGTTGTCCGAGCCAGCTATCCAGGGGCCACGCCGCAGGTCATTGCCGACACCGTCGCGACGCCGATCGAGCAAGAGATGAACGGCGTCGACGACATGATCTACATGGAATCATCGTCGAGTGCTGACGGTACGATGCAGTTGACGGTCACGTTCAAACTTGGCACCGATCTGGATGACGCTCAAGTGCTGGTGCAGAACCGGGTGGCGATTGCCCAGTCGCGCTTGCCCGAACAAGTTCGTCAGATCGGAGTCACTACGACGAAACTGATTCCTGACATGCTGATGGTGGTTCATCTGAATTCACCGGACAGCAGTCGCGAACAACTCTACATCAGCAACTATGCATTCTTGAGCGTTCGCGATGCTCTAATGCGACTGGACGGCGTGGGCGACATTCGCATCGCCGGCGGCAATGAATACGCGATGCGGATTTGGCTCGATATTGAAAAGATGACGCACGTCGATCTCACGGCCGGTGATGTCGTCCAGGCCATTCGGCAACAAAATGTTCAGGTC
>JAJDBJ010000079.1 GCA_029261395.1 Nitrospinaceae bacterium
GCCGTAACGGTAAAACACATCTTCGATGGGGGACCGCAACGCCCACTGTGGGCGATGATGTTCTTTCCAGCCGAACTCCGGCTGGTCCTCACCGCCAACGGCCTGGTTGTCGGCCACGGTGACCGGGACGGAACGATCTTCCCCTTTCTTTGCTGATCGACGATCTTTCCAATGACTCAAACTCTGATTCATATTCAGGCACCTCGCCGTTTTATTTATGGACGCTTACTCGTGGCCGGGGGCGGAACAGGGGAAATTATCTTCCCTGTTACGCCCCGATTCCGTCCAGCCGATTACCGTTCATGCAATCCGGATGCGAGAAAACCCGCGACTCCCAGAGCGGCAGCGCCCGCCTGAACGGCTATCAAGAGAGAAGTTGGTTCCATAGTGATTCACCTCCAGATTATAAATTAAGATTCTTTGATTCGGAAATACCGGATTCAACCGGTATTCCTATTTCATGTTGAGATAAAATCGAATTCTATTTTCGTCAAGGTGGGGTGCAAAAAACTATCCGCATTTTTTAATGCCCTTGCCCGGAGGGGGAACCGGCTGACCGGTACTGGCTAAAGAAAACTCTTGGAACGCAATAGAGGGCTTGCAATTTACCAGTGGCGGTACGCCACTTCTCCCCTGCAAAAGGAGACCTTTGCATAAGTAATTAATCTGTCCGCGTCTTTGCTCACTCTCCAACGTGGTCTTCAATTAAATCCAGAAAATTTGTCTATATTGCAGGTGGGCCAGTTTATTGAAGAAAATGGGCTTTGGGGAACTTGCATATAGTGATCTTTCATGCTTGTTTTCAGGTTTTCCCTCCTCGGTATTAAATAACTTTCCTCTTTTTTGTTATAAATTTCCCATCAGATCTCTTAGTCTAAGAGTAACGGTCTCTACCTTGGAAATTGCTCCCGCTCCGAGCGGGATTTTAATTTAGCTGGGTGGGGGCAAGGGGAAAAGAAATGAGGCTTATTCATTGATTGTTTTTTGGGGTGCAGGTCAATAAAGGTAACATTTCCCTTTAAGAAACGTTAAATGTCACAGGAGAAGGGTTTGCAAAAATCTAATGACAACCCTGCCTTGAGCGGGACTCATTCCCCCACAAAGACGTTCCGTAATAAACGGATTGTCATCTTGATCCTATTGGCCCTGATAACGATAGCGGCTGGATGGTTTAGTAGAGTCACTGTGCGCGATCAGCTAAAGGAAAATCTGCATGCTCAACTGGAATACGGGCTGAATTCTGTAGGCAAGATGATCCAAATTTGGATGGTTGAAAAAAAGGTTGATACCGAGCTTGTCGCGTCGGATCAAACGGTACGTCAAAAAACCCTGGCTTTATTGGAAAAATCTGAAAGGAGTGACAAAAGCTCGGAAGTCGTGCTTCATTCTACTTTGCTTCATTCTGATGAACTGCGCCAATTGCGTGACCTTCTCCGGCCGGTTTGTAAAAAATATGATTATGTTGGGTTTGTTGTTTTTGATCAAACCGGTCTCCAGATAGGTGCCTTGCTGGACGAACCTGTCGGCAGAAAAGATATTATCCAACGATCCGATTTTGTCCAAAAATCATTGAAAGGAGAAACATTATGGTCGTTGCCGTTTTCAGCTGAGATCAAACTGCCAGTCAAAGAAGGGGAAAATTATACAGCAAACATGCCGACCATGTTCATATCGGCTCCCATCCTCAATGATACAGGCGATGTCAAGGCGGTATTGGCATTCCGGGTGCGGCCGGAGAGTACCTTCTCACAAATATTTGAAAGCCATAGGACAGGCAAGACGGGCGAATCTTATGCCTTCGATAACGAAGGGATCATGCTCACGGACAGCCGTTTCAAGGATCAATTGATAAAACTGGGACTGCTTTCCGATTCGCAAGAGTCCCACGCCATTCTCAACATCGAAATCCGAAACCCCGGTGGGAATTTATTGGAAGGGTTTCATCCCCCACTGGCGCGCGAAAAACAACCGCTGACGCGCATGGCCGCCAGCGCTACCCAGGGAGAATCCGGCGTTGACCTTGAGGGGTATAACGACTACCGCGGTGTGCCGGTTGTGGGGGCATGGACATGGTTACCCGATCCGGGATTTGGCTTAGCCACCGAGATCGACGTTGAGGAAGCCTATGGGCCTCTGCATCGCCTGGAGCAGGTATATCTTGCTTTATCAGGTTTGCTGGTTTTACTGGCCGGGACAACCTATATTGCATGGACAAGACACCAGAAGGCGGAACAGCGGGCGGGAGGAAGCGAATCTTTCCTCCAGGCAGTCGTGCAAAGCATGGCGGATGCCGTACTAACCATTGATTCGAATGGTCTCATTAATTCTTTCAATTTGGCGGCGGAACGCACGTTCGGCTACTCTCCATCCGAGGTGATCGGGAAGAATGTCAACATGCTGATGCCGGAGCCCTACCATAGCGAACACGACGATTATGTGGGTCGCTATCTGCAAACCGGCGAAGCCAGGGTTATCGGCATCGGTCGCGAGGTGGTGGGGCAACGCAAGGATGGTTCGGTTTTCCCGATGGCCCTGAGCGTCACCGAGATGGCAATAGAGGGCAAACGCCAGTTTGTCGGCATCTGCAAAGACATCACCGATCACAAAAAAGCTGAAGAAATATATTCCCGTTTTGGCCGGATTCTGGAGGATTCCTTCAACGAGATTTTCTTATTCGAAACGGATACCCTGAAATTCACGCAGGTAAACCGGGGGGCGCGCCAAAACCTGGGATATACTATAGATGAACTGCGAAGCCTGACGCCAGTGGATATCAAACCGGAATTTACCAGGGAGCAGTTCGAAGCAATGATCCAGCCCCTGAGGGACGGGACGAAGCCCCACCTGCTCTTTGAGACCATCCATCAGCGCAAGAACGGCACGGACTACCCGGCGGAAATTCATCTTCAGCTCTCGAAACAGGAAACCCCGCCGCAATTTCTGGCAATCATTCAGGACATCACCGAACGCAAAAACGCAGAAAAAGCTATTCGAATACGTGAAAACCAATACCAGAGGCTCCACAGTCAGATGCAGTCCATCTTTGAAGGAACAGCCACATCCACTGGAATTGATTTTTTGAGCACCCTTGTCAGCAGTCTGGCCTCGGCTCTGAAAACCCGATACGCCTTCATTGGAATTCTAACCGGTCAGGGCACCATCAAAACCCTTGCGGTTTGGGCTAACGATGATTTTGTTGAAAATTTTGAGTACTCCGTGACAGATACTCCCTGCGAAAAGGTGACGGAAAAAAAGATGCACTTTTATCCGGAAAATATTCAAAAAATATTTCCGGATGACAAGCTATTGGCTGACTTGGAAGTGGAGTCTTATATGGGCTCACCACTGGCGGATTCCTCAAAAAAGGTAATAGGTCTTTTGGCAGTAATGCATGACAAGCCTATGGTTAATCCCGTTAACTTTGAGGAGATCCTGAAAATTTATGCTTCTCGTACGGAGACCGAGATAGAACGCCAGCGTATAGAAAAACAACTTGAAAATACCTACAAACAATTGGTCCATTCGGAGAAACTGGCAGAGGCAGGAAAACTATCCGCCAGTTTTGCGCACGAGTTCAACAACCCTCTGGGTTGTGTGCGCAGTGCACTGGAGCAGGTCGGCGAGGGCGTTCCCATGCCGGAGGAGTACCAGGAACTTATTAACGTGGCGGTCAAGGAAAGTAACCGGATGGCCGGCCTGATCCAAAATCTTATGGGCTTCTATAAGCCCTCACTTGGAACCCGTCAAACCCTCAATATCCACCAGTTGATCGACGAAGTCGTGCTATTAATAGGCAATAGTTTAAAGCAGGACGGCATTGAAGTTGAAAAACGGTATTCCGCCGATTTGCCGAAAATCACAATCATTCCGGACCAGATCAAGCAGGTGATTCTGAACCTGGTCCAAAACGCTCAGGAAGCCATTTCTGAGAACGGCGGCAGAATCATTCTTGCCACGGTCGCCCGCGAGGGGACTCTGGAAATCAGTATTCAGGACACCGGTTCCGGCATCGCGCCCGATATCCTGGATTCCATTTTTGAGCCGTTCGTTACCACCAAGGGTCCCAATCAGGGAACGGGGCTGGGATTGTCGGTCAGCTACGGGATCGTCAAGGCGCACGGTGGCGACATTCGGGTGCACAGTGTTCCAGACTCCGGAACTACTTTTACAATCCTTCTGCCTGCGGGAGATAAAAACCAATGATACCGAACCGTATTTTGCTGGTGGACGACGAACCCAGCTATATCAAAGTAATAGCATTCGATCTAAAAAAACAGGGCTATGAAGTCAGCACGGCGGGTAGCGGCCCGGAAGCGTTGACCCATTTGGAAAAAGCCGACGTGGATCTGGTCATTACCGATTTAAATATGAAGGGGATGAGCGGAGTGCAGTTGATCGGCGAGATCAAAAAAAAGAAGCCTGCTATCAAAACGATGCTTTTGACGGCCTTTGGGTCCATGGAATCCGCCATCGAAGCATTACGGCTGGGGGCCTCCGACTATTTACTTAAACCCCACAACCGCGAAGAACTGCTGATCAAGGTGGGTCACTGTTTTGAGAATCTGGAGCTCCAGAAAAAAGTCAAGCTTTACGAAAACCTTTTGACGGTTTGTTGTATGTGCGGACAGTTCCAGGATGACGTCGGGAAAGAGCCGGATGAAGGTGAATGGTTGAAACCGGAAACTTATTTGAGCAGGAGAGCAAAGGTAGAGTCAACTCATACCTATTGCCCGGAGTGTTTAGAAGAATTTATCAAGCAGGTTAAAAAAGACCAGTGAGTTTCTACAAGAGAGCGGGCATCGAAAATAAAGAACCTGCAAGCCAGCTTGCGGATTTCTACGGTGACGAAGGTTTAGTTGTCTGGGGTCAGGCGGCGCAATTAGCCGTGATTCAAAGTGGGTGTTTTCCGTCTAGGCATTGCCGCCGATTAAAAAAATGATGCCGGCGGTGACGAGGCCGATGAGGACCGCGCGCAGTCCCGACCACAACCAGAAGGTGCCGCTGATCCGTCCCAGAAAAATCCCCAGAAACAGAATCGCTAGGAAGGCGAAGCCGATGGCCGTGTCAAAGGGGTCCATCTCAAACGGCAACATATATCCCCAGTCTTCCAGCCACAGAGGGATGATGATGAACAGCGAAATCAAAAACGGCGACAGGCCGTTGACCGCGGCGATCACCCAGGGGGTGATCTGGCTGGCTTTACCATAATCGGATTCTTCCAGCGGGGCCACCAGAGAATCTTCCAGTTCTTTCAGTTCTTTTTTTCTTTCTTCCGTTTCGCTGAGCAGGGCGCTGGTGAACCCGCTGATGCCCAAGGCAATCGCCGCCCCCAGGCAGGCGCTGATGACGACGATCAGGGGCACTTCTCCGCCAGTGTAGAAGCCGAGCAGGATTCCGAGCATGGTCAACGCACCGTCAAATCCATTCGTGACGAAATAGCGACGGGCGATTTGTCCCGCCTGGCTGAGTTTCCACAGCGACTGGATTTGCTGGATCAATGACATGACTTCATTTTAGAGGATAGAAAGGCTGTTGGTAAGGAGACTTTTGGGTAATGTTGTCGCCCTTTCCTTCGACAGGCTCAGGACAGGCTAATCGGCTCAGGATGACAAGCCTATTCCGTAGAAGCAGGCGGACTGCCTTCCGCTTCCACTTCGTCGACACTGTGAACGGTGCCGCCCATTTTTTTGATGGCCTGGTCGATTTCCTCGAAGCGGATATTCTCTCCTTCAATCACCACGATGATGGTCTCGGTATTTTCGTCGACTTCTTCCACCCGCAGGTTCACCCGATACCCCGGATCGAGGTCCGCCAGAGTTTGGGCGAACTCCAGCGCGCCGGGTTGATGCGGTTTCAGAACATCCAGAAGAATGCGTTTAACGATGGCCATTTTCTAATTGCTCCAGCAGGCTTACAGGATCGGTAATGATACAATCGGGATTCAGAGTATTTAATTGTAACCCAATTTCCCGTCTAACACGGGGAATAGTTCCTATTCTGTTATGAGTTTTTACGAAGAGCAGATCCTGCCGCGCGGCATCGACTGGGGAATGAGCGGCGAGCGGTTCAGCAAGCTCCGCAAGCAGTATCTGAAAGGAGTTTGCGGACGCGTGCTTGAGGTTGGCTTTGGATCGGGATTGAACCTGCCGCATTACCCCGACGCAGTCACTCACCTGTATGCGCTGGATCCCTCACAATTGGGCCGCCGCTTGGCCGCAAAAAGAATTCAGCGCGCACCGTTCCCGGTCGAGTTTGTCGAGTTGGAGGGCAGTCGAATTGCGCTACCCGATCATTCGGTAGATGCGGTGGTGAGTACGTGGACTGTGTGCACGATACCCGATCCCCTGGCGGCTTTAAAAGAAATCCGCCGTGTTTTGCGGCTGGAAGGAAAATATTATTTTCTAGAACACGGGCTCTGCCCGGATCGCCGTATCGCCCGACTGCAGAACCTGTGGAACCCCATACAGAAATGGTGTGCCGGGGGGTGCCATGTGAACCGCGAAATCGACCGTTTAATTGTGAATTCCGGTTTTAAAATGCTGAGTTTCAAAAACTTTTATATGGAGGGCCCCAGGGTTTTGACCTATATGTACGGGGGTATCGCGTCACCCGAGTAAAACCTCTATGAATCCTGTTTCTCGAAAGCACTCTAATTAGTCTACATGGGCTTTGGTTCTTAGGGCAACTGTGCGATACTAATCCCATGTGTGCAACATTTCCGAAGTATTTTAGGGGAGTGGGTTGCTGGAGGTTTTTGACGGTGGCTCTCCTTCTCTGTCTTATCACCCTGCCGCAGGTTTCTTCGGGGCATGACTCTTCGATTCTGACCGACGGGGACCATATCTGGCTGACGAATCATCCTGAAATCCGCCTGGCGCCTGACCCTCAATTCCTACCGATAGAATATTTTGACAAGCAAGGGCGGTACGTTGGTATCGCCGCAGATTATATTGCTCTGATTGAAAAAAAGCTGGGAGTGACTTTCAAGAAGGTCCAACTGGAAAGCTGGGATGCAGTTTTGGATAAATCCCGTAACCGGGAGGTGGATTTGTGGGGGGCCGCGGTACCCACACCTCAACGCCTGAAGTATATGAACTTCACCCAGCCCTTTCTGAAGCTTCCCGCCGTTATCCTGGTCCGTAAACAAGTGACCGAACAATTGTCGCTGGACACTCTACAGGGTATGAAAGTTGCGGTGGTCTCGGGTTACGGAATTCATGATCACATCTTGAACAAATATCCTGATATCCAATTGGATGTCGTTCCGGATATCCAAACGGGTTTGAAGAAAGTGTCGGTCGGATTGGTGGATGCCATGGTTGCCAATATTGCTCTGGCAACCACCTACATCGAGCAAGGCGGCATTACCAACCTGCGCATCGCCGGAGAATCCGGGTATGCGTATCAGTGGGCTCTTGCTTCTCGCAACGATTGGCCTGAGTTGAATCGGATTCTCGACAAGGCGTTGGCGCACATCACTCCTATGGAGCGTAAGGCGATCCACTCAAAATGGATCACACTGGAGCGGCCTCCCGCCAAAACGTTCAAGGAGATTGCGATTTCCCTGGCAGTGGTATTGGGCATATTGGGGGTGGTGGGCGTATTGTTCTGGAATCGGTCCTTGACCCATCAGGTGGCTCGCCGTACACAAGAGTTAAAGGCTGAGCTGTTAGAGCGGCGACAGGTTGAATCTGCCCTCCGAGAAAGCGAAAATCAATACAGGCAATTATACAACCAATTAAAATTTGTTGTTCAGGGGACTTCTTCGGCAACGGGTGAAGAATTTTTCAAGTCTCTGGTCAGCCATTTGGCCCTTACTTTCAAAGTCAAATATGCTTTTGTGAGTAAGTTGGTGGACCGCGAAAAGGGGTTGGTTCAAATCCAGGCATTCTGGATTGGTAAAGGCTACTCAGAAAGCATCACCTACGAAACCGTCAACACTCCCTGTGAGAAAGTGCTCCAAGGGGAATGGAGCAGTTTCCCGAAGGGCGTGCAACAGCTTTTCCCCAAAGACCGGTTTCTGCGGGAATTCAATATCGAAGGTTATCAAGGAATCCCCATTTTGGATTTTTCCAATAATGTTCTGGGTCACTTGGGGATCATGGATGACCAGCCGGTTCAGGACGCTCCCATCAACAGTATGATTTTAGCGATCTTTGCTTCCCGGGCCTATGCCGAACTGGAGAGAAGTAGTGTGGAAGATAATTTGGTGCAAGCTAAGGAGCACGCCGAAAAGGCCAACAACGCGAAATCAGAATTTCTGTCACGGATGAGCCATGAGCTCCGAACCCCCTTGAACGCTATTCTGGGGTTCAGTCAGCTCATGCAAATGAGGAGTCAGAGTGCAAATGATCAAGAGTCCATTAAGCACATTATCGATTCTGGAAATCATTTATTAGAATTGATCAACGATATTTTGGACTTGTCTCATCTCGAATCCGGAGAGATGATTCTGAAAAACCAGAATATTTTGTTGGCGCCATTAGTCCATAATACGTTCAACCTGTTCTTGCCGATTGCGCTGAAGCAGAAGATTGAAATGTCCAGCAACATTGCGGAGGGCGATTTCGTCGAGGTGTGGGCGGACCCCTTGCGACTCAAACAAGTGCTGGTGAATTTGCTTTCCAATGCCATCAAATACAACCGTCCCAGCGGCACGGTGACTCTGGAGGGAAGTCAAACCGCCAACGATACTTATCAGATACGAGTCAAAGACACCGGAGTGGGAATTCCCCAGCATCAATTGAAAAATTTATTTGAGCCATTTCAACGCCTGGGGCAGGAATCTTCAGAGATTGAGGGGTCTGGAATCGGGTTGACCATTTGCCAATCCCTGATGGAAATGATGAGCGGCTCTGTTCAGGCTGAAAGTACTCCTGGGAAGGGCAGTTGTTTTTTCATTGAACTGCCCTTGGCCCAAGTCAAGTCGGAGACCCTGCCCATTAACGAAGAATTCTAAAAAGTCCGTTGAATAAACTTCCTTCCCCTTGAGCATAACCCTGTTTTAAGCATCTAAGGCAGGGTTTCGCGAACCCTCCTCATTAAAATCTAACATTCCTGTCGTTCAATGGTAAATTAATAACTGAAAACAGGGAGACGATCATGCCTACCGAAAAAATCCTGGTCGTGGAAGACGAGGAAAATATTCAGGAGCTCATCCGATACAACCTGGCCAAAGAGGGTTATCAGGTCAGTTGCGTCCTCAGCGGAGAAAAAGGGTTGGAGGCCGCCCGCACCGGGAATCCTGATCTTGTACTCCTCGACTTGATGCTTCCCGGTCTCGACGGCCTGGACGTCTGCAAGGAATTGAAACGGGACCCCGCCACCCAGGATATTGCCGTCATCATGGTCACCGCCAAAGGAGACGAGACGGATATCGTCACGGGACTGGAACTGGGAGCGGATGATTATGTGATCAAACCGTTCAGCCCTAAAATTTTGCTGAGCCGGATAAAAGCGGTGCTCCGCCGCAAGCACTCCCCCATGCCGGAGGGGAATGATGTGATTCAGATCGGCGATCTGGTTATTCATCCCGGCCGCCATGAAGTGCAGTTGGACAACAAAAAGCTTGATTTAACATTTACCGAATTCCGCATCCTGCAAACCCTCGCCGCCCGGCCCGGCTGGGTGTTCACCCGTGGACAAATCGTGGACGCGGTCCGGGGCGAGGACCATGCGGTAACCGACCGCTCCGTGGATTTCCAGATTGTCGGCCTGCGCCGTAAATTGGACCACTGTTCCACCTACATTGAAACGGTGAGGGGAGTGGGCTACCGGTTTCAGGAAACGTGATGTTCAAAAAAACTCTGCACAGGCAACTTTACCTTTCTTATCTGCTGATCACCCTGTTGGCCCTCGGAGCGATTGGGGGGTACACCGTCAGCGCCCTGCACAATTTCTATTATGAGCAAACTTCGGACGACCTGGAATCCCGTGCCCGCTTGATTCAGTATCAAGCCTCGCGCTATTTCGCTTCTGCCAATATTCCAGAGCTCAAACGTCTGGCGGAAACTCTGGGGCAACCCGGTGCGCAACGGGTGACTTTAATTCTCCCCGATGGAACCGTAGCCGGAGATTCTGAAGAAAATCCCGCCCGCATGGATAATCATTCTGGTCGACCGGAAGTGAAGGAAGCGCTGACGGGGGAAACGGGGTCCTCGGTCCGTACCAGTAGTACCCTCAATGCCAACCTGATGTATGTGGCTCTTCCTGTTGACCTCAACGGTCAATTGTTGGGTGTGGTACGTCTGTCTGTTCCCCTGACCCTGATTGATGAAACGCTGAAAGCGATGCTGTGGAAAATAGTGTTGGCCGGTTTTTTGATTGCCCTCGCCGCGACTCCCGTCAGCCTTTATATTTCGCGCCGTATCAGTCAGCCTCTTTCCGAGATGAAAGATAACGCCGAACAGTTCGCGTCGGGACAATTGGATTCACGCATTCGTGTGGAAGGCCCCGACGACGTGCTCCGCCTCGCGGAGGCCCTTAATTCAATGGCGGCGCAACTCGACGAACGCATTCGCACTGTTACTGCTCAACGCAATGAACAGGAAGCCATCTTGTCGAGTATGGTGGAAGGCGTGATCGCCGTGGATTCCAACCAAAATATCCTGAGCTTGAACCGGGCCGCAGCCAAGCTCCTGGACGTCTCAAGCGGGTTTGCGTCGGGGCAACCGGTTGCCATGGTAGTGCGGAATACTCAGTTGCAGGAATTTGTAAAGAAGGCCCTCGCCAGTGTGGAAACTGTTGAGCAGGATATTGTGTTTAATCGGGGTGAAAATGAACAGGTGCTTCACATGATCGGTACGGCTCTACGGGATGTCAACCAGGCGCCTATCGGAGCGGTGATTGTGTTGAACGATGTGACCCGTCTGAAACGGTTGGAAAACATGCGCCGCGATTTTGTGGCCAACGTTTCTCATGAACTCAAAACGCCGATCACCTCTATTAAAGGATTCGTTGAAACCCTGTTGAACGGCGCTTTAGACAGCCCCGCAGACAGCAAACGGTTTCTGGGGATTGTCGCCAGTCAAGCGGACCGTCTCAATGCGATCATCGAGGATTTACTTGTTTTGTCCCGGTTGGAGCAGGACGCAGAGAGGGTGGAAATTGTTATGGAGAAGAGCCGATTGAAGCCTGTTCTGGAAATGGCGATCCAGGCCTGTGCCTCTAAGGCTTCCAAAAAAACTGTTCACGTTGATCTGAATTGCCCGGAGAGCATCATGGCCCGGATCAATCCGCAATTATTTGAGC
The DNA here is from genome assembly GCA_029261395.1 of Nitrospinaceae bacterium. GTDB lineage: Bacteria > Nitrospinota > Nitrospinia > Nitrospinales > Nitrospinaceae > SZUA-226. The sequence continues at coordinate 11,251 of JAJDBJ010000079.1, forward strand.
AGGCAGTGATCAACCTGGTGGACAACGCCATCAAGTACAGCCTTCCCTCCACGCAGGTTCGGGTAGAGGCGGTTGCCGACCAGAAGGGAATTGTGGTGGCGGTGACGGATGAGGGACGGGGTATCGAAAAGGAACATTTCCCGCGTTTGTTCGAACGCTTTTACCGGGTGGATAGTGACCGTAGCCGCGAAATGGGAGGCACCGGACTGGGCCTTGCCATCGTCAAACACATCGCCCAGGTGCATGGCGGAAGCGTCAGCGTGGACAGCTCGGTCGGCAAAGGCAGTGCCTTCAGAATCCATCTCCCTTTTCAGGTGGAAGATTGAATCAGGCATCGTCCGGCTGGTGACGGATGATTTTCCCCTCGACCAGATAGATAACATCTTCTGCAATATTGGTGGCGTAATCGGCGATGCGCTCCAGATGGCGGGACACGGAAATATAATTGATAAGAATCTCTGCATTTTCAGGTCGCTCTTTGATCAGGCGGTACACTTGTGTATAGACTTCCCGGTTGAGTTCATCCACTTCGTCGTCGGCTTCACACACTTCATGCGCCAAAACGGTATCCATTCGAATGAGGGAGTCGATTGAGCGGGTCAACATGGAGCGCGATTTTTGCGCCATATGGATAAAGTCGAAAGGGGCATCAATGACCTTATGCCGCCCGATCACCAGAGAACGCTCGGCGATGTTCACCGCCAAGTCAGCCACGCGTTCGAGTTCGTTGTTGATTTTAAGAGCAGAGACGATAAAACGCAGGTCTCCCGCCACCGGTTGATGAAGCGCCAGGATTTTAAGACACTGTTCTTCCAATGCCACTTCAGCATTGTCAACGGCATCGTCGTTGTCGATCACCTCCCGGGCCAGCTCCTCATTGCGGTCTTTAAGAGAATGAATCGCTTTGACAACGCTTTCTTCTACGGCGGCACTTAATTCAAGCAACTCCTTTTTCAGGCCATCCAGTTCTCTTTCAAAATGTTTGGTCATGATAGATCCACCCTTCCTTAGCCAAACCGGCCGGTAATATAATCCTCAGTTTTCTTTTCATCAGGCTGTGTGAATATTTTTTTAGTCACACCGTATTCCACAAGGTTTCCTTCATATAAAAATGCTGTCTGGTCGGAAATGCGCGCGGCCTGTTGCATATTATGAGTCACAATCACAATTGTATAGTTATCTCGCAGTTCTTTGATCAAGTCTTCAATGCGGGCAGTTGCGCTGGGGTCCAGGGCAGAGCAAGGCTCGTCCATCAAAATGACTTCCGGGTTCATGGCGATGGCCCGCGCAATGCACAGCCGTTGCTGCTGACCGCCGGATAACCGAAGCGCAGATTCGTTCAACCGGTCCTTCACTTCATCCCATAACGCGGCTCGTTTTAAGGCATCTTCTGCGAGATCGTTCAGGTCACCCTGATACCCGTTGATTTTGGGTCCCCAGATGATATTTTTATAAATCGATTTTGGGAAAGGGTTGGGTCGCTGGAAAACCATCCCGATCTTTTGGCGAATGGTCCCCGCATCGCTGTAAGGCCCGTAAATATTTCTCCCCTGAAAAATAATTTCCCCTTCCATTGAAAAATTGGGAATGAAATCATTCATCCGGTTCATTGTCCTCAGTAAAGTGCTTTTGCCGCAACCGGAAGGACCGATGACAGCGGTGACCTGGTGATTCGATATTTTCAGACTCACCTGTTGAACCACCCGCTTGTCTCCATAACTAATGGATAAGTCTCGGGTTTCGAGAGAGATTTGCTTGTTCGTTAACGGTTCATTCACGATTTATACCTTTGTAATTTACTTCTGATGAATACCGCCCCCGCGTTCAACGTTAGCAATAGAACGAGTAAAACGATGATGCCGCCTGCGGCTAACCCGTGAAAGTCATCCTGTGGCCGCGCCGCCCAGTTGTAAATCTGAACCGGTAAAACGGTGAAAGGGTCGGACGGACTTTCCGGCAAGAACGCAATATAACTCAATGCACCAACCATAATCAAAGGGGCGGTTTCTCCCATGGCACGGGAAAGCGCAAGGATGATGCCCGTCATGATTCCCGGAAGAGCGCTGGGCAAAACCTGATAGAGCACAACCTGCCACCGGCGCGCTCCCAATGCATAGGCTCCTTCTCTGATAGATAGTGGAACCGATCGTATCGCGCCTTTGGACGCGATCACGACAACCGGCAAGACGAGCAGGCTGAGAGTCAGGCTTCCCGACCACAAACTGCTCTCCAAGCCAAAGTACCGGACAAAAACCGCAAGACCCAATAGACCGTATAGGATGGACGGCATGCCTGCCAAATTGGCAAGGTTGATCTCTATAATTCGCGTCCATCGGTTTTGTGGCGCGTATTCTTCCAGGTAAAGAGCGCTACCGAGACTGAGAGGAATGGATATCATCGCCGTTAACCCAATCAACCAGACACTGCCCCACAAGGCGGATTTAATTCCAGCCTGCTCTGGTTTACGGGAAGGAAAACTGTCGAGAAAATCCAGGTCGAGCCACTCAATCCCTTCGCGCACCACATGAAAAAGAAGAGTGAAAAGAATGGCAACGGCCATCCAGGTGGCCACCCGGCAAGTCCAAATGAATAGTTGTTCCTTAAGTTTTCGTTGCTTCCGATTCATAGGTGAATTTTCCGGCTTTGAGTGATGAAGTGGTTGCCAATGATGTTCATAACCAGGGTCATCAGAAATAAAAGTAGTCCTACGGCATAGCAGGTCTGGTATTCGATACCGCCAGCAGGGATATCTCCGAGGCTGACCTGTACGATGTAGGCGGTCATGGTTTGGATGCTTTCCAAAAACCCGATAGACATTTGCGGAGTTGCTCCGGCCGCCAGAGTGACTGCCATGGTTTCTCCAATGGCGCGTGACAGGGCTAAAATAACAGCCGCTCCGACACGTGCCGCGGCGGAGGGCAGGATCACTTGTACGGCCACTTCAAATTTCGTCGCACCCAACGCGTAGGCTCCTTCGCGCAAAGTGTTGGGGAGAGACTGGAATGCATCGTCGCAGAGTGATGATATCATCGGCAAAATCATGATGCCAACTACGATGGCGGCACTGGCGGCATTGAATATTTGAGTGTCAGGAAACAGCGTGCGAATGATCGGAGTGACAAATGTCAGGGCAAAATAACCGTACACAACGGTTGGGATTCCAGCCAATACTTCCAATACCGGTTTGATGATCGACCGGAATCGGGTGGAGGCAAACTCACTCAGGTAAGTGGCGATCAGTAATCCCAAAGGCAGGGCTATTACAATGGAGCCGAATACGATTTTGAGCGTGCCCACTACCAGAGGAAGTACGCCGAAAGATTTTGGTTCGAGAAGCGGCTCCCATCGCGTTCCAAAAAGAAAGTCCCACAGAGGAACCTGCTGGAAGAAAAGATAAGATTCTTTCCCCAAAAGTACAACGACAATTACAGTTGTTAAAATAGTGATGACCACACAGAGCACCAGGATCAGGTGCACGGCATGGTCAATTGAGCGAGAGAACATAGTTGCCTTATCTTAATGTTTGGCTAGCTTTAAGAAATCGCTTTCAAATTTATCGAGATATTTCTGGTACTCCTGGTCCGGGAGAGGAACATAGCCGACTTCCGCGACCAGCTCCTTGGCTTGCTTCAGGTAGAAGCGGACGAACTCACGGACCTCGGGTTTTTTGGCCGATTTGAGATTGACATAGATGAAAATGGGGCGAGAGAGTGGTGCGTATGACCCATTGTTGATGGTCGTCATCGTCGGAGCGACCGGCTTTTTATCTCCCTGCTTGATCGGTACCACTTTCAGCTTGTCCTTGTTTTCCACGTAATAGGCGAACCCGAAGTATCCCAGAGAACCCTTATCGCCTGCCACGCCCGTCACCAGAACGTTGTCGTCCTCACTCTTGGTGAAATCTGATCGGCTGACTTGAGACTTGCCGTTGATCACTTCGGTAAAGTAATCGAAGGTTCCAGAATCGGTTCCCGGTCCGTACAACCGGATTTTCTGATTGGGCCAGCTGGAACGAATATCCTTCCAGGTTTTTACCGTACTACCGGGTTTCCAGATTTTATGGAGTTCCGCTACGGTCAGGAAATCCACCCAGGTGTTGCTCTTGTTGACGACCACTGAAAGACCGTCGTACGCCACCGGCAATTCAATGTATTTTACGCCGTTCTTTATGGCCTTATCGATTTCCTTCTGCTTGATGGGTCGGGAGGCGTCATTGATATCCGTTTCCCCCGCCAGGAATTTTTTGAATCCGCCGCCGGTTCCGGAAACGCCTACGGTGACCCGTACTCTTCGGTGCTCTTTCACTTTTCCAAACTCTTCCGCTACCGCTTCCGTAATGGGGAATACCGTGCTGGATCCGTCCACTTTTACAGTTCCCTTTAACGTCGGGGAGCCGGCAAATCCTGTGGAAGCGATGAACAGCGTCAACATTCCGGTTAATAAGATCGAGACTTTTTTAGACATTGATAATTCTCCTTATTGGATAATATGCGCTATCAGGGAACAGATTACCGGTCGAATGTTAGGGAAGTGTTAGGAAAGAATAGGGAATTGAAATGGGATTCAGCAACGACAGTATTGCCTTGGGGTCACCATCAAAAGGGGGGAGGCTTTGATGTCAATGATATCATTTGGTTGCACTGCTGAAGCGCCATTATGGACGGCTTTTCAGGCGGGTTAGTGCAGCCATTCGGATTCAAGTTTAGCGGGCATTGCGCACGGCGCGCACTCCGCCGTTGGAGCACATGGACAGTCGCCGCACGTTGGTAAATCCCTTCGCAAAATAAAAGGACGGGGCACAGCAGTCCGTCAGGTCCGTATCCTCCTTGTCCACCGACCAGTACCAGTATGCCGCGCCGTCCGCGAAGAGGGTGCTCAGATGCAGAGGATTCTCCGGGTCGTGGTCCCACGCCATGACGTTTTCAATGGTATCGTCATAAATTCCGTACATCTCCCAGGAGTTGGGCATGCGCCAGTCACTGTGCCCGCCCGTTTTCAGGCCTTTTACATATTCATACGATTGATACCAGTCCAGGCATTGTCCCAGATCGGCGTAACTGTCCTTGACGGTCCACATCAATCCGAGCTGATCGGTGATCGTACCGTCTTTGTTGTCGGTGAGCTTGACTTTCGATTTTGGAAGCGGGGGCGGGACGTACTGCGGTGCTTCATAAGGCTTTCTTTGAATATAGTTGCTGACGTCTGCAAATATTGCCGGAGGAAAAAACAGCAATCCAAAAATTACCGTGAACCCTAACAACGACGACTGGAAGCGGAAAAACCTGCAGTAATTTTTTTTATTCAATCTCATTCGTGGCTCACATTTGGTGAATGACGTTTTTATTATAGCTCAATTTAGGAAAAATAAAAATTCAGGACTCAGGCATCGACCTTGCGCAGGGTGTGAACTGGTTTGTTGCGCAGGACGTCGAGACTGCTCAGAATGCCCGTGACCGTGGTCAGGATGATCGCCGTCAGCAGAGCCCACCCCAGCGGGCCGACTCTCAAGTGCCAGTCGGATTTAATGATGTATTCCATCACCGCCCACGATAACCCAGTCGAAAGCAGAACGCCGATGGTGGCGGCGATCACTCCCAGCATGGCGTATTCGTAGCCGAGAATCGACGCCACCACACTGCGCTTCGCTCCCAGTGTTTTGAGGATGGCTGACTCCTTCATGCGGCGGAATTTGGTCGACGCGATGGCCCCCGACAAAATAAACAATCCGGAAACGATGGCGAAGCCTGACATGAAGTCCACCAGCGTCAGTAGTTTGTTGACGACCGACTCCACCGTGTTCACGATGTCGCGCGTGCTGAGTGCGGTGAGGTTCGGCAGGGCATTCACTACTGCCATCTGCAGGGCCATCTCTTGTGCTGGATCGAGGCTGACTGTGCCGACATAAGTCACTGGCGCTTTCGCTAATGCACCGGGCGAAAAGATCATGTAGAAATTGGTGCGGATGTTCCGCCAGCTCACCTTGCGGATACTGGTCACTTCGGCGGTGATAGGAATACCCTGGATGTCCACAGTGAGCTTCGACCCCAGGGTGGCCCCCAGCCGCCGTGCCGCATCTTCTTCCAGCGATACCAGTGCCTGCTTGGATTCTTCCCGGGTCCACCAGCGGCCCTCGGTAATCGTGTTGTCCGTTGGCGGCTCGTCCTTCATATAGGTCAAAACGAATTCGCGGTTGATGAACCATTCCTCTTCGTGCTTGTTCTTGTACTGCCAGGTTTCTATTTTTCGGTCGTCGATGCTGTGGAGACGCGACCGCACCAGCGGCGTCAGTTCCAGTTTGGCGTCGGGTGCGGTTTGATGAACCACTTTGCTGAATAGTTCGTTCTGATTTTTTTGGATATCGATAAAGAAAAAATTCGGTGGCTTGATATCGGTATTTTTGTTGAGCATGGCGATCATGTCCATCTGCACCAGCCGGATCGTTAGCACCAGCATGATGCCGATGCCCAGCGCGGTGATGATGGAGACCGCCTGATTGTTCGGTCGGTACAAATTAGCCAGACCGTAACGCCGCGTCATGCGCTTCGACGGCGGCAGGGTGCGTAGCGCTTTGAGAAGTAGGGCCGAGATGCCCGCCAGTAGGCCCGTCGCCACTACCAGCGCAATCAGAAATACCAAGCCGCGCTGGACCGATTCCGCCTGCCAGATAATAATGGCCGCCAGGCCCAGCGTAAACAGAGTGCCCATAATCCATCGCTGGCGGCGTGACCCTTGTGCCAATTCTTCTTCGTCCGCGATGTGGCGGAACAACCGCAGGGGACGCGTCCGTACTGCGCGGATCAACGGCCATAAAGTGAACAGCAGGGTGGTCATGATGCCAAGGGACAGCGACTGGACAGCCGGTATCCAGAGGAATCCCGGCTCGAACTGGAGGTTCAACAAACCGGACATTTTGGCAGGGAGCAGATATTGCAAGCCGTAACCGATGGCGACGCCCAGCCCACTGCCGATCAGTCCCAGCAAAACTGCCTGCAGGAGATACACACGGAAGACCGTTCGCGACGTAGCCCCCAGACAATTGAGGATGGCAATGGTGTCCAGTTTCTGCGCCATGAAGGTGCGGATGATCATCGCAATGCCAATGCCGCCCATCAGCAACGCGATCACCCCGACCGATCCGAGATATTTTCCCATGCGGTCCACTGAGCTGGTGAGATTCGATTCCATGTCACGGTAGGTGCGGATCGACATGCCTTTATCCTTCAGCCCAAACTCCAGCCGGGTCACGGCTTGGTCCGGGTCGACGTCCTCTGGCAGGCGGATCAGGGTTTTGTAACGGATACGGCTGCCCGGCGCGATGAGTTGGGATTGATCCAGCGTAGTGTTCGAAACCATCACGCGCGGTCCCAGACTGAACGCCAGCGAGATGCGGTCGGGTTCGCCTTCGATGATTCCGTTAATGCGCGCGGTGACCGATCCCAGTTGAAACGTGTCGCCGACTTTCCGTTTGGTCTTTAATAAAAAACTCGGGTCCACCAGTGCACCGCTTCCTGATAACAACTCGTTGACTGCGCGCGCCGGTTTCGTTTTGAGGATTCCGTAGTAAGGATACAGGGGCGGTTCAGTCGGAACGGATTTCAACTCCACCAGTAAAGATCCGTTGCGCTTGCCTTGAGCGGAAGGGAAGCGCGCCATGGCATGCACCTCGCGCAGAAACTGAAACTCGGATTTGGGCAGGGCGGTTTTCTGGTAAGCGCGGTCGGCTTCGCTTTGTGGCCAACTGCTTTTGATTTCGATATCCGCCGCCAGCAGGCTTTTCGATTCTCCGAGGATCGCCTGCTCCATGATATTCGAGGTGCTCTTGATGGTCATCACTGCGCCGACCCCGATGGCGAGGCAGATCACGAAGAACAGAAACCGTTTGCCAGCGCCGCGGGTTTCAGCGAACGCCAATGCGAACAGTTGACGGAGCGTCAGTTTGCCGGTCGTCATCGTCCGCTCGCGGATGTTGGGGTATCGCTTGCGATCCTGCCGTCGGCCATGGTGAGGATGCGCTGTGAGCGTTCCGCAACGTGAGGCTCATGCGTGACGAGAATGATGGTCGCCTGCTTCACCCGGTGCAGTTCCGCGATGAGGTCGAGGATGCGTCCGCTGTTTTTGGAATCGAGGTTGCCCGTCGGCTCGTCCGCCAGCACAATGTCCGGTTCGTTGACGAACGCGCGCGCCAGCGACAGCCTCTGTTGTTCACCGCCTGACAGTTGCGAGGGGTAATGGTGCAGGCGGTCGCCCAGCCCCACCATGCCCAGCAGGTCCTCGGACTGTTTGTGTGGACTGGAAGTACCGGTCAACTCCGCCGCCAGGATCACGTTCTCGATCGCGGTCAACGTGGGAATGAGATGAAAGTTCTGGAAGATGAATCCAAACCGGCGACCACGCAGAAGGGCCAGTTCATCTTCGTTCAGTTTCGTGATATCCTCACCGTCTACCAGAATCGATCCGCCGGTGGGCGCATCCAGTCCGGCGATCAGGCTGAGCAGGGTGGTCTTGCCGCTTCCCGAAGGACCGGTGATGGCGACGAACTGGCCGTCAGGAATGGTCAGGTCGATGCCGGTGAGAATGTCCACCCGGTGGCCGCCGCCATGCAGGGATTTAGTGAGTTGTTGGATTTCGATCATTGAATGTCCACGAGAGCAGGTTTATGAATTATTGTTACAAAGTCCGACGTCTACTTACAAACTTTTTTTCCGGATTATTATTCGGGGTGATTTTGATGAATGCTTCCCATGGATATGCCGAGCCGGTAATTCTCGCGTTCGGCGACAGCCTTACTGCCGGTTTCGGCGTGGACGCGAATGACAGCTATCCCGCTCGACTGCAACGACTTCTGGTAGAGAAAGGTTACCATTATAAGGTGATCAATGCTGGAGTTTCAGGCGACACCACGGCGGGAGGTGCGGGGCGCATCGACTGGGTACTCCAGCATGAGCCGGAAATCGTTATTCTCGAACTGGGAGCCAACGATGGTTTGCGTGGTCTGCCGATCAGTGAGATGCGCAAAAACCTGGGCAAGATCATCGAAACCTGCCGGAAAAATGGAGTAAAAGTTCTGTTGGCGGGGATGGAAATCACTCCCAACCTGGGCGCCGAATACAGTAAGGATTTCCGGGAATCGTTCCCCTTATTGGCAGAGCAGTACAATGTCCCCCTCATCCCGTTTTTCCTGAAAGACGTCGCCGCGCAACCCGAACTCACCCAACCCGACGGCGTGCATCCTCTAAGCAACGGCTACGCCATCGTCACCCAAACCGTCTTCCAGTATCTTAAGCCGATGTTGGAGAAAAAATAGAGAGTTTCGGTTACTTGCAATTATTAAAGTAGCTCATCAATTTGTCATAACAGTGACCGGACTTGAGGGTTTGCTTGGCGGTATTGTAACCAGTCTGAACATCGGGCAAGCGGCCGAAAAAATAACCAAGTGTTGCGGCTTGCCAGGCGATCAGATATGCGGCGGGTCCGCCTTTACCCTGCAGTGCCTGTTCCCCCAGTGCGGCCACTTTCTCGCGGCTGGCGGGAATTTGTTTCAACGCTTCAAATGCATCTCGAATCTGTTGAGCGGTTGCGGTATCCAAGTCGCGGCTGGCATCCAGTTTTTTCTCCTGCACCCCGATCTTGTTGAGATGGATGAACAGTTTGGCGGTTTTGTGCACGCCATATAATATGGAACCTTCCATTCCATTGCCGACCATGGCGATATCCCAGCCGCCCAACGGCGCGACGGCCAGCATGGATGTTTCATATCCCGGATGAAAGTAATTGGTGGCAAGGCAATTGGTTTTCGCTTTCAGTGGCATCAGCATTTTTTCCATTGTCGCCAGCATGGGACGTTTCACGATTTCCGTGCGCAGATTTTTCAAGGCATCGAGCTTCGGATGGCTCTGTTGCGTGCTGAGGTAACCAAAACCGAATTGCTCGATCAGCATTTTTCTTTGCTCAAAAGTCTGGTCCGTCGAAATCCCGTAATGATTGATCAGCAAGTCCTCGAATGTGATGCCGAACTTAGGCGGCAGAGGCAGGGCGGAGTGTCCATAAATCGGGAGGCCTATCTCCGCCAATAGAGGAATCATGTAAAACGTGAATATCGGTGTTCGTTGGAATCCGTCGAACGCTTCGGCGACCTGCACCAACTTGTCGAATTTCACCTCTTGTTTGACGGTGGTTTTATCGAGTGCCTGCCAGTAGCCGATATTCTCTTCCAGCGTTTCCAGTTTCATGCGGGCGGCGATAAGGAACACCGCCGCGCGTTCGCTCGACACCTCGTCGTTTAAAATGAGGGACAATGCATCGTCCGCTTCATCCCGGGTGAGATCCTTGCTCATTTTGGGTCCGGCGGCGATCTTTTCCAGATAGGATTTCATTCGCTCGCTGGCGTCGGGTTTTCCGGGGTTTGCGCTCATAAGTGCCGTGGGCTATGGTTCACAGGGAAGTTTTGGAGTATGATGCTAATTCCGACTAACTCTTACGATTATATGATGGAAACAGCTGTAGAGGAACAATTAAGCGAGGTTTCAGACGCCATTCGCCCGGTCAGTGTGTTGCTGGTCTACCCCAGTACCAGCGATGTGGCCCTGGCGAATCTTGGATTTCAGCGGGTATACAGCCTGCTGAACGCCATCGACAACGTGACCTGCGACCGTTTCAGCCTGCCGCCGGGATGGGACCCGACCACGCCGCATCTGAAATCGGATCAACTGCGCTCGCATGATCTGGGCCGTTTGCCGATGGATTTCGACCTCATCGCGTTTTCCATTTCCTTCGAGCCGGATTACCTGAACACGGTTTTGATCCTCGACTATTTCGGCATTCCGCTGGACCGCAAGCAGCGCGGCCCGAAATACCCGCTGGTGACTGCCGGAGGATCGGCGTTGTTCATCAATCCGGAACCGCTGGCAGATATTATGGACCTGTGCTTCATCGGCGAGGGCGAAGGCATGGTTGAGAAATTTTTCAATCAAGTCACGCGCACCCAATGGAACGACCCCCGCGAACTCCTTAAGGATCTGGCAAAGCAATCAGGCATCTATGTGCCGCAGTTTTACGAACCGGAGTATGCGGATGGACAACAAACGGCACTCAAAGCCGAGCCTTTTGTAGCCGAGCGCATTGAGCGTCACTGGGTGCCGGAGGGATCGCCGGATTTGTGTACGCATTCGGAATTGCACGAAGAGGCAACAGCGTTCAAGAACATGGCGTTGATGGAAGTGACGCGCGGGTGCATCTGGGCGTGCCGCTTCTGCACCGCTGGCTTCATTTACCGTCCACCGCGCGAACCGGACCTGACGCAAACGTACGATTCGCTGGCGCGCGTGTTGGTCGATCAGGGAAAAGAAGCTTCGACCATCGGCCTGGTGGGTCCGTCGGTGACCGACCATCCGCAACTGCTGGGCCTGGCGCGACGGCTGGTGGCGGAGGGCAAGAAACTTTCATTTTCCTCGCTGCGTATGGAAACGCTGAATGACGAATTGGTCGACCTGATTATTAAAAGTGGACAGAAAACTTTGACGGTGGCGATTGATGCGCCATCGGAGCGTATGCGCGATGTCATCAACAAGTCGGCGAGCGACGATTTTGTCATCGACAAATGCCGCTTTCTGACGGAGAAGGGCATCCTGCATCTCAAAATCTATTCGATCATCGGTCTGCCGACGGAAACGGATGATGACATCGATCAGTTCATCCGTTTGATCGAGAATGTTCAAAAGGTATACGTGGAAGCTTGCAGTGCGCGCGGTAACATCGGGTCGGTGACGATCGGTTTGAGTCCGCTGGTGCCGAAGCCGGGCACACCGTTTCAGTGGCACCCGATGGAGAGCGTATCGGTGTTGAAAAAGAGATTCATGAAGGTGCGCAAGGCGCTGGGCAAACTGCCGAACATCGAGCTCAGTTTCGGTTCACCCAATGAAGCCTATCTGCAAACGTATTTGTCGCGTGGCGACCGGCGGGTGTTGTCGTTCTTTCAGGAGTATCTTGATAACGGCCACGACGAAAAAGCGGCGTTGCAGAAAGCCGCGCCGCATCCCGATCAAGCCGCGTACCGTCAGTTTGATAAAGACGATCACCTGCCGTGGGATATCGTCGATCACGGATACTTTCCAAAATTTCTCTGGCAGGATTACCAGCGCGCCTTGCGCCACAAGCACACTCCCGTGTGCGATACAGCCACCTGTAAAATCTGCGGCATCTGCTGACGCCGGGAGCTTCTCCATGGCCGATCCCATTGACTTCGACAAAATAGAAAAACTACCAGCGGGTTGCCGGTTCTTCGATGTGAATGAGTTGTGGTATTTTCCCAATCGCTGGGCGATACGCCTGTTGTGCCCGCTGCCGATTTCCGCCAATGCGATCACATTCATGGCGCTGGTCATGGGGTTGATCGCTGCTGCATTTTATGTTTCGAATGCAGATACGGCGCTGGTGTGGGGTGCGTTGTTCCTGTACGGCAAACTTTTCCTCGATAATGTTGATGGCGGTCTGGCTCGTTTGAGAGGGGAGGAGTCACGTCTCGGTCGTTTTCTCGATTCGTCTTCCGATTTTGCAGTGTCCGTGTTGGTGTATGGTGCCATCACCTGGCGGATCGCACAGCATTCCTCTAATCCCGGTTTCATCTGGATATTGGGAGCTTTGGCTTTGGTGAGCAGCTTGTTGCAATGCAGTTACTGGGTGTATTATTACGTGAGCTATACCGACTGGGTGGGGTCCTACGCAAAAAACCGGACCGATGAAACGATTACGGAGGAAGATCGTGTCGCGGCGGAATCGGGTGAGCTATCCGGTGTCGTATTATTCCTGCAACGGTTCCACAATATCGCCTACGGCTGGCAGGATGCGTTGATTGCGGCGTTCGACCGGCTCAGCCGGGCAGCGGCGGACTATCAGGACAACGAGGAACATCGAGAACGGTGGGTGGCCGATAAGAATTTTTTAACCCGGATGGGTCCCTTGTGCGTTTGCACCAACACCATGGCGCTGGTGGTGCTGTCTTTGTTCGACCAGTTGGAATTATTTTTGATTCTAGTGGTGTTTGCGGGCAACGGTTATCTTTTGACCCTGCAGGGATGGAAAATAATTCAATTCAAACGGTCTTCGGCGAATTAAAAACTTGCAAGTAAGGTCAGCCTCAACTCACCGACCAAATCAGGATTGCTGAAATTAAAACCTCAATGATGGAGAACCGGAATGCATAAAGTGGAAGTGGCGCAGTGGAACGATCTCAAGGACCGGGAGCCGGCGTATGCGCTGGTGTCGAATGTGGATCTGGTGATCGTCCGGTATGACGATCAGGTATCCGTATTTCATGGCCGCTGTCCGCACCGGGGCGCGTTGTTGAGCGACGGATTTGTGTCCGGCACCAACCTGATTTGCGGGGTCCATAAATGGGATTTCCGGTATGACACCGGTGTTAGCGAGTACAACGACGAAGAAGTGCTTCCTAAATTTTCTTCGTGGCTGGAAAACCGAACCGTGTTTGTCGATGAAGAAGAGATCGCGGAATGGCAAAAAGAGCATCCGCAACCGTTTGACCGCGATGCCTATCTCGGGTTGTATGCCGATACCGGTGAAACCGATGCCGAGCCGCACAATTCTTTTATCCAGCAACTGGCGAAAGATGGATTGTCAAAACTGGGGCATCACGGCAGTGTGGCGGCGATGGGTGTGCCACGCGATGAGCTTCCGCTATGGGACGACATTCAGTTTGTTACGGCTCAATTGGCCACGGTGCCTTTGCTGGACGATGACCCGGTGGGTACGGAAGTGATTATCGGTCCCAATGCCAAAAAACCGCTGACGTTGAAAATTCCCCTGTTCGTTTCCGATATGAGTTTCGGTGCGTTGTCGGAAGAAGCCAAGGTGTCTCTGGCGATGGGTGCCGAGTTGGCAGGAACCGGTATCTGCAGTGGCGAAGGTGGGATGCTGCCGGAAGAGCAGGCGGCGAACAGTCGTTATTTTTATGAGCTGGCTTCGGGCCGGTTCGGGTATTCCATGGACAAGGTGCAACGTTGTCAGGCATTTCATTTCAAAGGCGGACAGGGCGCGAAGACGGGCACCGGCGGACATCTGCCGGGTGATAAAGTGAAAGGCAAGATTGCCGTGGTGCGCGGCCTGAACGAAGGTGAGCCAGCGGTATCTCCTCCACGGTTCCCTGACTGGAAAGATATCAAACCGATAAAAGCCTTTGCTACAGAGGTGCGGGAGGCGACGGGTGGCATTCCCATCGGCTACAAATTATCGGCCCAGCATATTGAGAGAGACATCGACGCAGCACTGGAAGTAGGAGTCGATTACATCATTCTGGATGGACGCGGGGGCGGCACCGGTGCCGCGCCGTTGATCTTCCGCGACCACATCTCCGTGCCCACGATCCCGGCTCTGGCACGGGCACGGCATCACTTGGATCGGCTGGACCGCAAGGACATTTCGTTGGTCATCACTGGCGGCCTGCGTGTGCCGGCTGACTTTGCGAAAGCGCTGGCGATGGGGGCCGATGCCATCGCCGTTTCCAACGCCGCGATCCAGGCGATCGGGTGTATTGCCATGCGGGCGTGCCACACCAACAACTGTCCGGTGGGGATCGCGACGCAAAAGGAACACCTGCGTGAACGATTGGATGTGCAGGAATCTGCGAAGCGGCTGAATAATTTTTTTACTGCGTCGGTAGAATTGATGCAGGTCCTGGCGCGGGCGTGCGGTCATACGCATTTCAGCCAGTTCAATGCGGGCGACCTCACCACCTGGAAAAAAGACATGGCTGATCTTACGGGTATTGAGTACGGCGGTATGGTAGGGCGAGCTTAATTTACTTTACTCAGTTAGTTTAACCGGGAATCGATTCCCTTTTTGGAGAAGAGGGCGGACTGCTGGACGATGCGTTGTTTGAGGTCGATTAGATCGTGAACCTGCTGGAAGCGTTTCATCACGTCCAGTTCTTCCAGAAAGTTTTGCCGGTCGGTGAGGGGTTGATCGAAAAAGTAGGCGACGCGGTCGACTGCCTCGCTCAGCATTTTACAATCCTGCAGGTCCATTTCCACTTTCTGCGCGTTGTCGAGCGGTAGTTGGCTGGTGAAGGCGTGGAATTTCCCGATCAGTTGTTTGTACAGTTCGGAGGAAGGGTCGATGGCCTGATCGTTGACGTTGTTGAGTAGTTCGACTTCGGCCTGGCGGTAGAGAGTGTCCCCCACCTCGCGAATGACCCGGAACCGACTTTGCCCGCGCAGGACGATATCGTACTTGCCGTCGTCGTGTTTGGACCAGTGATCGAGGCTGCCCGCGCATCCGACGGGATGAATCTCCGGCGATCCGGCGTATTCTTCTTCAAATCCCGGTTTCAGGAGTACCATGCCGACCCATTGCCCGGAGTCGATGGCGTCGCCAATCATTTGCCGGTAACGTTCCTCAAAAATATGGAGTGGTAGAACGGTGCCGGGATAAAAAACAGAGTTGGGCAGGGGAAACAGCGAGATGGTTTTCAGGGATGTCGGGGGCCGGTCAGGGTTTTCCACGTGGGCCTCAATTGCGTTATAATGCTCTGGATTATAGCACTGTTTGATAGGGCGGATGAAAGGTTTAATCTCGACTACCTTTGCCGTATTCAGGCCGATCGTAGTTTTCTGCAACTTTATGGCGAGGCTTGCATCTCTATAAGACACTTGATCTGTTTCACCTGAATCGTTGACTCATTCATGTTAACCTGAACCTATGATTGCCAGCCCCGATCACATTTGCGCTGACATCCAGAACTCGCTGATGGAGTCCGGCCTGTATTCCCAACAGGCGGGCGACGGCGACAATATCTGGCGTATTTCTCCCGATCCGTTTCACCTCTCTCCCAATGATGCGGCTTTTTTCCAGGATCTCGGCCAGCATCTGCTGAAATTCTATACGGCACTCAATCAATTGTACTTTGACAGCGTGAAGGGCCGGGTGCCCGCCTGGGTGGCTGATTATATGGACTGCGGAAAACCGGCGGAGCTGGTGGAATACAGCCGCATGAAGCGGTTCAAAGCCCAGCTTCCGGGGATCATTCGACCTGATGTGATTGTCAAGGAAGATGGATTTGCTGTGACGGAGCTGGACTCGGTGCCGGGGGGGTTCGGGCTGACTTCGCAATTAATGAATCTCTACGCCCGGGATGATCGGCAGATTATCGGGGCGGCGGAAGGGGGCATTCCTGCGCTGTTCTATCAAATGATCGAATCCGTCGCCGGGGAGAAAGGCTGTGCCACCGCGATTGTAGTTTCCGATGAGGCCCGCGACTACTGGAGCGAGATGGTCTTCCTGGGAGATACCCTGAAAAAGCAGGGGTTACCCGTTTATGTGGTGCATCCGCGCGAAATTCTATTCAAGGAAGAGGGATTGTTTGTCATGGATGGTGGACAGGAGGTGCCGATTGAGGTTTTGTACCGGTTCTATGAGCTGTTCGACCTCAAAAACATCCCCAAGGTGGAATTGTTGATGTTCAGTAATAAAAAGGGCCGCGTCCGTACAACCCCGCCCTATAAGCCGCATCTGGAAGAAAAGCTGAGTTTTGCTCTGCTGCACCATCCGGCGCTCATTTCCTGGTGGGAAAAAGCGCTGGGAATTGAAACCTTTGCGCTTTTGGCACATCTAATTCCAAACACATGGGTGTTGGACAACAGGCCGTTGCCCCCTCATGCGGTGATTCCCAATTTGAGGGTCAAAGGGAATCCTATCAATGAATGGCAGGACCTGTATTCCCTGACTCAGAAAGAGCGGGAATTGGTGATCAAGCCCTCGGGTTTTTCTCCGGAAGCATGGGGGAGCCGGGGGGTGGTGATGGGTCACGACGTATCGAGCGAGGACTGGG
>JAJDBJ010000080.1 GCA_029261395.1 Nitrospinaceae bacterium
CCCCCTCGTCCCGAACGAGGTGCGCTACCAGGCTGCGCTACATCCCGAATATTTTATGTGTGTATGATCCGAAAGCGAACTCGGCTTAACTTTTGTCCCACACGTAACGGTTGATGCTTTCGGACTGGAAAGAGTTGTTCGTCACGTTGCGCGTTACATCTTTCGACTTCTTGCACTTGGGGCACTTCACTTCCTTCTCGCCCACTTCGGACATCTTCATTTCCACGATAAAGTCGTGTTTGCATTTCTTGCAGGTGTGATCGTACTGCGGCATAATTTCGACCTCTGAAAGCTGATAAGAATACCTTATTTATATCGTTTTTTTAAAGCCTTCGCAAGCGCCGGATGCATCAACTCCGCCTTTTTCCTGGCTTGATGGCAAGAAATCCCGCGAAATTGAACCATTTGAAGAAGATATCCACCTGGCGGAATCCGGCTGTCTCCAGCAAACCCCGGTTTTTTCCCGGTTTCAGGGGGGTCAGCACTTTTTCCAAGGCTTCCCGTTTCTTGGCGATTTCCAGTTTCGAGTAGCCCTGACGGTGTTTGTAGGCGTGGTATTCTTCGATGAACAAATCGTTGAGGCCATCCGATTCCCCCCGTACTTTTTCGATGAGGATCAGACCGCCGCCAGGGCGCAATCCTTGATAAATCTTTTTCAGCATGGCCGCCCGTCGCCTCGGTGGCAGGAACTGCAGGGTGTAATTCATAATCACCACGCTGGCATCAGCCAATTCGAAATCGCCTTCCAGATCGGCTTCCACAAGATCACACCGTTTTAAATGGCCCTTCAGTTTGCCACGCGCTTTTTTCAGCATGGCGTCAGAATTGTCAAGTCCCACAAACCGAATTTTTTGCGTTGGTGGGATAGCTTTGACAAGGTGATGCAAAAGTGTTCCGGTGGAGCATCCGAGATCGTACACTGCCGAATCCTTTTGCGCGAAGTGCAGGGCGAGATCGATCACCATCCGCTGGCACTCTTTATAGAACGGAATGCTCCGCTCCAGCATGTCATCGAACACACGCGCCACCGGTTCGTTGAACTCGAATTTACCGGGGGCGGTAGATTTTTTGAATAGAGTATCTTTTTTTTTATTAGCCATATGCGAAGTGGTCGCGCCTAAACGCAATCAGGGCGACCCGCACGAGTCGCCCTGACAGGATTGATGTGTGAATGTGAGTGAACGATCAGGGCCCCTGGATTTCTTCGCCGCCCACCGGACCGGATTTGGTTTTGATCAGCAGTTTATTGATGGCGTTGACGTAGGCCTCGGCGCTGGCTTCCACTGTGTTCACGCCGGTGCCCTTGCCGAGGACCTCGCGGTTTTCGTGACGCACGCGCACGGTGACTTCTCCCTGTGCATCCTTGCCGCGGGTCTTCGCCATCACCTGATAATCAATCAGTTTGCAGGTCATCCCGGTGATGTGGTCGATGGCGTTGTACATGGCGTCGATCGGTCCGTCACCCTGGCCGATCTCTGTATGCACTTTACCGTCGCGGCTTTTCAAGGTGACCGTTGCGCCGGGCGTGGTACCGCTTTCAAACGTTCCCTGAACTTTTTCCAGCGTGTAGGTGTTCAGCTCCTCATCAGTGAATCTCCGTTTCTGGATCAGCGCGACGATATCCTCATCGAACACTTCCTTCTTCTGATCCGCCAGAGATTTGAAGCCGGCGAATACACGATCAAGATCCTCCTGCGTCACCTGATAGCCCATTGCCTCGATTTTTTTCGATAATGCGTTCCTGCCGGAATGTTTTCCCAGTACCAGCTCGGCGCTTTCGAGTCCGATATCCTGCGGATTCATAATCTCGTAAGTATCCCTCTTCTTGAGGTAGCCGTCCTGGTGCACGCCGGACTCGTGCGCAAACGCATTTTTGCCGACGATGGCTTTGTTGCGTTGCACGAAGAAGCCGGTGAGACTGCTCACCAGCCGACTGCAGGCCATGATGTGCCGGGTGTCGAGGCGTGTATCGATACCGAAAAAATCTTTGCGCGTTTTGAGTGCCATGACAATCTCTTCCATCGCCGCGTTGCCAGCACGCTCGCCGATGCCGTTGATGGTGCACTCCACCTGTCGTGCGCCTTCCTTAACGGCTTCGAGTGAATTCGCCACCGCCATACCGAGATCGTTATGACAATGCACACTGATGATTGCCTGTTCGATGTTGGGCACGTTCTGTTTCAAGGAGCGGATGATTTGACCGAACTGGGACGGCACCGAATAGCCGACTGTATCGGGAATGTTCACCGTGCCCGCACCAGCATCGATCACCGCTTCCACCACTTCGGCGAGAAAATCCGGCTCCGTGCGCGAAGCGTCCTCTGGAGAGAATTCTATATCGTCACAGAACTTGCGGCCAAACTTCACAGCGTCGACTGCCATCCGGATGACCTCATCCTTGCCTTTGAGCAGTTTGTGGTCGCGGTGCAGTTTGGAGGTCGACAGAAATATATGGATGCGGGGCGATTCCGCTTTTTCGAGGGCACGTGCCGCCGCTTCAACATCTTTTTCGAGAGCGCGGGCGAGACCCGCCACGGAAGAACCTTTGATCTCGCTTGCGATCTGCTGGACCGATTCGAAATCACCGGGAGATGCGGCCGGAAAGCCTGCCTCAATGACGTCCACTTTCAATAGAGACAACTGCCGCGCGATTTCCAGCTTTTCCTTGTTGTTCATACTGGCGCCGGGGCATTGTTCCCCATCTCTTAAAGTGGTGTCGAATATAATGAGTCGTTCCGGTTGCATGGTTCGGGTTCGTAACCTCCGTTGAGTGGTTGTTATTGTGAGTCGATATCTTCGGTTTTTATCATCTCATAGCTTTCCTGTTTAGAAAAGCCGCTTTGAAACATTCCTGTATCATAGTCCAGGGCCTCCGCGCCCACAATGGCCTTGTTGCGGGGCACCGGGTAGCCGGTGATTTCGCTGACCATGCGGCTGGTACTCATGATTTGACGGGAGTCGATGGCGCAATCCATCCCAAAAACGTCGCGCCGGGTGCGGAGAGCCATGACGATTTCCTCCATCGCCGCGTTGCCCGCCCGTTCACCGATACCATTGATAGTGCATTCCACCTGCCGCGCTCCCGCCTGAATAGCGGCGAGAGAATTGGCCACTGCCATGCCCAGATCGTTGTGGCAATGCACGCTGAGGATCGCCTGATCAATATTCGATACGTGCTGTCGGAGTGATTGGATCAATCCGCCAAATTGATCGGGAACGGCATATCCGACGGTATCGGAAATATTAAGGGTGGTGGCTCCGGCATCAATAGCTGCTGTACTGATTTCCATGAGGAAATCTTTGTCCATTCGTGTGGCGTTATGCGGAGAAAATTCGATATCCTCAAAATACTTTTTAGCCTGCCCAATCGCTGTCACCGCCGTGCGTATAACTTCTTCTCTCTGCGTCGCGGAGGTGGTTTTGGCTTTTATTTTAGATGTGGAAACGAAAAGGTGGATTCGGGGCGATTCCGCTTTTTCGAGGGCGCGGGCGACCTTTTCAATATCCTCTTCCGTGGCCCGGGCCAAACCGGCGATCATACACCCCTTGATTTCACCAGCGATCAACTTTAGTGAATCAAAATCGTCCGACGATGTGGCGGGGAAACCGCATTCGATCACGTCCACCCGAAGCCGCGCCAGCTGGTGCGCCACCTTCAGCTTTTCTTCGGGAGAGAGCGCTTTGCCCCGGCACTGGCCGCCGTCTCTTAACGTGGTGTCGAGTACATAGATTTTATCGACTGGCATGGGATTGTCTGGGTATGGGCCAGATGAAACCCGCTGTTGGGAGTTGGCCGAAATTAATTGATCGCGCTGATGACTTTATATCCGGCTTTTTCAATTTTTTTGACGACGTTTGCCGTGTCGCATAAATCGAGGCGGAAAAAATACACCTGTTTTTTGCCACCATCTCCGTGGGGCGCCATACCGACACTGATGATATTCAGATCTTCCTTGTGAAAGATATTCGATACCTTTTCAAAATTCTTGGGATCCTTGTCCATCACCACGTCGACTCGCGAACTGGAATGAAGTATACCCATCAAGTCGACAAATATTCCCAGGATATCCATAATGGAAATGATACCCACCAGTTTGTTTCGCTTGATCACCGGCAGGGCGCCGATTTTATATTTGTAGATGATCAGCGCCGCGTCCTCGATATGAGTTTCCGGCGTAACCACCATCGGGTCGCGAGTCATGTGACTGGACACCTTCATTTTGGCCGGATTCAACTCATGGATTTTCCCAGAATTTGTTTTGGCTCCTTTGCCGATAAAAGCGCTACGGATATCGCTTTCGGTGATGATTCCCATGAGTTCTGTGCCGTCCATTACCGGCAGATGGCGGATGGATTTTTCCACTAAAATATCCTGTGCCTTTTTCAGGGAATCGGTTTTTTTAATGGTGATCAATTTCTTCGACATGACTTCGCCGACAATCATAATAAACCTCCAAAAATTCGGTATCGATTATTCAAAAACGCGCTGTGATTTAAATTGAGGAATCCGCTGGGAAACGGGTGATAAGAGTTGAGTCGGATTGCTCAACCAGAGAAAATCCGGGCGACTGCGGTTTATGTCCGCCTGCATTCCACTGTAAACCTTTTTACCAGAATGGGAATCTAAAATATATTAAAAACAAAGGCTTCCTATGTACTTGATATTTCAGGTTTATGTAACGCTAAGCCATATTGAGTAATAAATTAACACTAATAATAGTGATAAATACACACAGTTCTTGGGTGTGTTTCGTAACTTATTATAAATTAGTGGCTTAATAGTTTGGCATAGCATTTGCTTTATATTATCCCGCTGGACAAAAACCAGACTGGCCTTGATTTTGGTAGAAATCTCTATAGAATTTCAGGATTCCGCAATCATCCAATACACATACCTATATGAATATAGAAAAGTATCCTAAAAAACAGGGTCTTTATGATCCTACCAATGAGAAAGAAAACTGTGGTGTCGGCTTTATCGCCCATATGAAGGGAGATAAGTCTCATAGCATTATTCGCCAGGGTTTGGACTTACTGAATCGCCTGGAGCATAGAGGCGCTGTAGGGGCCGATCCGTTGACCGGAGATGGTGCCGGTATTTTGATTCAGGTCCCTCATGAGCTGTTCAAGGTTCAATGCAAAAAGATCGGAATTCCGCTACCTGCTGAAGGCAAATATGGCACTGGCCTGGTCTTTTTGCCTCGGGACGAACGTGGCCAGCAGTTGATGGATATCTTCGAGCAGGCGACCGCCCGGGAAGGGCTGGAAATGCTTGGATGGCGCAAGGTACCGGTCGACAATACCCATATTGGCGAAACTTCCCGTCAGGTCGAACCGGATATCCGCCAGATTTTCATTGGAGCCGGGGACATTGAGGATCAGGAAATTTTTGAGCGCAAGCTCTATGTGATTCGCAAGCAAGCGGGTCAGGCCATCCGTGCCTCAGGTCTGGGGGAACTTTACGAGTCCTATTACATCTGCAGTCTTTCCAGCAAAACGTTCATCTATAAGGGCCAGTTGATGGCGCCGCAGGTCGAGAAGTATTACCTCGATATTCAGGATCCATTGATGACGTCGGCACTGGCGCTGGTGCATTCGCGTTACAGCACAAATACGTTTCCTTCCTGGGGACGTGCTCAACCCATGCGTATGATTGCACACAACGGGGAAATCAATACCATCCGCGGCAACAAGAATTGGATGGTGGCGCGCGAATCCATGTTCGAAAGTGATTTGTTTGACGATGTGGAGAAAATCCTGCCCGTCATTCCGCCGGGTGGCAGTGATTCCGCCGACTTCGATCAGGCGTTGGAATTTTTGGTAGAAACCGGACGGTCTTTGCCGCAGGCAGTGATGATGATGATTCCCGAGCCGTGGAGCGGACACGAAACCATGAGCGAAGACAAACGCGCGTTCTTCGAATACCACGCGTCGATGATGGAGCCGTGGGATGGTCCGGCATCCATCACCTTCACCGATGGCGATGTGATCGGTGCTGTTCTGGATCGCAACGGCCTGCGACCTTCCCGCTACATTGTAACGAGTGACGATCTGGTGGTCATGGCATCGGAAGTGGGTGTTCTGCCCATCGAGGAATCGCGGATCATCAAGAAGGGCCGTCTCCAGCCGGGCAAGATGTTCCTGGTCAATCTCAAAGAGGGACGGATTCTCGCCGACCAGGAGATCAAATCCCATTTAGCCAACCGGAAACCGTATGGACAGTGGGTGAAGGACCAGCAGGTCAATATCGAGAATCTGCCCGATCCCAAATCGCGACCCGAAAAAATTAAGGACCCTTTAGCCCAGCAGATTGCCTTCGGTTACACCAACGAGGATTTAAAAATCATTATGGCTCCAATGATCTCCGCCGGGCAGGAGGCTACCGGTTCCATGGGCAACGACGCTCCGCTGGCGGTGCGTTCGGAAAAGCCGCAGATGCTGTTCAACTATTTCAAGCAACTGTTCGCGCAGGTGACCAACCCGGCGATTGATTCCATTCGAGAAGAGCTGGTTATGTCGATGGAAGTCACACTGGGGAAAGAGCGCAACTTATTATCGGAAACGCCAGAGCATTGCCGGAAATTGAAATTGAAACATCCGCTTCTGACTCCGGAGGAATTCGAAAAAATCAGATTGCTGAATCAGGAAGATTTAAAACCCGTCACGCTCTCCATGCTGTTCCCGGTAGCGGAAGGGGAGGAGGGCATGGAAAAGGCCCTTGAGAATTTATGCGATCAGGCTTCTGAGGCGATGGAAGGCGGTGCGACGATTTTGATTTTGTCGGACCGTGGAGTCGATGAAAACCATGCGGCAATCCCCAGTCTGTTAGCCACCGCCGCCGTGCACCATCATTTGTTACGAGAGCGCACCCGCACCCGGGTTGGGCTGGTTATCGAGACGGGTGAAGCACGCGAGATGATGCACTTTGCGTTATTGATCGGTTACGGCGCAGGCGGTATTTTCCCCTATATGGCCTACGAAACGATTGAACAGATCATTCGCGAAGGCCGGTATGTGAAGGACATAGGTTTTGAGAAAGGAATTCAGAATTTTATCAAGGCCACCCGTAAAGGCTTGTTCAAGATCACCGCGAAAATGGGAATCTCCACTATCCAGAGTTACCGGGGTGCGCAGATTTTCGAGACGGTCGGTCTGAACGATTCTGTGACCTCCCGCTATTTTACCGGAACGCCTTCACGCATCAGCGGCGTCGGGTTGGAAGTTATCGCGCGGGAAACCCTGGTGCGTCATACCAACGCCTACGAGCGGTCGAAAATCATCCGTCCGGAGTTGGATCCCGGTGGGCAGTATCATTGGCGGCGCGGCCATGAAAAACACATGATGAATCCCAACTTTGTGGCCATGTTGCAACATGCCACCCGGTCGGGTGATTATTCATTGTTTAAGAAATTTTCGCAGATCAGTGACGATCAGAATACCCGCGACTGTACCCTGCGTGGATTATTCCGGTTTAAAAAACGAAAGTCGATTCCGATCGAAGAGGTGGAGCCGGTCGAAAATATCACCAAACGATTCTGCACCGGAGCGATGTCCATCGGGTCGATTTCCCGCGAGGTGCATGAAACCCTGGCCATTGCCATGAATCGCCTGGGAGGCAAAAGCAATACCGGTGAAGGCGGCGAGGACTCGGTCCGGTACACTCCAGATGCCAACGGCGATTCACGACGCAGTAAGATCAAGCAGGTGGCCTCCGGCCGGTTTGGCGTGAGCAGTCATTATCTGACCAATGCCGACGAGTTGCAGATCAAAATCGCCCAGGGGGCAAAGCCGGGAGAGGGCGGGCAGTTGCCGGGCCATAAGGTATCCGAATACATTGCGAAGATCCGGCACTCCACACCGGGAGTGGGATTGATTTCGCCGCCGCCGCATCACGATATTTATTCGATCGAAGATCTCCAACAATTGATTTTCGATCTGCACAGTGCCAATCCGGAAGCGGATGTCAGCGTCAAGCTGGTGGCCGAGGCGGGAGTGGGTACCATTGCCGCAGGTGTCTCCAAGGCGCGGGCCGAGGGAGTTCTCATTGCCGGTCACGACGGCGGAACCGGTGCATCTCCGCAGACGTCGATCAAATATGCCGGCCTGCCCTGGGAGTTGGGCCTTTCCGAGACTCAGCAGGTGTTGGTGATAAACGATTTACGCGGGCGGATCCGGGTGCAGGTGGATGGTCAATTGAAAACCGGGCGGGATGTGGTGATTGGCGCCTTGCTGGGAGCTGACGAGTTCGGATTTTCCACGGCACCCCTCATTACCATGGGATGCATCATGATGCGCAAATGCCATCTCAATACCTGTTCGGTAGGTGTGGCGACGCAGGACCCTGAACTGCGCAAAAAGTTTTCCGGTAAGCCGGAATACCTGGTGAATTTTTTCCAGTTCATTGCCCAGGAAGTGCGGGAATTGATGGCTGAACTGGGATTTCGAAAATTTGAAGAAATGATTGGGATGGCTGATCTTTTGGAAATGGACGACGCCATTGACCACTGGAAATCCAAAGGTCTCGATTTTACAAAAATATTGTTCAAAGCGGATGTGAGTTCGGATGTGGCCATCCGCAATGTGTGTACTCAGGACTTGAGCGGAGATATCGGCGAAGGGCATCTTGATCGCAAACTGATTCTGGAGTGCCAGCCGGCGATTGAGCATCAAAAACCGGTTCGGGTGGCCACTCTGATCGGCAACGTGGACCGGGCCACCGGCGCCATGTTGAGTTATGAAATTTCGAAACGGTACCAGGAAGAGGGTTTACCGCAAGATACTATCCGAATCGATTTCAAAGGCTCGGCAGGACAAAGTTTTGGTGCATTTCTAGCCCCGGGGGTGACCTTTACTCTACGCGGTGACGCCAACGATTATGTCGGAAAAGGTCTTTCCGGCGGTCATGTGGTCGTGTCGCCCGCAGAGGAATCCCCCATCATTCCCGAAGAAAATATCATCATTGGTAATGTGGCCTTATACGGTGCGATTGCCGGGCAAGCCTTTTTCCGCGGCATCGCCGGGGAACGCTTCGCGGTTCGCAACAGTGGAGCGCAAACGGTTGTCGAGGGCGTGGGCGACCACGGGTGTGAATACATGACTGGCGGTTGTGTGGTGGTGCTGGGTGATACCGGCCGCAACTTTGCCGCTGGAATGAGCGGCGGTATTGCCTACGTGCTGGACCGTGAGGGACAGTTTGATATCCATTGCAACAAAAGTGGAGTGGACCTTCTGCCTGTTGAAGAGGAAGAAGATGTTACTGAACTGAAAAGCCTGATTGCAGAGCATCAAAAGCTGACAGGAAGCACAGTCGCCGAAAAAATTCTGGCTGATTGGGAAACGATGCTTCCCAAGTTCGTAAAAGTGTACCCGACCGATTACCGGCGGGTTCTGGAAGAGCGTAAAAAGAAACTATTGGAAGAGGTGGCTTGATGGGTGCGATTAAAGGGTTTATCGAAAATCCAAGGGAGACCCCGAAGTCTCGTCCGGTCAGCGACCGGCTGAAAGATCAGAAAGAAGTCTATCAGCCGTTCCCGGTCGAAAAGTATCAGGAACAGGGCGCGCGTTGTATGGATTGCGGTGTGCCGTTCTGTCAGAGCAATACCGGGTGTCCGTTGGGCAATGCCATCCCCGACTGGAACGATATGGTGTACCGCAACGAGTGGGAAGAGGCGTTATCCCTGCTCCTCAGCACCAATAATTTTCCCGAGTTTACCGGACGCATCTGTCCTGCTCCCTGTGAGGGGGCTTGCGTGCTGGGCATCACCGAGCCGCCAGTAGCAATTCGCAACATTGAAGAGATCATTGCGGAAAAGGGATTTGAGAATGGCTGGATGCAACCGAACCCACCTAAAAAGCGAACCGGTAAAAAAGTAGCGGTGGTGGGCTCCGGTCCTGCGGGGTTGGCGGCGGCGGATCAATTGAATCGTGTCGGTCATACGGTGACGGTTTATGAGAAGGCGGATCGCATTGGCGGGCTTTTGATGTATGGTATTCCCAACTTCAAGCTGGAAAAAAGAATCGTAAAACGCCGGATTGATTTGATGGAAGCGGAGGGGGTTATTTTCAAACCCAATTCGCATGTCGGGATCAACTTGCCAGGCAAAGAACTGCGGGATAATTTCGACTCGGTCATTCTGTGTTGTGGGTCCGAGAAGCCGCGGGAGTTGCCGGTACCTGGGCGCGAGTTGGACGGCGTGCACTTTGCGATGGATTTTCTTCCGCAACAGAACAAGCGCAACGAGGGTGATTCCATTCCCGAGAATATTGCCATAACCGCCAAGGATAAAAACGTACTCATTATTGGCGGCGGGGATACAGGTTCGGATTGTCTGGGGACGTCTTTACGGCAGGGTGCAAAAAAAGTGTATCAGTTTGAACTGCTGGACCAACCGCCTGAGGAGAGAGCCTCCAATAATCCCTGGCCGCAATGGCCGGCGACGTTACGCATCACTTCTTCCCATGAAGAGGCGCAGGAGCAGGTCACCCGATACAATATCTCGACCCAAAAATTCTCCGGTAAAGACGGTCAAGTGACACAAGTCCATGCCGTTAAAGTCCAGTTTGGAGAACCGGATTCTGAAACCGGTCGTCGTCCATTGGAAGAGGTTCCTGGTTCCGAGTTCACGTTAGATGTCGATCTGGTATTGCTGGCGATGGGGTTCGTGCATCCCGTGCATGAAGGACTGGTTATGGAAATGGGACTGGGTTTGGACGGGCGCGGCAACGTTTCCTGCGATGACAAGAAGATGACTACCGTGGAGGGTGTGTTTGTGGCGGGGGATATGACGCGTGGTCAGTCGTTGGTGGTCTGGGCGATTGCCGAAGGCCGCGAAGCTGCACGTTCCGTGGACGAATACATCATGGGCTCTACTTTCCTGCCTCACAGCGAATTTCTATAAGACCTCTCCAGGTTGCGCAGGCTTTGTTCAAAGCCGTACGAACAAATCTCTTGAAGTTTCGATTGGAGAGTTGCGTTATTTTCCGAGGGAGACGATAAGCTCCACGCGTTTGTGGATGCCCAGTTTTTTGAAGATGCGTTTCAGATGGAACTTAACGGTGAAGGAACTGATGACTAGCATTTTTGCGATTTCGTTGTCATTGTAACCCTTGGCTACAAGCTGGACAACTTCTTTTTCCCGCCGGGTGAGTCCCGCCTCATCCAGTTTTAATTTTTGTGCAAAGGTAGGTTTGGGATTACTTGGGTGCGAGTTGTTCTTTTTTTCTAAACAAAGAGTGATTTTTTCAAATAAATCGTCCCGGTTAACCGGCTTCAAAACATAATCGTCCAAGTCCAGGCGTAAAGCTTCAATCGCGGTTTCCATGGACCCATAACCCGTTAAAATCATAACCGGAGTTTCAGGGTTCAATTTTTTTATTTCCCGCGACACTTCCAGACCGCCCATGCCCTCCATTTTTAAATCGATGATTACAAGATCGTGCTGAAGCTTTTCGAAACTTCGCAGACCTTCTTGGCCCGACTCCGCTGTGGTGACCTTATAACCGCTCTCTTTGAGGTCATCGCTAACCGTTTCCAAAAGAACTTTTTCATCATCTATAAGTAAAATGGAGTTTTCCGTCATGGTTATGTTTTAAATCTTTCGATTATTGCAAACGTTGAAATCGTGTTTAAGCGGGCATGATACCAAAATTGTTTTGTTGATATCGAACTAAAAAAGGGGGTTTGCTGATAATAATTGGTAAGCGGAACATTAAAAGGGGAGGATTTCTATATTAACCACTCTGTTTTAGGTGAGATCACCTAAAACAGAGTGGTTAATGAAGCTAAAATTTCAGGCGCTGAAAGATCCCTTTCAGTTTTTCTTTGACGGGTTTGCCGACGATTTCGGAGAGTTCGTGGAGAAGTTCCTTTTGCCTTTTATTCAATTTTTTTGGAGTCTCAACAATCAGCTGGATGATCTGGTCTCCTCTTCCGTGTCCTCTGATCTGCGGAATACCGGCTCCCTGGATGCGATAGCGATCCCCGGATTGAGTTCCCGGAGTGATGGAGATCACTTTGGTTTTACCGTCGAGCAATGGTACTTCGATTTCCGCACCGAGTGCCGCTTGTGAAAAAGAAATATTCAGTTGGCTGTAGATATCCAAACCTTCGCGGTGAAAAAACTCGTTAGCCTGGACGTGGACAAAAACATAAAGATCTCCAGCAGGCATTCCAGGTCCTGCTTCGCCTTCACCTCGAAGACGAAGACGTGAGCCATCATCTACACCGGCTGGGATGTTGACCGAGATTTCTTTTTTGTCGATTTCCACGCCTTCTCCATGACAGGTTCGGCAAGGGTCTTTAATGATTTGACCGGTTCCATGGCAGTGAGGGCAGGGGCTTTGTAAACTGAAAAATCCTTGGGAACGTACGACCTGACCGGTACCTCGGCAGGTGTGGCAATGATCGGGGGAAGTGCCGGGTTTGCATCGGGATCCTTTACAGGTTCGGCAGGGTACGTGTTTGCGGACTTCCACGGATTGCTCCGTTCCGAAGGCGGCATGTTCGAATGAGATGGTGACATCGGCGCGTAAGTCTGCGCCGGTTTGTTGGCCACCACCACCTCCGCCAAAGAAATCACCGAAGATGTCTCCGAAGTTGGAAAAGATGTC
Organism: Nitrospinaceae bacterium; assembly: GCA_029261395.1. GTDB lineage: Bacteria > Nitrospinota > Nitrospinia > Nitrospinales > Nitrospinaceae > SZUA-226. The sequence continues at coordinate 12,610 of JAJDBJ010000080.1, forward strand.
TTCAAACCCGCCGAATCCACTCGCTCCTTTTCCTTTTAAGCCTTCGTGTCCAAACTGATCGTAAATGCTTCTTTTTTCCGAGTCGCTTAGGACTCCGTAAGCTTCTGCGGCTTCCTTGAATTTTTCCTCGGCTTCTTTATTGCCGGGGTTTTTGTCTGGATGGTACTTGAGCGCCATTTGGCGGTAAGATTTCTTTAATACGGATTCGGAAGCATTACGGTCAACACTCAGGACTTCATAATAATCTCGCTTCACTCAAGCTCCTTACTGTTTTAGTTTTGCCACTTTAACTTTGGCGGGTTTGAGTAGTTTGTCTTTAAAAAGGTAACCCGGTTCGAGTTCTTCCACAACATCATTATCTTTATCCGGGTCGGTGGTGTCCTCGGTCAGAGAGGCTTCATCGGTCTGGGGGTTGAATTTGCGTCTCGCCGTTGAAATGGTTTCAACTCCGCTTTCCTTGAGAGTGCTGAGCAGATGGGAGTACGTCATTTCAATACCCTGTTTCAGACTTTCGTAGTCGGCAGAGGACTGAGCAGAATCGATTGCTCTTTTGAAATTATCCGTAATGGGGATCAGTTTTTTGAAGAAATCAGCCTTGATCTGATCGAGTCGATTTTCGTTTTCCTTTTGAAGCCGGATTCGGATTTCATCGATTTCTGCAGTTTTGGCTTTGTAGGCGGCAATATATTCCCGAAGTTGTTTGTCTTTGGCTTCGGCCTGGTCTTTTAATTGCTGGACGTAGGAGGGAAGACGTTCTTCGGGTTCGTCGCCCAAATTTCCTTCTTCATCTTCGTGAGCCCAATGACGCCGGTCACTGACCGTGAACTTGGATGTTTCCTGGTTCTCAGTCTGTTTGTCTTTGATTTTTGGCTTGCTCATAAGTCCACCGCATACGAGATAAATATTAAGCGGGGAAGCCAGTAAACCAGCTTCCCCGCTTGGTAGAGAGAAAACCCTCTAAGGGAGGTGAGAAACCGGGTACACCCGGTTTCTCGATACTAGCCGGAGCGATGTTCTAAGACACCCACCAGCCTTGGCAATTACTTTTCTTTGCTGACGTCTTCAAATTCGGCGTCGACTACATCTTCATCAGACTTGCCGGAGTCACTGCCACCTTCACCTGATTCAGGGCCACCTTCCGGTCCGCCCTCAGGACCTCCTTCGGGGCCTCCTTCGGCTTCGGCTTGTGTGTACATCTTTTGAGCCAGGTTATGGGAAGCTTGAGTCAAGGCTTCAGTTTGAGTTTTAATTTGCTCAAGATCAGGTTCCTCACCTTCCAACACCTTCTTGGCTTCGGCAATGGCTTCTTCTGCCGATTTGATGTCTTCTTCGCCCAGCTTCTCCTTATTGTCCCGAATGGTTTTTTCGGTGCTGTAAATCAGGGAATCCAGCTGGTTCTTGGCATCAATTGCTTCACGCCGTTCCTTATCGGCATCCGCATTGGATTCGGCATCCTTCACCATGTTTTCGATATCGCTGTCACTGAGACCGGTGTTGTCGGTGATAGTGATTTTCTGTTCCTTGCCGGTGCCCTTGTCCTTCGCAGACACGTGGAGGATACCGTTGGCATCGATGTCGAAGGTGACTTCGACCTGCGGTACGCCCCGGGGCGCGGCAGGAATCCCATCGAGATGAAATTTACCCAGCGATCGGTTGTCTTTCGCCATTTCCCGTTCCCCTTGAAGCACGTTGACTTCGACGCTCGGTTGGTTGTCCGATGCGGTAGAGAATGTTTCGCTTTTGCGGGTCGGAATAGTGGTGTTGCGATCGATCAGTCGAGTGGTGACTCCGCCCAGGGTTTCGATACCCAGGGAAAGAGGAGTGACGTCCAGCAACAAGATGTCTTTCACGTCACCGGAAAGAACACCGGCTTGTACGGCGGCACCCAGAGCTACGACTTCGTCCGGATTGACGCCGCGATGAGGTTCTTTTCCGAACAGGTTCTTGACGATTTCCTGAACTTTTGGAACCCGTGTAGAACCACCCACCAGAATGGCCTCGTGAATCTTGCCGGAATCCAGTCCGGCATCTTTGAGGGCTTTTTTACAGGGCGCTTTGGTGCGATCCAGCAAATCGTCCACCAATGATTCGAACTTGGCGCGAGACAGTTTTAAGTTGAGATGTTTGGGGCCCGTTTGATCGGCGGTGATGAACGGGAGGTTGATATCGGTTTCACTGGTAGAGGAGAGCTCCATCTTGGCCTTCTCCGCTCCTTCTTTCAATCTCTGGAGAGCCATACTGTCGTTGGACAGATCAATTCCGCTATCCTTTTTGAATTCAGTTACCAGCCAGTCGATAACGCGTTGATCAAGGTTGTCGCCGCCGAGATGGGTATCCCCGTTGGTGGCTTTTACCTCTACAACGTTGTCGCCCACTTCCAGGATGGAGACATCGAACGTGCCGCCGCCAAAGTCATAAACGGCGATCATATGATCTTTGTTTTTATCCAGGCCGTAGGCGAGGGCAGATGCCGTGGGCTCGTTGATGATTCGTTTGACGTCGAGGCCCGCGATTTTCCCCGCATCCTTGGTGGCTTGTCTTTGAGCATCGTTGAAATAAGCGGGAACGGTGATCACCGCTTCCGATACGGTTTCTCCCAGATAGGCTTCGGCTGATTTTTTCAGTTTTTGGAGAATCATGGCGGAAATTTCCGGCGGGCTGTATTGTTTGCCCTGAATCTCGATTTTCACGTCATGTTTAGAACCCTTTACAACTTTATAGGGAACCATTTTCATTTCTTCGCTGACTTCGTCATACCCCCGCCCCATGAACCGTTTCACGGAAAAGATGGTGTTTTCAGGGTTGGCAATGGCCTGGCGCTTGGCCACTTGACCCACCAGAATTTCTCCTTCTTTGGTAAACGCCACGACGGATGGAGTGGTCTGGTTGCCTTCTTCATTGACTATGACTTTCGGCTCACTTCCTTCCATCACGGCGACCACGGAATTGGTGGTCCCTAAATCGATTCCAATGATCTTTCCCATGAGTGTAAATCCTTTCAAAGTATGCGATATTAGTATTAAGTCTTATATTTAAAGTGGTTACTGTTTTTTGGGTATTTGATGTTACAGGGTTAAATAAAATCCCCTGGAGGCAGAGTCAAGCTGTGGGGTCTTAAAATATTTTAAGTAAGGTAAGGGCGGTTTTTAAGGGGATATTTGAGTAAGCTGATTAAAAACAATGGGTTAACTATGATTTCTGAGATAAATCGAGCTTGAGAGAGGCGCTATGAATAAAAAAACTTCGAAAAACAAGAGAGAGTTTTCCCGGGTGGATCTCAAAGTACTTGCCAAAGTTAATGCCAAGGGTGAGGAGGTGGTTTTCATTGGTATGCACAATGTCAGCATGAAGAGTTTATTTGTGAAGGGCAAGGCCGATTGGACCGTGGGGACAGAATGTGAGATTCATTTAATTTTGGATGGCCAGAATCCACCTGTGGACATTAAAGTCAAGGGTAGGGTCCAGAGAATCACTGATGAAGGAATAGCGCTGATGTTTACCGAGGTCAATCTTGAGGCTTATGAACACCTCCACAACTTGGTACTGTTAAACACCGACGACACGGAAAAGGTAGAAGAGGAATTTAAAAACCACTTGGGCCTGAAAAAGAAATAACCTTCCTGAGATTGATCATTTAGCATTTTCCTGAAGTATGACCACAAGAAAAGCCAGACCCTCACAATCAAAATTTACAGCTGTTAACGTTTGGCTTCCTGTCGGATGAAGATTGTAATCAGTTACGATCACGGAAGGCAGGGATAGGGAGCAAGGGGGAGGGAAAAGAGATTTGATATTGCCCGCAAGGATATTAGCGACTTCTCCTATAACATCCTGAATCTGCTGGTCGCTGACTTCAACTTCATCCAGACCGTAAATAGCCGAGGCAACCTTCTTGCCGATTTCTTCAGGAGCGTAAAGTGTAATGGTTCCCTGCCATTCCCCTGTAATTTGAACGCATCCCGCCAGCGTATTATCTTTGCCGTTTGGCACAAAGGGTTTGTCGGTAGGAGAAGCCTTCATGCCTAAAAGTGAGGACCAGGTATCCCTTACAAATTGACTGATCTCTGCTTCGCATCCCATGGCCATAACTCTTTACCCTCTTAATAAACGGTAGCAACCTGAATATTTAACACCCATGCGTGTGTAAGATTCATCTAAGTTGAGTGTGGTTTCCGCACCGCCTAAAAACAAATAACCGTCCGGTTTAAGAACAGTTCTAAGTTGTTTCAGAACTTTCTTTTTCATTCCAATATCAAAATAAATCAAAACATTCCGTAGGAAGATTATGTCCATTTTAGGAAGATAGGGCAATTCCCCGGATAGGTTGATATGTTGAAAATCAATCCTCTCTCGGAGTTCTTTTTTGATGGACCATACAGGTCCGTTTTTGTCGAAGTATTTGATCAAGAGTGCAGCAGGAAGACCGCGGTTCACTTCGATCTGGTTGAACGTTCCTGATCGGCACCGGTTAAGCATTTTCTCGGAGATATCGCTTGCGATGAAGTTTATTTTCCAATTGAATAATGTCGGAAAATTTTCCTGGATAAGCATGGCTATTGAATAAGGTTCCTGACCGCTGGAGCTGGCGGCGCACCAAATATTCAATTCTTTTGTGCTTTGACGGGTTTTAATTAATTCGGGCAGGATGATGTTCTTAAGAGTTTCAAAGGGGTGGATGTCCCTGAAAAAAGATGTTTCGTTAGTGGTTAAAGCTTCGGTTACTTTGTATTGAAGACCATTGCTGGGATTCTTGCGAAGGGTCTTAACGAGTTGGTCGATGGTATCAAAACCTTCGGTTTTGATTATTGGCCCGAGACGGGACTCGACCAAATATTCTTTCCCGTCTTCAAGGACAATGGCGGAGTGCTCAAAAACCAATTCCCGAATAAAATTAAAATCGCTATTAGAGATAGGCATTATTTTATAGTGACACTTGACTAGATTATTGCGGTTGTCTGGATGCTGGTGTTTTAAAAGAACTCGAATATCATTGATAAGCGGTAATCTCTCACGTCCCGCCAATGAGATTTTATTTAGGTGCTGTGGGGATATTAATACCCATGAGGGCTAGTTTTTCAACAATCATTTCTTTAGAAAAAGGCTTCATGATATATTCATCCGCTCCTGCCTCTAAAGCCTCCGCTATCTTGTTCATAGCGGTTTCTGCAGTCACCATTATCACTCGCATATCTTTGTAGGCGCTGTCTTTGCGGACCTCTTGGACAAACTCACAACCGTTCATTTCCGGCATGTTCCAATCGACCAGAGCCAAGCTAATCTTTTCTTTTTTGATCAAATCCAAAGCCTCTAATCCATTGGCGGCCTCATCAACTGTAAACCCTATGTCTGCAAGGATTTTAGCCATAAGTGAGCGTATGGGTTTGAAATCGTCAATTACTAAAACACGCATCCGTTTTCTCCTGCTAGAGTGGTCTCCGCATGAGTGGGAGACCTTTCAAAAACAAAGGCTTAAAAGATCACAATAACTGTTGTTTGAATTCAGGCTAAGGGGTAAATCAGGGGCTGTCAATTGAAAAAGAAGAGACTGGGATGAGGGGGGCAGGCGATGATAACCTATTGTTTTTTCATATAAAAATAAAGTAAGTACGATTGCTTGGAGGAGGGGGGCGATATAAGTCGCAAGTTTTTAAAAATGATAATTCGGGGATAGTGATGAAAAAAAGGCCCGCCAAAAGGCGGGCCTTTAAAATTATTCCTGATTCTCGTCGAGGCCCTGGTGGAGTTCTCCCATAAACAGAGTCGCATTTTCCTTGGTCTGTGCTTTGAGTCTTTCCTTGTTGTATCGGATTTCTTCCAGTTCTTCCTTGCCCTCTGGAGTTAAAGCCCAGGGAGTTAAGGATTTCTTGGCTTTTTTAATCGCTGCAGTAATTAGTAGTAATTTTTCAGAATCCAAATCCCGGAGGGACAATAGGGCGTCCTCATGTCCGTCATAGGCACACCAAGCCTGAGTGTAGCAGTTGGTGTTCGCCCGGATCATTTTTAGGGTGATATTGGCAAAATGGCAGTGAACCCCGATAAGGGCGCATACATGAATCTTGTTATGCTGAATGGTTAAATTCGGGTGACAGGGATTGATTACGGCTTCCGGATCGATTTTGGGATAAATCGGTCGATAATCCGGCATTGGAATGATATTCGATCCAGGAATTTCCTTCGCCAAATCCAACATCAATTTTGCTTTATGCCGAGTTTCCTCGTTCCATCCCCAAACGATCATGGGGCCAGGAAACAGGGTTGGGTTCCTTCGGGTCAGTAATTCGTGCGCAGCCTTTTCGATGGCTTTTTCTGTGGGAATGTGTTCCCCTTCTACCAATTCCATATTCGACCCTTTGTCGGGCTGGAAAATTCCCAGCGATGCGGCTGAAGGGGGTAGAAACCCCGCAGGACCCAGTTCTAATTTCGGCATTCTAATAAACCTCCAAAAATCAAATATTTAACATAAACCCGTAAGGGGGCTAAACTATTTTAAATCTGCCCTTTAACACCTTTATCAGGAAGAAAATCACTGAAAATGGGCAGGTACACATCTCTCACCTGCAAGACATGCGATGTTATTATCAAAAGCGAAAACTGTCAATAACTTAATGGGGTAAATGTAGCGGATTCTAGAGAAAGCTCAGATGAGGGTCATTAAAATCCCTGTAGTTTTCCCCATTCAAAGGGATTTTGCCTCCAAGTGTCGACCACCTGCTTTTCCTCTGAAGCGATATATCCTTCTTTTATTGCCAACTGGAGGAGGGAGTCTAGATTTAAGAGGGTATGGAGTTGGCATTGTGACTTGTCAAACTGTTCCTTGGCTTCTGGAAACCCGTAGCCGAAGATTCCCAGGCAGTGTTCGACCACCCCGCCGGCTTCACGTATGGTATCGACTGCTTTTAAGGCGCTTCCGCCGGTTGAAATCAGATCTTCCACCACAACCACGGCCTGTCCGGGTTTCAATATGCCCTCCACCTGGTTTTTCAACCCGTGTTCTTTGGGGGAGGAGCGGACATAAATTAAGGGCAATTTGATCAGATTGGCGAGGGAGGTGGCGTGGGGAATGCCGGCAGTGGCCACCCCGGCAACTGTGTCGACCCGTACGTCTTGTTTTTCGATGATGGCCTTCAACCCCTCAGCGATCAGATTCCGGTGGTCAGCATTGCCCAAGAGCATTCGGTTGTCATTGTATAAAGGCATCCGGTAGCCCGAAGCCCAAGTAAATGGGTTTTGGGAGTTGATTTTAATCGCCCCGATTTCGAGACTGATTTTTGCCAGTTGTTGTGCAACGCTCATTTCAGGTAAACCCTCTCGCGGTTGTGCTAGAAAGTGCGGTGGATAAAAGACTCTCCTCTGGATCTGTCCAAATCGCCCAAACCTTTTAGCGAAATACTGAACAGAATCCGGGTTTCATTGGTTTTTGTTGTTCCGGTAACAAGATTGCGGTCGATGTAGTCGATGGCAAATCCCCAACACATGCATTTGTCATTATAAGTCAAGCGGGCGTTGTGCTCTAACAGCGTGTCGTTGTACTCGTCAAACCGGACGCTGTATTTCCCGTTCCATCCTTTCGGTAAGGTGATGTCCAGAGTGCCCAGGATGCTGGCCGTCGGATTATTCGGGTCATCTCTTTCCCGGCGCTCAAAAATCAGCATCAGCCACTTGCTCAGTTTGATGCCGGTGTCAATATTCCAGGTTTCCATGACATCCGTGTAAAAGTTGAAGGTGAAATCGGTATTGAAAAAAAAGTTATCAGAGAGTTTACTGTCCAGATCGAATCGAATCGGAGAAAAGGGACGGCGTTCACTTCCTGGAATAATGAGACCGCGGGCTTCGTCCAGATTGTAGCTCTGGCTGAGCTCCAATCGGGCAATTTGTCTCACTTCTGTATCTTTGTCGCTGGCCGGTCCTTTGCGGAGCAGACGTTGGACCAGGAAGAAACCAAGTTTATTTGTATCTTCAACCGCATCAATCGCATCGACCACGCGTATCTTGGCCCGGTCGTTACGGTCGAGATCCGGTATGTAATCATATTGAAGGCGGGGTTCGATCACATGCTTGAAGCTGGAGCCTTCCGGATCGTCAGAGAAAAATATCCGGTTGAATTTGGGGCCTTCCAACAAAACGTTCACATCTATCATTTCGCGTGAAAAACTACCCTTCTCGGTCACGGTGATTGGGGACGGGGGGGGGCTGGCTCGGAGTTCTTTATTGTAGAACGTTCCCCGAAAACCCACGCGTGGGGTCAATTGCAACCACGGGGCAATATTGATGGGCATGGCCAGGCTGGGGTGAAAATCAAACCGTTGGGTGGTTTCAACAGCATCCGAGGTATTGCTGGTGTCCAGATCAAATAAGAAATTGGTGTAACTGGCTTCCTGGTCGAAATATGTATTTAAAAGCCCGGTATCTACGGGTTGTGTTTTGTAGGTGACGGTCGGAAGAATCCCAAATGTTTCGTCCAGGTTGAACTGTTCGCTTTCGCGGTAGCGGGTCAGGACATCAAAAGTGTGGTTGTCCCACTTTCGAAACAGATTGGCGTAGGAGTCCGAGCTCCGTCGCGTTCTCAGCTCAGTCTGATTGCGAAAGGTCTGATTGAAATTAGCCTTGGACGTTTGATCGAGCTTGGCGTTCAGTTTGAATCCCAAAGGCAGTTCCTGTCGGTGAATGGCATCGAGTTTCCAGAACGTGTCTTGAACCAAACTATCATCCAAAAATACGAAATTAACCTGTCCGTAGGTGGTTTTGCTGGGGGCATACCGGAATTCTGTTCGCGAACGAACGCCTCGCCTTTCAATATAATCGACACCCAGCGTGGCGTCTGCCCACTGATTGATGGCCCAGAAATAGGTCATCGCTACCGTTTCTCCTTCCACACTGCTGGTTGATATTTTGGGAGTGAGGAACCCGGACTTTCTTTTGGTCAGTATCGGGACATAGCCCACGGGGATATACAGGATGGGAATATTTTTAATTCGAAACACACCGCCCGCGAACCAGGCACGATCGTCGAGAATGACATCGGCATTGGCGACGTCGATTTGCCAATCGGGAATCTCCCCGGTGCAGGTGGTGAGCGTCGCATCTTGGGCGGTGTAATGATTCTCCGATAATTTGGTTACCTCTTCCCCGGCGATGTAATACAGATCACCCAACTTCCCCGTCACGTTGAACAATCGTCCCTTCTCGGCTTTCACATTGAACTGCGCCTTGTCAGCCTCAAATCTTGTCCCCTGTTCCGCAGTCATGACCACATTGCCCTTGGCCTGGCCTTTGCCGGTCTCGGTGTTGACTATGATTTCATCGGCGCTGACGGTGCGGGCGCCATAAGTGACCACGACATTTCCTTCCGCTTTGACCAGGTTTTTTTCAACCAGATGAAACATTCGGTCGGCCGTTAAATTTACCGGTTCATTGTTTTCGACAGCGGGGGAGGGGGGCTTCGATTGAGCCCAGGAATCGAGAAAAAACACCCCGATTGCCAGTGGCAAAAGGAAGGAGAGAATAAAGAATTTACGAATCATAGGTTTGATTGTCAATAACCTGCTTAGCCTCAGCTACCGTGAATAGTGAACCTGTGACAACGATCAGGTCATCGGGATCAGCCGCTTGATAGGCGCGATCCAAAGCCAATGGGATTTCATCTACCAGATCGATGGGCTTGGTGAAACTCGTAAATGCATTCCGGATTTGTTCCGGAGGAGTGCTTCTATCGTTTTTGGGCAGGGTCGCTACTATATAATCGGCATATTCTGAAATCAAGGTAGCGATCTCTGTCAAAGGTTTATCCTTCATGATTCCGATAACCCATATTTTTCTTTTGTGCGGAAACAATTCAGAAAGAAATGCCGTTAATTTTTTAAAGCTGTCCAGATTATGGGCGCAATCCAAAATAAGAGAAGGATTTGTGCCGCGCATTTCCATGCGACCGGGCCAGCCCGCTGACTTCAAACCCTGCCTGATGGTTTGCTCGGTGACTAAAGGGTCTGCCAACGCTGTACAAGCGGCCACCGCCAACCCGGCATTGGCCGACTGGTGCCTGCCTGCCAATGTGATTTCCAGACCTTTATACCAAATTTTTGGACCTTTAAAATCAAAAACCTGACTCTGCAAGCTGTGAGATTGAATATCGACTTGAAAGTCCTGTCCCAATTGAAGTAGGGAGGCCTTGTGGCTTCGGCTTTGGTCCTGAATCACCTGAATTACCTCTTTTTCCTGTGATCCGCAGACCACTGTGCAGGGATGTTTGATGATCGCGGATTTTTCCCGCGCAATTTGGCTGAGGTCGGTCCCCAGGCTCGATTCATGGTCACGAGATATGGGGGTTATAATGCAGACACGACCCTGGCACAGGTTGGTGGAGTCGAGGCGTCCGCCCATGCCGACTTCCACGACGTTCCAGTCGGTTTCCTGCCGGTCAAAATGCAGGAAGGCCATGAGGGTGCTGAATTCGAAATAGGTGGGGGATATTTTTAACTTTTCTGATGCTTGTTTAAGGGTGGCGATCCAATGAATCATTGCTTCGGGTGCAATGAGTTGCCTGTCAATTTGAATGCGCTCCCGGAAATCCAGAATATGGGGTGAGGTATAAAGTCCAACGCGATAACCGGAAGCGCGTAGAATGGATTCTACAAACGCCGCCGTGGACCCCTTGCCGTTGGTGCCGGCAATATGAACTGTCGGGGTTTTCAGTTGGGGATTGCCGAAATAGTCAAGCAACCGCGCTGTGTTTTCCAATCCCAATTTGATTCCCAGCCGAGTCAGGCTGTAAAGATAATCCAGGGATTCTTGATAGTTCATAAGTGGGAGGTTTTCAGTTTGCCGGGATGTGCTGAGTTTTTGTTTGGCATCCGTGAATAAGAAACGTGAGACGATCGTTAACAAGCGGATTATATTTTCTTATTTCCACTTTGTGTGAGTAAAATGCTTAAAATTGAATATTTCTCATCTTGGCGATAAGGAGAATATGACCAGTCAACCCACACCGATCCGGATGCCATTAGTGGAAATCTCAGGAAAGGTGGAAGCGGAAGGTCGGGCGGAGGAGTTGCCACAAGGCCTGAAACGGATTTCTGAGGTGGAGATCGCCATGTCCCAGAGTATACCGGAGCGATGCTATGCTCTGGAAATACCTGATATCGTTATGGAATCTGTAGAGCCGGGGAATTTTCTGGGAATATTTGAGCTCGGCAAGGAGAGTGCGGCGCTGAATGATACTTATGCTCTGGGTCTTGCCGGTCGGGTGCCTTTTGTTTGTAAAGTGATCAAAAACGATGCGCGTTCCGGTGCTTTCCGTCCGGGAGGACCTTCCGAACCCATTGCTTCCTCCCGAGTGAAGAATCGCAGGAAAAGTTTTATGACCCCGACACCTCTGCACATTCCGGAAAGCCAGGTGTCGCCCATCCCAGACTCCGCTCACGAAATGATTTATCTCAAAGGTTTAAATGAAGATGAAGCTTTGAAAGTGATTCCCTTGCGGGATGTGGTGTGGATGCATCCGCTGATTACCGTGGTGAAAAATCCTGAAAGATAAACAGCGAGTGATTATTCCAGAACCAAATGAACCAGGTTGCGAAAGGATTGAACCCCCGCCTGCGTCCAGTTGAGTTCTGGGAAGGATTTGTCCGATACTGGAAAAACTCTCATCAGTTTCAGGTATTGGAGGTGATCGGCTGTCTCCTGAATTTCTTTTTTGGAAAGATCGGAAACGTTTGAGAAATGAGTTTCACTGAATTCCCATTCCCACGGACTGGCGTGTTTGGAAAGATAAATATTTTCGCAAGCGGCATCCTGTCGGTTTTCTTTCAGCCGGTTTACGTAGGCACCTAAGTCAGGGCCTTTCAGTAGGAGTGAAAAGCCAAGGTAGTGTCCCCACCAGAAGAGCGTGCGATAAGTAAAGAACTCCGTTTTTGAGAATTTTTGTGGAATGTCAAGAGAGAGAAAAGGAAATCCTTTATGATTTTCTCCCCTGGCGATTTGGCCTTTGGTCAGATCCGTATCCGGTGGATAGGGTTTGGGATAAGTTTTTAATTCCTCTACCAGCGCAGAGCGCAACTCCTGAAGATAACTGTCCACCTTTTTCAAGATGGCAGGTTTGTGCCTGAAGATTTCCGTAACGTTGATCAAATCCCATTCGTCGCGAGACCAATGCGTAGAGTTTTCATTAGTGGTTTTCATGATGCCTGAAGCTGACCTTGAAAAGGATCAGAAATTTTGGGATCGGAGGTCTTCTTTTTGACGAACCAAAACGTAACGGTGGAGAGAATCTTCGGAATCGACATCCAGGTTAATGTAATTACACCGGCAAATGTCCTCTTCATCAATGCGTAAAATTTTTATCTGGGTTTTGATAAGGCCTCCCGTAGGCAGGACGAAGTCGATCATATATACGGAACCTGCCTTGAGCCCCTGATTTTTAAATGCCAGTCCACCGGAACTGACTTCCACGACTTCCAGGGAAGCCCCTTCCAGATTAAGGAACAGAGGGTTTTCCGAATCGGGTGCGACTCGGTACGCCTGGCGCGCTTCTTCCGGTGGTTTTAATTTCTCTTCCTTTTTATTTTTCTTTTTCCAGAACAAATTCGACCCTCCTGTTGGTGGCTTGCCCTAAAACCGAATCGTTAGAAGCTATAGGGAATATATCGGCATATCCGGTGGCGGTCAACCGTTTAGGGTCAATGTTTTTATCGATGAAATACCTCAAGACTGCTGTGGCTCGGGCTGAAGACAACTCCCAATTGGATGGAAAACGATCAGTAGCAATGGGAGAATCGTCAGTGTGTCCTTGAACGCTTATGCGATAACGAGGATAACTATCCAAAATCCGGACGATTTCGTCCAGTACCGGCTTGCTTTTTTTTAGATCGAGATTAGCATTTCCGGGTTCAAACAGAGATCCTCCAGGGATACGAATGACGACTTTGGTGCGGTCCGTTGAAATATCCATGATTGCATTCATGGCTTCCCGGTCAGCGACGTGTTGAATATCCGATAATATATTGTCGGATTTGAGTCCGGTCAGCAATTGGATCGATTCCTTCTTTTTGACTTCAACGGAATCTAAAAGCTCCAGTAATCCGATACTGGCGGATTCGGTTCCGAGGATAGCCTCCTTGAACTTGTTGTTCGCGATAGAAGATAATGAATAATACAAAATGAAAAACGTTAAAAGAAGAATAGCCATATCGGCATAGGTGGTCATCCACAAGGGTGAGGACTTGTCATCAATCGCTTCATCCATGAACTCGGCTAATTTTTTTCTGGTGAAACGGGATCGTTTCAGTTTTTTTCCGACGCTTTCCTCTGCTCTTTTAACCTCATAGTCCAATTCAGATTTGAATTTTTTTCTTTGTAGAACGAGTTCTTTTTCCAGGTCATCTTTTTCCGATTGCAGTTCGGTTAATTCCTTGCGTACCTGTTTGACAATTTCCGCTGGAAACTGGGTGTCGTCTTCTTTCTCGAAATCACCGTCGAGAAGCTTTTCGTATGTTTTGATCAGATCTTCCTTCTCTTTAATCAGCTGTTCGAAACGTTCCCGCGATTCGTCATCCAGTTTGTCTACCCGCTCTTTTTTATTTTTCAGGGAAGGGGCGGGCTTGGTGTCTTTTTGAAGACGTCGGATTTCCCGGGTCAATACTCCTTTTTCATCGGACAGCCGTTCTTTGGCTTTGCGCTCCTCTTCGATTTTTTGGGTCAGTCGGGAGTTTTTGTCACGCAGTTCCTTCAGCAGTGGGTTTATTTTCTCAGCCAGTTCAGGAGATCCTTCCAGAGCCGGACCCTTGGTAGTGGATGCGGAGGCAGTGCTTCGATTACTGCCTGAACTTGTTATAGTGGATCGCTGGTAGGAAATGGATTTTTGTAAGCGGAGTTGCTCTTTTTTCTCAGTCACCTGCTGTTGCAGGTCATTGATTTTCTTGCCGGTTACTGCCAGCAAATGCTTGATTTTTACTTCCTGCCGGTTTTTTTCAGCATTCGTTTTTTTTAGCTCAGTATTTTTAATTCGGAGCTGTTCTTTGACCTGTTCCAGGTTTTCTCTGTTTTCCATAATGATGCTCGGTTGACCCGGCTATTTTTTTACGAAGAAAGGTCTGCGTGGTCTCCGCTTCTTCGCAGGAATATAAGACGACAATTTTTCATAAACGAAAATTGGATTGTTGTCTTCAAGAATAGATATGGCTCCCTCAAATATGATCTCAAGCTTGATGACTTCTACCAGAGTCCGATCTTTAAGCTTTCCGGCGATAGGCAGAAAAAATAAGGTCGACAACAGCATTCCATAAAAAGTTGTCAGTAGCGCCACGGCCATGGCCGGCCCAATGGTCTCGGGGTTGGAGAGCTGACTTAACATTTGCACCAGCCCGATCAGGGTTCCCATCATTCCAAAAGAAGGCGCGTAAATTGCCATTTTTCTGAAAACATCCTGAACAATAAAGTGCCTTAGCTTCATGGATTCAATTTCAATATGAAGTGTATCCCGGATCAGATCTTCCTTGGAGCCGTCCGCAATCAGGTTGCAGGCTTTTCTGAGTAAATCATCCTCGATATTCATACGGCTCAATGCGATCAATCCCTGGCGGCGGCTGATGGTGCACAACTCAATCATGGTTTCCACCATGTCGTTGGGATCCTGTTTTTTTTCTGTGAAAACAAAAAATGCCGCTTTAAAAGCGGAAATTACATCTTTCAGTTGGAAAGTAATTAAAGTGGCGGCGATCGTTCCCCCGAAGACAATCATGAACCCTGGCAAATTGAAGAAATTGTCCAGATGGCCATCAATGAAGATGGCACCCACGATGAGAGAGATCCCTAATATAATTCCTACGAGGGAAGCAGCATCCACTAATTATGGTCCTTTTGCTAATATTGAAGAATGGGGATATGCTTTAAATTTAACATGTCAATGCTGTTTCTGCAATTTATTCATGGGTTTAGGGTGATGAAATCATCCACTTTCTTTGTAAAGGATTGGCTGGATAGGGGGTAATTCGAGATTAGGGGAGAGGCGAGCGTTGAGGATTTCAGTCGGATTCGGGGCGGGGAGGGCCTGTTTGAAGGAACTGGGTCATATCGGCAGGGGACAGAACCGGGCTCAGCATGATTCCCTGTCCCAGGTCACAGCCGGTATCTTTGAGGAAAGCCAATTGTTCCTCTGTTTCCACTCCCTCAGCGATCGTCTGCAGTTCCAGGTTTTGGGCCAGCGAAACCACGGCTTGTATAATGGCGCTATTGGCTTTCAGTTGGTGCTCATGGACGAAGGTTTGATCGATTTTCAGGCTGTGAATAGGCATGTCCTTTAAATATTTCAGAGAAGAAAAACCGGTGCCAAAATCGTCGATTGACAACCGAAGCCCAAAATCGTGCAAAGTCTTCAGGCGGGTAATGGCGTTAGCGGAATTTTCCATAAGGATGGTTTCGGTCAACTCCAACTCCAGAAGTCCCGGGTCGACCCCGGCTTGGACCACCTGCCTTTCCACCTGCTGAGCAAAATTGTCCTGATTGAACTGGTGACCCGAAAGGTTGACGGCCACGTTGATCGGATTCAACCCCATAGACTTCCACATTTTGATCTGTTGGCATGCGGTCTGAAGAACCCATTGCCCAATTGGTAGGATCAGGCGATTTTCTTCTGCCGCCAGAATAAACTCCAGAGTGGGGACCCAGCCCTTTTCGGGGTGGCACCACCGTATCAACGATTCCATGCCGGCCAATTGTCCGGTTTTCAGATCAAACTTGGGCTGGTAGTGCAGTTCGAATTCTTCACGCTCTAACGCTTTCCGTAAATCCGTTTCCATATCGACTTTTTTTGCCGATTGGAACAGGAAGGCGGGGTTGTAATATTGAAAAGAATGTTTGTCCTTTTCCTTGGCAGTCCACAAAGCGGCTTGTGCATTTTTGACCAGAGAGTGCGGATCTTTGCCGTCATGGGGATAAAGAGAGATTCCCATGGTGGAGCGTATGCTGACATCCTGATTGTTGATTGTGAACAGAGGATCCAGTGTTTGTAGAATTTTTTGAGCCATCAGAGTGATAAACCGCTGGTGGCTGGCGCCACTCAAGATCAGGAGGAAATCCTCACCTTCCAGTCGGGCTACCGTGTCCTCTTTTCGCAGGCATCTTTCCAGTCGCTTTCCAATATCCTTGAGTAGCAGTTCCCCCATGTGAGGATTGAGAGAGTGGCTTATGGATTGGAAGTTAACAATATTTACAATGACCACCGCAATTAACTTTTCCGTACGATCCGCCTGGGAGATGGCGACACTCAACCGATCCTTGGCGAGTGCTATGTTAGGGAGATTGGTTACCGGATCGAAATATGCCAGGGTCTCCAGACGTTCTTCCATCAGTAACCGTTCGGTTTTGTCTACGGCCATTGCAACATAAAGAGGGTTTGAGTCTTTCTGTAAAAGTTTAAAGCGGATTTCAGAATTGTATTGTGTGCTGTTTTTCCTTTGATGAATACCTTGAAACGTGACAAAGGAGTTTCCGTTGTTGTGAAGAGGCCGCGATAAATTATTGAATATGTCGGGTGTCAGGTTCTTGATGACATCGAAGAGGGTGCGTTTTGTGATTTCATCCTTGCTGTAACCGAGGTTGTTCAACGCCAGCGAGTTGCCGCGAACAAAATGATGATCGGTGGAGTCGAAGATATAAATCTCATTGGGAGAATCGTCCAGGATGCGAAGCAAATGAACTGATATTTTTTCCTGGGCTTCCTTTTTCTTGTAACCCATCGCCAGGTCACTGATGTTGCCCCGGGACCGTTCTGACAAGGTGCTTAGCAGGGAAAATAGAAATTGATCATCGGATGCCAGTAGAGAATCAAACTGTGGTTTGGTGATTTCAATTAAAGTGACTTGGTCCGTCGCTTGAACCGTTGCAGAACGGTTTTTTGATTCGATGATGGCCATTTCTCCAAAAACATGTCCGCTGTTGATAACGGATATTTTCTGGCCTTCTTTCAAGATGGTAAGATGCCCGCCCAGGACCGCGTACATGTGGTGGCCCGGATCACCATCTTTGAATAAAGTCTCTCCCGGCTGCAAAACAATCGTTTCACACTGTTCCGAGAGCTCTCTCAAAGTGGAGTCAGGCAAAGATTTAAACAGCTCGACGTCTTTTAATTGAACCAAATTCATGCAGTATTATTTCTGTGTTTGATTGTATGGGTATAAAAATAAGTATAAGGGCTGTTTGAAAAGTTTGTTCGGAAAAATCTCTATAAATTGCGAATAATTAAGAGGTTCTGATGTAAATGTAATTTGAAGGCAGGAAGTTGGTTATAGCGAAAGATATTGATATTGGTTAAGAAAAATGACTCTTTTTGGAGAGCAAAATCAGGTTTGGATTTTATCCGAGGAGGATGAGAGTGCAGGGAATAATAATGATGGCTAGTAGTGTTGAGATTAAAATAGTCGATGCCACAATTTCCGGTTGCGCCTGGTACTTTTCCGCAACCAGGGAGGTGATCACGGCGCAGGGCATCACCGATTCCAAGATGACGACCTTGTATGCCAGGCCCTCGAGTTGAAACAACCACACGCAAAAAATCCCTGTCAGCGCTCCGCCGACAAAGCGGATGGCTACGGCAATGAACGACAGTTTCAGTTCGGTGATCTTGACCTGGGCCAACTGTATCCCGAGTGCCAGCAGGACCATTGGGATGGTGGCCTGTGCCAGCATGTGGGCACTCCCATTGATGAACTCAGGGACTTCGACTCCTCCTGCATTGAACAGAAGTGCAAAGAAAACGACGTACAACACCGGTTCTCGAAAGATTTTTAAATAGCCTTTTTCTTTCCCACCGGAAACGATAATCAACCCCAACGTGAATATACCCAGGAAAGCGGTCAGGTAGAACATTAACGCAAGCGGAATGGCGCCCTCGCCATAAGCCGCCGCTAAAATCGGGAAGGGCAGGTTGACGGAGTTCATAAACATGATAGGCAGGTAAACTCCCCGTCGCGAAATGCCCATTACTCGAAACACTACCCAGGCGATCAGTCCGGGCACCAACATGACGATGATCGCGGATAACAGGACATCGGTAAGGCCACTACTTTCCAGTTTCATCCGGTAAAGGTGTTCCCACGCGAATGCCGGCACCAGAACGCCCATCGTTATTTTGATCAGCGCTTCGTTGCCGTTCTGGATGTAACGACTGCAACCATATCCCAGGCCAATGAGAAAAAATGCCGGGGCAACGATTTGCAGGACGTGAATGAGGGTGCTCACCATAAGGGATAAGTGACCGGTTAAGCGGAATCGCTGTAAAGATGGCAATCTACGGTATGGCCGGGACTCACTTGAATGGTGCGGGGAGCCTCCGTTTTGCAGTGGTCCATCACTTTTGGGCACCGGGGATGGAAATGGCATCCGGAAGGAGGATTCATGGGGGAGGGTACATCGCCGCCCAGAATAATGCGCTGATTTCGTTCCTTCGGGTTCAGCGAGGGTTTGGAGGCCAGCAGTGCCTGTGTATAAGGATGAGCCGCTTCACGATTGAGAACCTCCGTCGGCGCGGTCTCCACAATTTTACCGAGGTACATCACCGCCGTTCGCTGGGACAGATGTTTGACCACGTTCAGGTCATGCGAAATAAACAGCATGGATATTTCACCTTCCTCCTGTAATTGTTGCAGGAGGTTGATGATCTGCGCCTGAATGGAAACGTCGAGCGCAGAGACCGGCTCATCGCACACGATATATTTCGGGTTCAACGCCAACGCCCGGGCAATGCCGATCCTTTGCCGCTGGCCGCCGGAAAATTCGTGGGGATACCGTCGCGCATATTTTGGAGAAAGTCCCACTTTGTCCATAATCGCTTCGACTTTTTGTTTGAGTGTCGAACGGTCGGCCATTTTATGGATGACCAACGCTTCGCCGATGATCCGCTCCACTGTGAACCGGGGATTGAGCGAGCTGTACGGGTCTTGGAAGATGATCTGCATTTTGGGGCGCAGTCGAGTCATCTCTTTTGAATCGAGATCGAAAATATTTTGGCTCTCGAAGAAAACTTTCCCGTCGGTAGGCTCCAGCAGGCGAATACTCAACCGACCGACTGTGGTCTTGCCGCAACCGGACTCACCGACAAGACCTAGTGTTTCTCCCGGCCCGATTTCCAGTGAGACGTCGTCGACGGCTTTCACCTGATTCACGGTTTTGCCGAGCACGCCGCCTGTCACCGGAAAATATTTTTTGAGGGATTCGATTTTGAGGACGGCGCTCATGAGGGGACCTCTTTGGACCCACGGTATAACCAGCAGGCGACCTGCTGTTGGGGTTGCTCGGTTTGGAAGTTCGGCGGAATCTCCTGACTGCACTCGGGCATCACATCCTTGCAACGGGGATGAAAGGCGCACCCGGCGGGAAGGGACACCGGATTGGGAACCGTGCCGGGAATGGATTCCAAAGCTTCTCCCGGTTCGCCCCGGGGCAGGGAGTTCAGAAGTCCCTTCGTGTAAGGGTGAGCGGGCGATTCAAACAACACTTCCACCGGCGCTTCTTCGACAATCTTTCCGGAATACATCACCGCCACCCGGTCGGCGTATTGCGCGACGATGCCCAGGTTGTGCGTGATCAGCAGTATTGCCATATCCGTGTCGCGCCGCAATTGATCCAGCAACTCCAGAATTTGCGCTTCAATGGTGACATCGAGTGCGGTGGTCGGTTCGTCGGCGATCAACAGCGCCGGTTCGCAGGCGATGGCCATGGCGATCATCACGCGTTGCTTCATTCCGCCAGAGAGTTCGTGCGGGTATTGGTCAATGCGGCTCTCGGGGGAGGGGATGGCAACCTTGCGCAACAGCTCCAGGGTGATCACCCGTGCTTCGCCTCTGGTTTTCTTTTGGTGCAGGATGATAGACTCGGCAATCTGGTCGCCAATGGTGAAAATGGGATTGAGCGAGGTCATCGGTTCCTGAAAGATCATGCTGATGTCGTTGCCGCGCAACTGCTCCATCTGTTTCTCCGTTTTGGAGAAGATGTCTGTGTCGTTGAAAAGGATATTACCGGTTTCAAATTTTCCCGGCGGGGTGGGGACGAGGCGGAGGACGCTGAGCGCGGTGACCGATTTGCCGCAACCGGATTCCCCGACCAGCGCCAGGGTTTCTCCCTTGCGGATCTTCAAATCCACATTGCGGACGGATTGGACGACGCCCTCTTCAATGTAAAAAAACGTGCTGAGGTTCTGGATTTCGAGGAGAGAACTCATGCGATGAGCGGGTGCCTCGGCAGTGGGTTATTGAGGCGAGTCGAAAATGTCCTCGTAACGGTAGTCGTCATCCTCGGAGTCAATATCGTAACGGGCCAGATGGGTGTTCACTTTTTCCGACCAGGCATCAATGCCGCCTTCGAGACATTTGACGTTGGTGAAGCCGCGCTCGCCCAGCCATTTCTGAAAACTCGGCGCGCGGTCGCCCTTCCAGTCGATCAACACGACCTCTCGATCCTTTGGCGTGGTGGTTATGATTTTTTCGGAGTTGTCGCGGGTGATCAGCGTCGCGCCTTCGATTTTGGCGATGTCGTGTTCCCACTTTTCACGGATGTCGAGCAGAACCAGATCGGTGCGGCCGGATTCGATTTGCAATTTCAACTCTTCCGGCGTGATGACGGGCAACAGCTTGCCGCCGGCTTCCCGGTTCAACAGAGACAGCACCTCGCCGATTTTCTTGTCGTGCTTCTCGCACACCGTGAAAATGGTCTCATCCGGTTTGTATCCGGAAACGGGCATGCCGATGTGAAACGTTTTGAACAACAGGGTATGCACTTCCGGTAGCACCTTGTTGACCTCTATCATTGACGTGTCCGGATTAAAAACGACCGGTTCGTCGCTCTCCTCCACCTTGACCTCGGTAATTTTAATGATGTGATAGCCGTAAGGAGTGTGCAGAGGGCCTAAGAGGGCACCCTGGCTGATTTCAGAAAGATCCCCCATGAGGGCTCCGGCGCTTTCCTCGGGCATCCATCCCAGGTCGCCGCCGTTTTGTTTGGAAGGACAAGTACTATATTTTTCAACCACTTCGGCGAAAGGCGTTCCGGCATCCAACTGCTTTTTGGCCGCCACTGCATCGTCGATTTCGTTGGTAAAGACCTGGCTGGCTCGTACACTGATCATAGCTGTTTGGCTCCTTTGGGTTAAGTCTGTGATTCTCGACATCATATAACGACTGGCTTTGGGATTCAATATATTAGGTGAGGGCACAGAGTTTTAGTCCGCGGGTCACCACGCCCATAAGCAATATGCCCCAAGCCTTGCCTGGCCTTCTTCAGCTAAGGAGACTATTGCTCAATCGTGTCATCTTGAGATTGCCTAAGGGAGACAGGGTGTGACCCTTAGGCAATCTCAGTATTATCCAAAGGTCTCATTGAAGGTATTTGGGAGAAGTGCTATATAAGGTAATAAAGTTTAGGTATATAGGAGCCCCCGTAGCTCAGCAGGATAGAGCACCAGATTCCTAATCTGGGGGTCGTGCGTTCGAATCGCGCCGGGGGCACCATTTTAAAAAAGTCTGCCGATTCAAATGAAAATCAAAGGTATGCTCAAAGTTTTGTGCGTGGGAATCACCGCCGTCGTCCTGGGTTTGGCGGGGCGGGCCATTCCAATGGAGGAAAAGGACAAGCGCCTGTTCGATGCTGTAGAGCGTAATGATTCTGCAACCGTCCAACAACTCCTGAAAAAAGGGACAAATGTCCGCAGTCGCGATGCACAGGGACGCACGGCCTTGCTGGTTGCGGTCGCCGGTCATCATCTTGAATCGGCCCGGCTGTTGATCAATGCGGGTGCCGATGTGAACGCACAGGATCATCGACTGGACAGTCCATTGTTGCTGGCCGGTGCTGAGGGAACTCTGGAAATTTTAAAGTTGATCCTGCAAGCCAATCCCAATTTCAGTCTGTACAACCGTTTTGGAGGGACGGCCCTGATCCCCGCCTGCGAACGGGGCCATGTGGAGGTCGTCAAAATATTGCTCAAGACCAAGGTGGATATGGACCATGTGAACCATCTGGGGTGGACCGCCTTGCTGGAGGCTATCGTTCTGAGTGACGGCGGCCCCCGGCATCAGGAAATCGTCAAGCTCCTGGTGGACGCTGGCGCCGATGTGAATATTGGGGATCACGATGGCATCACGCCGCTCCAGCATGCCCGGCAAAAAGGCGTTACCGCTATCGTAAAAATTTTGGAATTGGCTGGAGCAAAATAGTTTAAATAAAGTTTATTTTTATAATAGGAGAACGTCATGCAATCTGGATTATTTGTATTTTGTCTGGTTGGACTGTTAACTGTAAGTGCCTCAGCGGCTGAATTACCCAAGGAGAGCGTTCTGCCACTTTCCCTGGCGACCAAAGCCGCGCAAGCGGCAGTAGATAAATGTAAAGCCGATGGCTACAGCGTGAGCGCAGCCGTGGTAGACCGCGGGGGGAACGTCCGAGCTTTACTGAGAAATGATGGCGCAGGTCCGCACACAGTGGAAAGCAGTCGTAAGAAAGCCTACACTTCGGCCAGCTTGAAACGGCCCACGGCTGAGTTGGGGCAGTTGATTGTGAAGATGCCTGCGGTTCAGGGACTCCAGCATATGAACGAGCATATCCTCATGCTGGGCGGCGGTCTGCCGATCGAAATAGGCGGTGATGTGGTGGGTGGAATCGGTGTGGGTGGCGCACCCGGTGGCCATCTGGACGAAGCGTGTTCGCAGGCAGGATTGAACAGCATAGGTGCCGCATCAAAGAAATAGTGATTAATTTATGAAAGACGAAAATAAGAAAATAGAACCACGTAAAGAAAACCCCATCTTCACCATCTGGGTGCATACCGGCTACGCCGTCCTCATCCTGTCCATGATCGCGTGGATGGTCTACATGGAATTTTTTATGTAGAGAAAATTAGAGGTTGGAATTGTGCGGCAATGCCAAATTTAAATATTTGCCGCGC
Organism: Nitrospinaceae bacterium; assembly: GCA_029261395.1. Classification (GTDB taxonomy): domain Bacteria; phylum Nitrospinota; class Nitrospinia; order Nitrospinales; family Nitrospinaceae; genus SZUA-226. The sequence continues at coordinate 35,534 of JAJDBJ010000080.1, forward strand.
TCGCTGTAGATGAGGCGTTGGTCTTCCAAGTCTTTGAGGATGCTTTCCAGTTCGGCGCGTTCGACGGTTTCTCCCTTTTCCTTGAGGTGCGCCTGGATCTGATCCAGGTTCCGCGGCGCATCACTGCAGAACGCGAAGGCTCTACCCGCCGCGCCTTCCAGCCGCAGTTTCACCGGATGTTCCGCCGACCGCTCGTCGTACACGGTGACGAAATCCATCGACTTGGTGAACATAAGATAAGGCAGGTTCTCGGATTGGTGCCGCTGTTTCCAATACTCCACTGTCTGCTGGAGTTCCTCGACGAGGGCCGGGTCGATTTTCAAGTCGGATTCAAACTCAAAGTCGTAGGCCACTTTCATGAGGTCGATGGTGTCGCCGTCATACACATAGGGATACGCCACGCCGGGACCGGTGATGCGGATGCCGTACTGGTCGGGTCGCGTGAAGTAGGGGCTGAACCGTTCCAGCCAGATGTCGCCGACTGAAATCGGCGGTTGCAGGTGGATGAGTGATTTGAGCAGGTCGATCTGCTGGCGGTAATCGTCGTCCGTCTCCAGCGGGAAGCCGGTGAGAATGCTCCAGCTCACTTCCATCCCGTAATAGAGAGCCCACTTCAGGCAGAACACGTTTTGCAGGGGGCGCACGCCCTTGTCCATTTCCTGTAATTGATTCGCGCTGAAACTTTCGATGCCGGGCTGGATCACGTTCACCCCGCCGTGCGCCAGGTTCTTGATTTGCGCTTTGGTGAGGTTGCTCTTCACCTCGATGAAAAATTGCAGGTCGTAATTGTTCTGTGCGAACTCCCCGAACACGCCGTCGATGTATTTCATCTCCAGAATGTTGTCCACCAGCCGGAAGCGATAGCTGTTGTAGCGTTTGGACAGGTCGGCGAGATCGGCGTGGACCTGCTCCATGGACCGCGACCGGAACTCCATGGTCGAGGCGTTGAGGCCACAAAAAGTACAGTGATGTTTCTCCCCCCACCAGCAACCCCGCGCGGTTTCGTACAGGATGATCGGGTTCTCCAGCAGGGGAGACTGGGGATCAATCTCCCGGATCTGTTCCATATAATCGTCGTAATCCGGCGGACCGTATTGCTTGAAGTCGTTGAAATTATCCTGGCTCTCCTCGAAGCGGATATCGCCGTCTACACGGTGGATCACGCCTTGTGGAATCGGGTCGCCCGATTCCAGTGCCGCCATCAATGCCGGGAGCGAGTCTTCTGCTTCGCCGGAGACGACGTAATCGATCCACTCGAACACGCGGAAATACTCCATCCCCATTTCCGAATCGAAGTTGGCTCCACCGCACATGATCTTGATGGAAGGGTATTTTTCCTTGATCAACTTGGCCAGGGTGACGCTGGCAATATTCTGATTGAAGGTCGAGGTGAAGCCCACCACATCGTATTCCCCCCAATTGACAGACTCCAGGGCCCAGTGGAGAAATTCCGGCACCATTTTAACTTTGACGTCATTCAAAAACGACGAGGGTCGGTTTATTGTCTGGCAGATGTTCTGGAGGTGGGATTTGAAACGCTCTGCGTATTCCTGGTTCTTGCGGGATTCGCCGAACAGGGTGTGGGAGAACAGCCATTCGCCGATCAGGAACCGCTCCTCGCACAGTTTGTTGTAGACCTCCAGATCGATCTGGTGGGCGAAATGGAGGTTCAGGTAAAAGCTTTTCACCTCGTGGCCGTGGGTTTTCAGCAGGGTCGAAAGCGTCCCCAACTGAATGGATGGATACACGTGAAAGCCGAACGGCATATTGACTAAAGCAATTTTAGAAGGCATGGCAGGTATCTTATCAATTCAACTAGGGCAATTCATCCGAAAAGTGGGGTGGATAGCCTCAGAAGGTCGTTGGTCGATCCTTAAACGGTTTGATTTGAGAGGAGGTTAGTCTTATCCTGAATAGGCGGGATTTGTACTATCAATTGGATTCAGACACTCTAATCAAAAATTAAATCATATCGATTGGGGCAATTTATGAAAAAGGCTATGGTTTGTGTCGCGGCAATGTTGTTTTTAGCGGCGTGTAACTCTTCAGTGCCTGCACCGAAAGCCAGCGTCGTGTTTTCTGAACCTCTGCCGGAGACGGAGGGTGAGCTCTTGTATCTGGATATGAAATGCCCTACCTGCCACGGCCATCAGGGGTCGGGGGACGGTTTTTTCTCGGGTGGCCTGCAACCGAAATCGGTGGATTTTTCCTCTGCTGAGATCATGGGGCCTATCCCAGATGCACAATTGAAAGACGCGATCCGCAACGGTAAAGGCGGGGTAATGCCGGGTTATGCCCAATTTACCGACCATCAGGTTACCGAACTGGTGCGGTACATCCGCTCCCTGGCGCATCCCCCGTCAAATTAAGATATTTGCAACCGTGTCGCCCTTTCCTTCGGCAAGCTCAGGACAGGCTAATCGGCTCAGGGGGACACCGAAGGCGTTGTTTGGGCGATTTTTCTAGGGATTTGCGATATAATACAGTATAGTCAACGGTTTTTGTTGAATCCTCTCCCTGGTTTCTCCAAAGCACACCGACACACATTTACCCATTGAGGAATACCCCATAATTATGAGTAGTGAAATGATTCGTAACATCGGCATTATTGCCCACGTCGACCACGGCAAGACCACACTGGTGGATTGCCTTCTCAAGCAGGGCGGTACCTTCCGCGAGGATAAAGTGGTGGAGACCTGCGTGATGGACAGCAACGACCTGGAGCGCGAGCGCGGCATCACCATCTTTTCCAAAAACGCATCCATCCATTATAAAGAATACAAGATCAATATCGTCGATACCCCCGGCCATGCCGATTTCGGCGGTGAGGTGGAGCGTATTCTGAAGATGGTCAACGGCGTTTTGCTGATCGTTGATGCGGCAGAGGGGCCGATGCCACAGACTCGTTTCGTCCTCAAAAAATCACTCGACCTGGGACTCAAGCCTATTGTGGTGATCAACAAGATCGACCGTCCCGGAGCCGATCCAGTGAAAGCGCTCAATGAAGTCTTCGACCTGTTTGTGAACCTGGGCGCGAGCGATGAGCAATTGGACTTTTCTACCATTTATGCTTCCGCCAAACAGGGGTTCTGCCGTTTGGAGCCGGACGGGGAAGACCACGACATGAAGCCCATGCTCGACCTCATCATCGATAAAGTGGATACCCACGATGGCGATTCTGAAGGACCGTTTCAAATGCTGGTTTCTTCCATCGATTACAATGATTATGTGGGGCGAATCGCTATTGGAAAAATTCAACGCGGTTGTTATGACTCGAAGAAACAATACACACTGATCAATCGCGCAGGCGATGTGCAGGAGTTTAAAGTTACCAAGTTATTTACCTATGAGGGATTGGCGCAGGTCGAGGTGGATGTTGCCTTAACTGGAGATATCGTAGGTGTTGCTGGAATGAAAGAAGTGGATATTGGTGAGACTATTGCCGACAGCGAATATCCGGAAGCTTTACCGGTAATTGAGATCGACGAGCCGACGCTGTCCATCAACTTTATCGTTAACGATTCTCCATTCGCAGGACGGGAAGGGAAATTTGTCACCTCGCGGCAATTGCGCGATCGGTTATTCAAGGAAATCAAGAAAAACGTTGCCCTTCGCGTCGAAGAGTCTGGTGCCGGCGATTCGTACAAGGTTTCCGGACGAGGGGAACTCCATCTCGGTATCCTCATTGAAACCATGCGGAGGGAAGGCTATGAGTTTGCCGTGTCCCGACCGGAAGTGGTGATGAAAGAAGTGGATGGTAAAACCCTGGAGCCTGAAGAGTTCGTTATCATTGACGTGGACGAAGCCTACATGGGGCCGGTCATGGAGGCGATGGGACAGCGCAAAGGTACGATGAAGAATATGCTGCACTCCGGATCCGAAATGGTTCGTTTGGAGTTTGTGATCCCCACCCGGGGATTGTTCGGTTTCCGTTCGCAAATGTTGACTTTGACCAAGGGGACCGGGACGCTGAATAGTAGTTTTCATAACTACATCCCTTATTGCGGGGCTTTGGCGCGACGTCAGAATGGTGTTCTGATCTCCCTCGAAGGTGGGAAGACCACGGGCTATTCCATCTACAATCTGGAAGACCGAGGGACAATGTTCATGGGACCGGGGGAAGAAGTCTACACGGGAATGATTATCGGAGAAAATAAAAAGGACAGCGATCTGGTGGTCAATGTTTGCAAAGGTAAAAAACTGACCAACATGAGAACCTCCGGGTCTGACGACACCATCAGCATCACGCCTCCGCGCCGAATGAGCCTGGAGCAGATTCTGGGTTATCTGAACCATGACGAGCTGGCGGAAATCACCCCTCTAAGTATTCGCCTGCGCAAAAAACTGCTGGATGAAAATGCCCGCAAACGAGATTCCAAAAAGCAGAATGTTTCCTGACTTTTAGTTCCCGGCTTCCTGAAGTGCGCGTTATGCGGGATTCTTGATAAGAATCCCGCTTGACCCGCTTTAATTGAAATTTTCCGAATGCGGGGAAGGAGCCGAGAACATATTGGAAGGGCTGTCATAGTAGGTCTCGTTGCCATTCACCCCGTCCTCGTTCAGATCTTTATACATCAAATCCCAGGTGCCATCCTCGTTCACATCAAACGCGTAAAACAAAGCCTTCTTGGAAATCACGTATATCTGATTGGCCGGCCCATAATTGACATAGAAAACGGGTGAGCCTTTGTAATATCCAGGTAATTGCTTAAGAGGCTCGCTCGCCAAATAAGCTTTTATAACGAAATGGACCGTGTGGTAATCGGCCTGACCGTTTTGGTCGAGGTCGAAGCTGATGTAGAGCAGTCCATTGCTCTTAAGGTCCCAACCGAGTTTGTTTTTTAGTGGGGGATCAACGAGAAGAAGGTTAGGGAATCCCATTCCCAAGCTCGGGAGCAGTACAAGAATTGCCACTAGGATGGCTTTGGTGATCAGGCGTTTCATGATGAACACCTCCTCTTTCTTGCGGCAATCAGTCCTGGAGGTTTGCCGCTCATCCGGACTTGATTCTCAAGCTCCTCCTTCCGGATAAAAATATTGAATTCAGTTTCTTCATAAATTAGTTTTCCTCTGTGCAATACATTCAATTCCTGTGCCATTTTGAGCCTCCAAAATAGATTTCGCGGAAAGCCTTTGTTTCAAGTGAGTTATTAGATTTCTGCTGTATGGTGGGCTTTCTAAATGTGCCAATTTTGGGTGAAATATGCCAAAATTTGTCTATTTTTTGGACAGATTTACAGTGGAAATTCCACTGTCATAATAATTTTGAGATGGTGGAACAAGAGCGCTATTTGAAGACTTGGCAAATTTAAAAATGGATTGACAACTTGAGGGTTTGCCGTATATGCTCTTGCGAAATCACCATTTATTGGAAAAGGGAAGACGGTGAGAAACCGTCGCGGACCCGCCGCTGTAACCGGGAACGAAACCTGCAAAAACCACTGTTTGATTGCAAACGGGAAGGTGCGGGAAGTAGGTCGATCCGGAAGTCAGAAGACCTTGCCAAAAATGCATTATCAACTCTTCGCGGACTGAGAGGTTGTGGGTTTTGGAAAACCCCCTCCCTACGGACGGGGTTTTTTTGTGCCCGGCTCGTATATTCAAGCTAGTGGTATCCTCCCTACGTTCCGCCGAAAGTATTGAAAAGTAGATTCCATGAGGAATTTTTTTTCGGCGTTGTCCTTTTTGACTCTTATTCCTTCAGGCAAGCTTGCAGGCAAACCGAATGGTACTTCCCTTCTGTATTTCCCGGTGGTTGGGCTTCTAATCGGCAGTTTGTTTGCAGGGATCGATTGGCTGGGGTCGTTATTTTTGTATGATGAGCTCCGCGTTCTAACAGATGTAGCCTTTCTCGCGTTAATTACAGGGGGACTGCATCTGGATGGTCTCGCCGACTCTGGCGATGCCCTTTACATTCTTCACGACAAGGAAAAGTCATTAGAGATCATGAAGGACCCACGGATTGGCGTCATGGGTGTTCTGGCGCTACTGTTTTGCCTGGGGTTCAAGTTGACCGGGGTATTGGCTCTGAAATTCGAGCATTGCTGGGTTTGGTTTGTTGTGGCGCCTGCACTGGCCCGGTCGGCGCAGGTGGTGGGCCTGGTTTTTATGAGTGATGCCCGCCAAACCGGTGGAGTGGGGCAAGGGTTGTATCAAAACGGTCAATACCAGTATCTGACGCTTTGTATAATCCCTTTGGCTTTACCGTTTTGGGTGAGCGTTCCTGTAGGTGTTGCGGTTGTGGTGGCATTTTTAATAATCAATGCTTCTCTTTTTTGGTTTTTTCAGCGTCGCTTGGGCGGTATGACCGGTGACACCTTTGGCGCTTTGACTGAAATTACAGAAACCTTTTTTCTGGTATTCGGAGGCTTGGTTTGCAAAGGACTGATTTGAGGACTCGAATTTATGGGTAAAAAAATATTAATTACCGGTGGGTGCCGAAGCGGAAAAAGCCGTCATGCCCTGACGCTGGCTCGGAGTATTTCCGGAGAAAAATTGTACGTAGCTACCGCGGAGGCTCTCGATTCAGAGATGAAAGAGCGGATTGCGAAGCATCAGCAGGAACGGGGCGACGATTGGGAAACGCACGAAGAACCGACAGGACTGATCCGGATTTTCAACCAACTTGAAAATCGCTCCGGAGTCCTGATTTTGGACTGCCTGACTTTATGGCTGAGTAATTTGTTGATCAAAGACTATGATCAGGAACAGATTCTAAAAGAAACGGTTCATTTGATGGATCAAAGTGAACTCATGCAATGCCAGCTTATTTTTGTGACCAATGAGGTTGGGGCAGGCATTGTGCCGGAGAACAAGCTAGCTCGGGACTTCAGAGATATTGTGGGGGCCGCCAATCAACTCGTTGCTCAACGTTTCGATGAAGTGATTCATATGGTATCCGGAATACCGGTGACGATTAAAACCAGCGACACGAACCTGTAAAAGGACCTTATGCATAAATCCAGGCACCAGTTTTCAGCGATCAAGAAAGAGGGCTTGTATGATGCGATTTATAAAAGGCGGGACGTGCGTGAATTTCTGCCTGATCCTGTTCCGAAAGATGTATTGGCGAGAGTTTTAAATGCGGCTCATCATGCGGGGTCTGTTGGGTTCATGCAACCCTGGAATTTTATAATTATCCAGGATGAGAAAATCAAAGAAGGAGTCTATCAAAATTTCCTGTCGGCGAACCAACAAGCCGCACAACGATTTTCCGGGGATAAGGGGGATTTGTATAATTCTTTAAAACTCGAAGGAATTTTAGAAAGCCCAATCAATATTTGTGTTACCTGCGATTCATCACGATTGGGTCCTCATGTTTTGGGAAAGGATACAATTCCAGAAACGGATGTATTCAGTACTTGTTGTGCTATCCAAAACCTTTGGTTGGCCGCCCGTGTAGAGGGTTTAGGGGTTGGTTGGGTCAGTATATTAAATGTGAATCAACTCAAAGAGGGATTGCAAATTCCTAAGCATATTATCCCAGTGGCGTATCTTTGCATGGGATATCCTCAGGAGTTCCTGGATCGACCGATGCTCGAAAAAACGGGCTGGGCTAAGAGAATTCCTGTGGAAGAATTGATTTTTACTGATTTATGGGGAAACAAACCGGAACGAGATTGAGAAGTAAACAGCCATGATTTTTAAATGGATTACTCGGGAATGCGTGTGGATTTTTCTGGAACAGGGGATCCGTTAATACGGTTTTCTTTTGAGGTATGCAACATGAATTCTGATTTTGAGAAAATTATTAATAATATCGCTCCTGTTTCGCCTGAGAGTTTGCGACAGGCTCAGAATCATCTGGATTCGTTGACCAAGCCACCGGGGAGCCTCGGCCGCCTGGAGGAGTTGGCCCGTCGTTATGCCGCGATCAAGGGGCTTGATTCCCCGCAAGTACGCAACAAGGCGGTGTATGTGTTTGCGGCGGATCATGGCGTTGCTCAGCAAGGGGTCAGCGCGTTTCCGGCAGAGGTGACACCGCAGATGGTACTCAATTTTTTGAATGGCGGTGCGGCTATCAATGTGCTGGCCAACCATTTTGAAACCCACGTGGTTGTGGTCGATATGGGAGTCAATTATGACTTCGGCGAGACTCCCGGATTATTGAATAAAAAGATCGCCAAGGGGACCGGGGATTTGTCTCTGGGGCCCGGTATGACGCGCTCGCAAGCGGAACAGGCCGTGCAGGTGGGAATGGTGCTGGCAAGGGAGGCCGCTGAAAGGGACGTCGACATTCTTGGGACGGGTGATATGGGAATCGCCAACACCACTGCCAGTGTTGCTGTTATCGCGGCTTTGACTCAACGTTCAGTCAAAGACCTGACCGGGCGTGGAACCGGCATCGACGATACAACTTTGCAGAAGAAAATCAAGATTGTCGAGAAAGCCCTCCAAATAAACCGGCCGGACGCGAATGATCCGCTGGATGTTCTGGCCAAAGTCGGTGGCTTTGAAATCGCCGGGATAGCCGGGTTTATATTGGGAAGCGCGTCGGCGCGCACCCCTGTAGTGATTGATGGCGTCATATCAGGAGCGGCGGCGCTGATTGCGCATCGAATGAACCCCACAGTCGCCGATTATATGTTTATGTCGCACCGTTCCCAGGAGCCTGCCCATGACGTGCTCTTTGAACAGGTTAAGCAGGAGGCGTTGTTTGATTTTGAGATGCGGTTGGGAGAAGGAACGGGTGCGGTGATGGCTATGAATATTTTAGAGGCCGCGGTTAAAATTTATTCGGAGATGGCGACTTTTGAAAATGCCGGGGTCTCGAATAAAAGTAACGACAGGGGATGACTGGAAGCGCCACCAGTGGATATTTACCTGAGGGGGATTTCAAACGAGAAGGTGGTTCCGAAACCCATTTGGCTGTTTACGTTCAGGCAACCGCCGTGTGCGTGAATCATCTTTTTCGAAATGGCTAGCCCCAGTCCCGAACTGGATTCACCGGCGGTGGGGCGAGCGGTTAACTTCTGGAAATGCTGAAAAAGTTTTGCCTGGTCTTCATCAGAAATTCCCGGTCCTTCATCCTTGACGCTAAAAATCAATTTGCCTTCGCCTTTCTTCAGGTTGATATAAATGGTTGTCCCGGCTTCGGAAAATTTTATGGCATTGCTGATCAGGTTGTCGATTACCTGGCCTATCTTGTTGGCATCGACTTGGCATTGAGGAACATCGTGGAGCTCGAGTTGAAGGCGGATGTTTTTTTTGTCGGCAAAAAATTGGTTGATCATAATGTTATGGTCGATTAGGTTTTTTAACGATTCAGGTTGAAGGTCCAGCTGCAGTTTTCCACTTTCAATAACCGAAACGTCGAGCAGTTCATTGACCATCTTCAACATATTCTCGCTACTTTTAGCGATAAAGTTGAGAAACTGGTCTTTGGTTTCCTCAGCCAACTCTTTTCTATCTTCCTTTAGAATATGGGAGTAACCATTAATCGCGCTCAGATAATTTCTCATATCGTGAGACGCCATTCCCAGGAATTTGTTTTTGAGTTCGTTGAGCTCTTTTAATTGATCATTTTTTAATCCCAACTGTCTTATCAATTGCTGAACTTTCAAGTGAGTTTGGACTCGCGCAAGTACTTCGCTGTGGTTGAAGGGTTTGGTGATGTAATCGACCCCTCCCTCATTGAATCCCTGGATAATGTCCTCAGGCTCGGCCCGGGCGGTAATGAAAACCACGGGTATCCCTTGCGTGTCCTCCTGAGATTTCAGCTTACGGCAGGTTTCAAACCCGTCGATACCCGGCATGTTGACATCGAGGAGGATCAGGTCCGGCGTGAATTTCTCGATGATGCTCAGGGCCTGCTTGCCACTTTGAGCTACAGAGATAAAGTAATCCTCATTCAGGATTTCTTCAAGGATGCTCAAATTCGTAGGCGTATCATCCACGATTAAGATTTTTGGCTTGTCGGTAGGATTGGCGTCGGTCATGCGCTATATGGTTTTGATGTTATTAAAGAATTGATTTTCTGTCTGGGATTGCCAAAAAAAATAAATTAGCTTACCCTTATGGAGCAAGAAATCAGTCTGTTTGGTTTACTTCCTGCTTTTTAAGTTCATTCGGTCTGGTTCGATATTGTAGTTGGCTTTCTCGGAATAATCAAATTATGGCGAAAACTTTAATATTTGTAGTGGATGATGAAACCGAATCTAGGCTCTTGCTCGCTTATCATTTGGAGAAATCCGGTTATGAGGTTGAGCAGTTTTCCAATGGGCCGGACTGTCTAAAGGCGCTGGATCGCAAACCCGGTATTGTTTGTCTGGATATGCAAATGCCGAAGATGGACGGTTTGGAAGTCCTCAAACGGATCAAGAAGAAAGATCCTCAAACGGGTGTCATCATGGTCACCTCTAATAATGTGGTCGACACGGCAGTTCAGGCATTGAAGCTGGGAGCGGCGGATTACATCATCAAACCGGCAGATCGGGAAAAACTCCTGACAACGGTGGAGGATGCTTTGGACTCGACCCGAGTGGTGGGCCAGATCCGTAATATGGAAAAAGGAATGAAGGACGATTTCGCCTACAAAAATATTGTGGGAGAGAGCCAAGTCATCAAGGACGTGTTCACTCAAATTGAGCGTGTTAAAGACAGCAACGTCAATGTGTATATCAACGGCGAAAGTGGGACGGGCAAAGAGCTGGTGGCACGTGCCATCCATTTTAGCGGACTGGATGACAACCGGCCATTTATCGACATCAACTGCAGTGCACTGGCCGAAGGCTTGTTGGAAACCGAAATGTTTGGACATGAAAAAGGAGCCTTTACCGGGGCCATAGGAACCCACAGGGGCAAGTTGGAGTTAGCCGATGGAGGGACTCTGTTTTTCGATGAAATTGCCGATATGAGCCTCAAACTTCAGGTCAAGCTTCTCAGGTTTCTGGAGGAAAAAAGTTTTGAAAGGGTGGGGGGCACCAAGAAAATCAAGGTCAACGTAAGAGTGGTTTCGGCGACCAACAAGGATTTGCAAAAGGAGGTCGAAAAGGGGAATTTTCGGGAGGACTTATATTACCGCCTGGTGGTCTTTACCATTCATGTCCCTCCGTTGAGAGAAAGAAGGAATGATATTCCCCTTTTGTGTGCTTATCTCCTGAATAAATTCAAAGATGAGCTCAATAAAGAAATTAACCATATTTCACCCGAGGCCATGGATATCCTTAATCATTACCGTTGGCCAGGAAACGTCCGGCAACTCCAGAATGTGATATTGCAATCGATGTTGATGGCTCAGACCGATACGATTGAGGTTGAAAATCTTCCCCAGGAAATGCGGAAAGCACGGGAGTCCACTGCCTCGGCTGTAGAAGAATCTGCTTCGCCTGGGAAAGAGAGGATGGTCGAAGGAGAGGGTGCAAACAGCCAGTCTGCTCCTAATAGTATCTCCTTGGATGAAGGTGAAAAACAGGCACTCCTAAGCGCCCTCAAGATGACCAACTGGAATATTTCCGAAGCTTCAAACCTGTTAAGAATCAGCCGAACGACCTTCTACCGGAAACTCAAAAAGCATGGGTTGAGCCAGACACGAGGTTGATTTTTGTCAAAAAACTGGTTCCCACGATTTTGGAATCTTCCTAGCCAATTATCGACCCACTTTTTAGCCCGGTTTTAGTATCGAATTAATCCTTGGCGGGCGGATCCCAAAAAAAACGCCCGACGGCTCCTACCGTCGGGCGTTGGAAGTGCATAAAGTGTACTTTTAAAATTAGAACTGGTAACAAAAAGGGAAAGTACCAGCTTCGGGACATACTGGAACAACTGGTTCTTCTGGAACAACTGGTTCTTCTGAAGCAACTGGTTCTTCCACCGGATTCGATGCGTGGTATCTAGCATTGTGCCTCGCAAGTTTTCTGTCGTATTTTCTTTGCCATTTGTTAGCTTTATGGGGTCGCCGGGTATTTTTTCTCTCTAACCATTTTTCAAGCTTAGCGTGCCATTTGTCGTCATTGTAACGATCGTTATCACGATCGTTATCATGATGGTTATATTGATGGTGATACGATTGCTTGTGCGACTTGCGGTCATTCTTTTTGTCCTTATGTGCCAAAACAGGTGACCCAAATACTAAACCTAAGATGGCTACCATTGCTATTTGCAATAACCAAAATTTAACTTTTTTCATCTTTTGTTACCTCTCTTGTTAATAACTATAGAATCTATATAGATACCCCAAGTGGAGTATTAATTGCTATTAATACAGCAGGATGTATGCCACTCGGTCGACTAAGTGGTTAATATTATTTATATAATTGAATATAAAAGGTTTACTCGGTTATTTTTTTATTCAGCTTGAGTTCAACTGTAGTTTTGGGGGCTATCGGAAGGGGCTTTATGCCAATTTTAGGCTCTGATTGGTTAATTTTTGTAACTTCTCACGTAACTATTTAATTTCATAAGACTTAATTCGTTACTGAAAACCGCGCAAATTTGTCCTCTTTAACCTCCATATAATCAAAAAGTTTGTAATTTAGGCGGTTAAATATGCAGGAGGGTTCAAGGTAAAACAGAGCTGTGAGCCCTAGGTCACATTACCAAGGGCATTCCATGTGCCGCTATAACATCGGCAGGGAGACGGTAAAGGAAGTTCCTTTTCCGCATTGAGAGCTCACTTCGATGTTTCCTCCGTGAGACTGAACGATGCTATGGGTGACCCAAAGACCCAGTCCGGTACCCTCTGCCTTGGATTTGGTGGTGAAAAAAGGCTCAAAGATATCTTTTCGAGTTTCTTCACTCATCCCGATTCCATTGTCTTTAACCGTGAAATATAAATGGGAATCCTGCTGGTGAGTGCTCAAGCTGATTTCTCCTCCGGTTTCGGGAATGGCATCCATCGCATTTTGAAACAGATTCAAGGAGACTTGTTTAATTTGGTCTGGATACGCCGACACTTCGGGAAGAAGGTCGCTGTAATGGGTTTTGAGACGGATGTTTCGGTCTGTCAATTCCTTCTGAGCCAGTAAAACCATGTCTTCCAGGACTCGATTGATCTGTACCGGTTCTTTATTTTCCCGAGTAGGACGGAAGAAGTTATTGAGCCGGCGGGTCAGTTTGGCGATCCGGTCGGTTTCGCTGATGGCCATATCTATAAAATGCTCATCCGTTTCCTTCAGCGGAACACACATTTTGGTTCGCTCCAGAACGTTGCGGATACCAAAGAGTGGGTTGTTGATTTCGTGGGCAATCGAGCCGGTCAGTTTACCAATGGAAGACAGCTTCTCCGCGTGCAACAGTTGTTCCTGATAGGCCTTCAGCTTTTCCTCGGCTTGTTTTCTTTCGGTTATATCTTGAACGATTCCTCTTAGTTTTGTTGGTTTTCCCTGTTCATTGTAAAACGTTTTGCATTCTTGATGGACTGTTCGGATCGTTCCATCGGGCAACACGATTCGATGATCGATGCTGTAGGTCTTTTTGTTTTCCATGACTTGTTTGTTGATACGATCGACGAATTCGTGGTCTTCCGGATGAACAGAGTTTAAAAATGCCTGATAGGAAGCGTTGAACTTTTTGGAGCTAAGGCCAAAAATCCGGTAGACTTCATCGGACCACCACAATTCATTTTTTTCGATATCATAAACCCAGTTGCCCATTTTCCCAATTTTCTGTGCGATGGAAAGCTCGCGTTCGCCGTGTCTAAGGGATTCCTCCACTTTTTTGCGTTCGGTGATGTCCTGCGCGATACCACGGACTTTCAGGGGATTGTCCAGGTCATCCAGAAAGACCCTCGATTCTTCATAAATGATTCTTTCTGTGCCGTCGGATAAAGGAACCCGGTATTCCAGTTGATGCCCCCTCCCTGTGAGTAGGGATTCCTGATGAGATGCGTCTACCCTCTGGCGATCATCGGGATGGATTAGTTTGATGAAAGCCTTATAAGTTGCTTGAAATGTTTGCGGGCTGGTCTCGAAAATCCGGTGTGTTTCATTGGACATTCTAACTTCCTGGGTGCTCATATTATAAACCCAGCTTCCCAGGCGAGCTATTTTCTGAGCCAGCGCCATATCCCATTCGCTTTGAATGAGTTCCTTTTCGACCCGTTTTTGTTGCGTAATGTCTCTTCCCGACAAGAGAATTCCCTTGGTTGCACCTTCAGCATCCTTTAGAGCGAGGCCTTCCCATTCGATGAGATACTCCTCTTCCTTTTTATTGATGATGGGGATGACGATGTAACCCAGGGAGTCTTCCTCTCCGGAAAATAATTTCTGGAGTGACGTCAAGGCGCTCATCCTCATGGAAGGGGTAACAAAACGTTCGAACCAGTTTTCTCCAATTATTTTTTTGTGAGGATATCCTAAAGCTTTAGACCCCGCTTTGTTGATCGTTTGGATAGTGTGATCTTTTCTCAGGCTGATAATAATATCGCTGGACAGATGAATGATGTTTTCAATGTTGGTGCCGATGAAATCCCGGGTGATGACTTTCAAGGGGGAAATAATATGCGAAGATTTATCAGCGGTTGCTTGGTTTTGTTTTGTGGGTTCCGAGGAATTAGTGTCGGGTGGGGAATGTGCGGTGGCGGCACGTTTGGACGGTTTTTGTCTTTTGGTAGCAGGCTTTTTCATAGTAGCAAAAAAAGATTTTGCCAATAAGTAAAGGGGTTGATATGAACCATTTGATTCATGCCCAAACACCTGATTTCAACAATTTTGGGCTTTTTATTATTATGCCTCTCTTATTCTCATCCGACAATCACTATTAGCAGATAGGTGTATCTCTATCGTGTACCTCCGCGTTTTCTCAACAAAAAACTGATGCTCAAGATTATCATAAATGTGATACCGAAGGCGCACACCAGGGTTGAACCCGTGGGCAAATCATAAATAAAGGAAAGGCCTAATCCCGCCCAGCTAACCAAAACACCCATAAGGGTTCCTGCCCACAGTTGTTTTCCCAGAGAATCATACAATTGGATTGCGCAGGCGGCGGGGATGATCAGGAGAGTAAAAATAAGGAAGATGCCTGCTGTTTGAATGCACGCTACAATAGCCAGCCCCAACGTCAGATAGAAAACGAAATCCCAGAATTCCCTTTTTTGAGTATAAGGCTCCAACGAGTTGGCTTCATCCGTGCATTTTATAAACGGTTTTCGGGTGAACCAGAGAAAACTTCCGAGGATGATGAAGGCGGTTAGCAATTGCAGGACTCCTCCCCATGAAATCCATAGGATCGATCCGTTTAAGGTATGCTGAATATGTTCCGCCGCGCGGGGTGAGCGGTCGGCGATGATCACTGCCAATGAGGCGGTGACCACGTAAACGATGCCAATCACCGCTTCCTGCGATATCCGGGGCGTCATAAATCGTACGAGTGTGAAAAACGTGGCTCCAATGAAAATAAATCCAATGGAAACCAGAATCGTTCCGAAAGAATGCTCCTCCAGGTTCAGGGCGAACGCCACCGTGGTGCCCAACGCGGCCAGTTGCGCCATGGATAGGTCAATAAAAACTATGCCGCGCTTCAGAACGTGAATACCGAAGTAGGTAAAGATGAACGACATCACCAGGCAACCCACCGCCGGAGCGGCCATAAATGTTATAAAATCACTCATTGTCTTCAAGCGCCTTAGTAATTTGGTTGACGAGGGTATCAAACAGCCCGATGGTATCGCTGGCTTCGGGTACGCCGCCGACGCCCGGGGGTAATGTCAGAACATGTGCTCCGGTTTTGGCGGCCAGCAGATTGGCGAATTTGTCCCGGTAGTAATTTGCCTGAAGGATCAGGCGAACGTTTTCCGCTTTCATCAGTTTTGACAGCTGAATCAAATGAGAGGGGGAGGGTTGGATGCCTGGTACCGGTTCCAGGGTTCCAATATATTGCATCCCGAAGTCGCGTAAAAAATAGCTCCAGGTACGATGAAAGGTGACCACCTTTTTACCTTTAAAGGGTTGCATGCGTTGTTTCCACCCGGCCAACCGCGCATCAAATTTTTTCATAAAGGTGTTGCGGTTGGATTTGAACTGCGCTTCATGAGTGGGGTCCAGCTCGGATAAATGGTCTGCGATCATGAAAAGCATCGGTTTGATATTGCTGGGGGCCAGGTTGTAATGTGGATTACCGAAGGCATGCACATCTCCCAGGGATCGATCCAGTGTGCCTTGAGGCACTTCGATCGGATCAATGGAAAGCGAAAGATCCAGGTTACCTGGTTGTCCCAGAAAGACTTTTGGGTTGCGTGCTCCCTGAATCAATAACGGTAGCCACCCGACCTCAAGTTCCATGCCCTGATAGATCAATAGATCGGCCTGGTGCACGGTGACCATGAGGCTGGGTTTGGCCTGGACAAAATGGGTGTCCTGGTAGCCCCGCGAGAGGGTTTCCACGTTCACCCATTCCCCGCCCACCACTCGGACCAATGAAGCGACATCTTCGGTGGTGGCGACTACATTGAGCTGTGCCCACACTGTTTGAATCTGAAATAATAGAGAGAATAATATGCAGATCCAAAATGAATGGGCTTTGGATGAAAAAAATAAAGACATATTGATCCTCAGTACAAGTGGGCGGGATGTGATCCCAGTGAAAAGTTCAATTGAAGAATCAATTGATGTTCGTCCCGAAGGTCGTCCAAGAAGCTATACTGCAGGCGCAATCCAGAAAATTCGCTGGGCACGTAGCCGACCAGAGCACTGTACCGATGTTTCTCGTTGATGCCTGCCGATCGATGCAATCCAAAATAATCATACCGTCCTTGAAGCCACCAGCGTTCCTGGAACTGGTATTGTAAATAGGAATATATCCCACCCTTGTTTTCGTCGGGTGTGGCGGGTCCTGTTTCCTGCCAGGCACCCAGGTATTCAGTTTGCCACACCAGTGTTTGATAGCGCAGTCGCTGGGCGGGTTTCCATTTCACTGTGAGATTGGCCCCTGCGGCCTGAGATTGTGAGTGTTCGGCTCCGCCGGTGGTGCCGTTCCTTCCTGTAACATAAGAACCGCCTACTTCAAGCGTTGTGTCCTCGTCCAGATCCCACAAATTTTTAGTGTGAAACAGATAGGCAAAATCGTCATTCAACGGAGCGTTGAATATATTTTCGTTACCACCTTCAAGGAATTCGAAAATTAATTCTGAATACCATGGCACCGGAACTAGATAACTTAGACTTGCTCCTTCTTCCAACAGGCCTTCTCCCCCAAAAATCTCCTGATTCACCAACGGGGCGTCGATAAAGGGGAACTGATGGGTGTGTAATAGATTGTGTTTCCCGAAATGGGTGTAGAATTGCCCGGCTCGAAGGGCGAGGCGGTTCATCAGGAGAACATCGACAAAAGCTTCTTCGAGTTCGAATTCGTCATCTTCAAACGTAAAACGGATATTTGCTCTCAGCCATTTATCCACGTTGGCTGAAAATTGCAACTCGATTTCTTGAACATTCAAGCCTGTTTTGACTTCGGCATTTGGATTATTGTTTTCTCTAGAACGATAGGTGCCCTGAAACAGGCCATTGACACTGATAGCAGGATTAAAGGTTCGTGAAAGCCCGGTAGCGGTGGAAAAAGCTGAGTCGGCCGAGCTTCCCGTGGCACGTCCTCCGCTGGCGGTTACGGGTACTTGGGAAGGCGAAGTTCCCGGAAAGGCAGCCGTCGGATCCGTGATACCGCTTCCCGGAGTTCCCAAGGGTTGTCCTTCCATTTTTTTGATACGGCGCTCCATGCGCTTGACCCGCTCTTTCAGTTCAATATACTCCGAACTCTCCTCTAACGCCGAGGGAGTCGATGGGGGTTGTTTGGAATGGTCCTGTGCTTGCGCCCCGGTGACTCCCGCGGTGAAGAGCCAACACAGAGCAATAATGCGCATGAGGGACATAGAATTTCTCCTGAGTTTTGGTTGTGACCTCAATCAGCCAGGGGATAACATGCCTGCATAATTCGAATTAACTTTTGCAGGGGGAATTATCCCTGAGGGCCTTTTGACAGGTCAGATATTTTAGTTTGTGAAGATTAAGCTCAGGAAAAGACAGGAGGGCTACGGCCCAAATAGGGTGCGATGAACCTTTGAAAGGGCGCGCGTTCGGATAGAGTGGGTAGGGCCGTGACACTGGGGGCGATGGCAAAGTCCGGTACATCCAAATCGAGACTGACGGGGGTTTGGGACCAGTGGCAGGGAGCACAATCTGCGTCGGGGGTAGAAGGATCGAGCTCATGGGTGTGCAGGTAAATGGAAAACACGGCCATGATGCCGAAGCTGATGGAGATCAAGCCGGCAATAGACTGGCGATTTATTATTTTTTTAAACAATCCCATATCAGAATAATGTGGCGGTGCTGAACTGCTATTCGGTGAATAGTGGCCGCTGTTGATTTCAGCTTTAGATGGTATGAGCTTATTTAGGATTCGTCAATAAGGAACTTTTTTAAAAGAAGACGAAAGGATAGGACCCTCCTCCCTGAAAGGAGGAGGGGGAGGCTGTTTTATCCGAGAGAGAGGTGAAGATCCGTCCTTGGCAGGGAAGGCTTCAAAGGAGGAGATAAATAGGCTTAATCTTGAGAAAAATTGAGATCATCCAATTCCCATCCCAATTTCTCTCGATCTTTTTTCGAGAGTCCCGGGGCTGTGATCTGGATATTTTTGCGATCAGGGTCAAATATCTTGCTCCAGTAGGTCTGGCTCAAAACCTTTGAGGTAATTTCTTTTTTAAACGAGCCTTTTTTATTGAATATACGTACGGGGTAAAACATGATGCCCTCCCTTCCGGTCTCGTTAGGGGAATGAGGAAAACCTGATTCCTGAAAATATGGTGACTGCCTGAATTTGAAAAGCCCGCTTACGAGTCAGGCTTATCCAGCCTGATTGGGAACCAGTATAGAAGGGCATAATTAACGGACAGTTAAATGGAGATTAAAAAATTTTAATCATTTCCGGTGACTATTCCGCAACTTTATGTCGCGAATAGCGTAAGATTTCTGCAAAAAGAGGGGAGGGAACATATCCCGCAGGGGAGGTGTAGTGTTGAATAAGTCTATCCGCCGAAGATTTTTTGGTCCTGAGGTGCATTTTTTAAAAACCGAACGGGATTTATTGAATCTAATGTGTTTAACGTGGGGAGATCTCGTGGATAGAATATCGAATAAAGACCGCCCGAATGACTCATCTTACAAGGATGCCTTGGCCCAGCCCTTGAAATTAAAGGATTCTCTCAGGATTCGAGATGGTTTGGGAGGTCATGATGTGCGCCCGGTTGGATGGCTCCAGTTTAAAATTACCCGGTTAAATCCGCCAGACTTGAGTTCCCTTTGGATCAGTAACAATTAGGTCTATTGTGAAAATGTTTCCTGCCGCTTAAATTCCCATCTGCTTTGAATCCATAACTTTTCAAAATATAAGAAGTTCTCTTGGAAATTATTATTTGCTTTTATTTTCGCTAAATTTTCGTTATGCGGGGCTATTTGAAAAGAGACCATTGTGTAAGTACGGTTATCAGGAAAGCCTGGATCCTTCGCTAACGCTCAGGATGACAAATTGGATATCTCTGTCATTCGGAGGACCGAAGGGACGAAGAATCTGGGTTTTAATACCCTCCTTCGAGTTATGCAAAGCCCTCGTTTGAAGGGGGGAGTCGATGAACAAACCTTCAATTACTAAGACGGACGAGGAAGGCTTTCTTGAGGTGGAACTTCTAAGTCAGACTTGCCTGGATTTGGTGGCCCAAAAGGAAAATGACCGATTGAAAAAAATAGCAATGGAGGGAAATGGAAATTCAGGGAGATCAAGTTTGTCGGATGATACGAGATGAGTCGTTGCCTCTAATGATCTCCATTTTGGTTCAAGGCCTGCTTGAGAGGGAGAGTGACGGTGAAGGTGGCGCCTTCACCCGGCTCGCTGTGGACGTCGATATTCCCTTTATGGTTCTTGACGATGCCCAACGAAGCTAACAAACCCAGTCCGGGGCGATGCGTGGCAGATTTGGTAGTGAAAAAAGGATCAAATATTCGCTCCATATCGGCCTTTTCAATCCCACATCCGGTATCTTGAATATGGATTTTAATATTGTCCCCCTCCTGCTCTGTCGAGATAGTTATTTTGCCGTCGTCCTCACTTAAAGACTCCTCAGCATTTTTGACAATATTATCGATTGCCTGGCGAATTTGGGGAGTAATCCCGTCGATGACAGGCAAGTCATTGGCGTAATGTTTTTCCAGAGTGATGGTGCGATCGTGGATCGTGTCCCTATTATCCTGGATGACTTCGTCGAGCACTTGATGGACATCGAATGATTCCAGATTTTCTTTAGTTGGAGGCTGAAAACTTTTTAGTTTGCTGATCAGGTCTGCGACTCTCCGGCACTCGTTCATGGCAACGGTAACCAGTCCCTTGTGAATATCCGCCATTTCGGCTCGCTCTTTTACCTGTTCCAGAATATTTTCAATTCCTTGAATGGGATTGTTGACCAGGTCCACCATTGAAGTGGTGATGTGTTCCAATGTATTGATTTTTTCCTCTCGAAGATTGACTTTTTGCTGTTCGATTTCTTTTGTCATTTCCCGGACTATATTTTCTTTTTCCTGAATCGTCTCCTCGATCAGGTTTTGCTTCTCCAGCAGTATGGTCTCATGTTGTTCCTGATTGGCCAGTAGCTGTTCCTGAAGCTGGACTTCTGTTGAGATGTCGTGGATAACTTTCAGCTCATATTCCATATCTTTAAAATGGAAAGAAGTGGTGGTGATACTTGCCGAGAAGAGAGTCCCATCTTTTTTTATCAGATGAATTTTGGGAATTCTATGGGTGGAGCCCAGATCCGTTATCGGCATAGGGCTGTTTCCATTTGGCGACAGTTCTGTTTCTGCTACAAGGTCCTTAAAGTTCAGATTCATAAATTCTTCCGGCTGATAACCGTGAAAATGTGGGGCGGCAGGATTGCATTCCAGAATCTGCTGAGTAGCTCCATCGACAATAATCATGGCGTCGGACTCCGCGTCCATGAATCGGTGGTATTTTTCCTGAAGTTCAGCCAGTTTGATTTCACTTTCTTTGCGTTTTCGAATATCCCGCACAACACCGATGAACAGACGTTGATAGTCTTTGTAAATTTCCTTCAATGTGATTTCTATCGGAAAGGTAGAGCCGTCTTTGTTTTTCCCAATGAGTTCTTTAGGTGCTCCACCAATGAAACTGGAATTGCCGGTGTCTATATATTTTTTGATGTAATTGTCATGCTCCTTGCTATAAGGATCAGGCATCAATTGGCTGACATTTTGCCCGGTAATTTCGCGGGAAGTAAAACCAAATAACTTCTCTGCCCCTTCGTTGAAGGATTGGATGATTCCATTGTCATCGATACTGATCAACCCGTCTTCTGCTTTATCTACAAGCAAATTCAATAAAAGTTGATTTTCGCGTAATTCCTTTTGGGTATGGTCTAGATTGTTTTGGGACTGGCTGAGATTATCTTGAGCGTTACGCATGTTCGTTACATCCTGAGCAATAGCTATAATGCCTTTGACCGATTCGTCCTTGGGGTCGATTTCCTTGACCAGGTTCCAAAGAAAAACGCGTTCCGTGTCGCCATCCATTATTTGCGTTTCCATATCTATGGTTGCCTGGGTGCTTATGCGCTCTTGGATATCCTGTGATACTTCTTGCCAGTTTTCCTGCGATAAGGCCACCTCAAAAAAATTCTTTTCCAGAGTGCCTTCCCGATCCCACTGGAAAGTGTGTTCGGCCTTTTCGTTCATATCGGCGATGAGGTAATCAGGAGAAAGAGTGACCAGAATTAATCCAGAATTGCCCAGTAAAGTAGTGAATTGCCTTTTAATGGAATTGATTTTTTCCTCATTGTTACCTTGAGACAGGTTTATCAAGTATCCCAGAGTGGAGCGGATTCCATTTCGGTCCTTGAAAGATGCAAGACTGATCAGGGCATTGAATACCGTGCCGTTGGGTTTTTTTATAGGGAGTTCAATATAGTGCCTGGAGTTTTCCCGAAGAGGTGCAAGGAATTCATTTTCAAAATCGAAATCCTCTTTCTCGGCGAACATGATTGAAATGGGGGAATCCAGCGCCAGTTCGGGTATGAAGCCGGTTGTGGAGGCAGCCGTTCTATTCCACGTCAGGATGTTTCCATTCTCATCCAAAGTAAATAATGGAAGATCCATTTGTTCATAGCGGGCGGCTTTTTCCTTGGCCTCATCGATCAGGAAGTTCTTTTCTTCTATGTCAGTCATCAACTGCTCGTTGGCAATTTCGAGGCTCTCCAGTTCCTGTTGAGTATCCTCAAGCTGGAAAGTTGTTTTATCGAATTCCTTCTGGGTTTTTCTCAGTTCTTTCAGCTCATTCTCCAGATTTTGATTCGCTTCCTGAAGAGGTTTGAGGTTTTCATTTTGGGCTTTAAGGGAGGCCTCTATTTTACTTAATTGCTTCTGCAGTTGTTCCTTGTTTGTTTTTTCTTCTTCTATTTTTTTCTGGAAAATTCTGATCTCCTCATCCTTTTCGGAGATTTTGGTTATGAGCTCTTCGGTATTTGGTTTTTCTGAATCATCGGGTTTGGATTTGAGTTGGGTTCGCAAGGAGGCCAGTTCGGTTTCTTTTTTTTGAAGCGCATTACGCATCTCTTTGAGTTCTTTTGCCTGCGCAGACATTGGAGAGCCGGTCGAGTCTTCCAGTGAGGGGTTTTTCTGGTCGGCTTTCATGCTAAGTTTGTCTTTGCTACCTGCGCCTGCTGTTCCTGTCAGGAGTTTTTCCAGTTCTCTGGACTTTTCGCTCAACTGACGTTCAATCGAATCCCGGCTAGCGCGAAGATCGGCTTCAACTCCTTTTCGCTCTTTCAACTCAGACGCCAATTGGGATTGAGTCTTCTCCATACTCTTGATCTTTTCCTGGAATTCTTTTTCAAAAGATTCTCTTACTCGTTTCAACTCCTTATCAACCGAAGGCGCGGTTTCTTGTGCTGGAGTTTTGGAATCTTTAGGGCTTATAGAGATTGTTTTAGCCGAAAGTTCTGGAAAATCCATTGCAGGCTGAAGTTCCGGGGTTTCGTCTAAAGAGAGGGTGGATTCTGCTTCAGGCTGAGGTTTCAAGAAAGACGACGAGTGGGTTAGAGATGAAACCAGGCGGGCAATAATTTTGATAAGGTCGATTTCGTCACTGTCCCATGTTTTATCCTTTTGGCTCGATTCAAAACCCACATAGCCCACGGCGATATCATTGTGAATGATAGGCACGTTAATCAGAGATTTAATTCCTTGGGCAAGATACACCTCTTGTTCAGAGGAAGCTTCCTTGGACATTTCTTTTGTTTTTGGAATATGTAGGATCTCTTTTTTTTGTATATTCTTTTTGAACCACGCGAAGTTATCCAGGGAGATTTCCTCCGGGTCAGGTTTCAGTAACGGCTCACCGGAAACCCATAAATGAGTGTTGACCATGTGCGATCCGGACTGGGTGAATTTAAATGCATAGCCTTGGTCGACATTTGAAGTTTCGCCAAACAGTTTCAATATTTTTTGAATTCGCTTTTGAATTTCTTCCGGGTCTTTTACTTGCTCTGGTGATAAATCGATTAAAGTATTTTCCAGCTCAAACCAGAATTTAAAGCGTGACCTTGCGTTTGCGCTCTTGATCGCCTCGCTGTGGTATTTCTTTTTGTTGAATTCTAGCTCCGAGGTTAATTTTTTGATATGCGATTCATATTTTCCCTTGAGTTGCGAGATCTCGCTTCTCAGGCGAATTTGTTCCGAAACATCTTGTCCCGAATTGATGGAGCCATATATCTTGCCATGTTCATCCCGCAGAGGTGCGCTTTGCCAGTCGATTATTTTTTCCGTGCCGTCTTTAGTTTTTACTGAGGCAGTAAAGCGTATAAAGTTTTGATTTTTATCTTTAACGAATTGCTGATACCGACTTCTCAATTCCTCTTGACCGTTTTCTTCAACCAATAGGGATATCCAATCCTGCTTCAGCATTTCGTCTTCCTTGTATCCTAAAAGGAAAGAGGTCTTTTTGTTGGTTTGCATGATTTGGTTGGAGTTATTGATCACCAGAATGATTGAGTTGTCTACTGAGAAGAAGACTTTGGAGAGGGCCTGCTCGCCGTGTAATGCGTTTTCCATCGATTCTATTTCGTCCTGAGTTCTTTTCATGCTTTTTAAGGGAAGAATCAGGGATAAGCATACAATGGCGAGGAACGCTACAATAAGGGTCCATCGATCCAGAGAGTTTTTGTGGATTTCACCTTCAAGGTAGTTGACGAATACAAGCTCTTCCAGCCAGAACTCCCATAGTACCAAGAACCCGAAAGTGAGAAGCAAGGTAAGAAACACCATGTATCTGGCATTAGTTTTTGATTTCATTTACGCGACCTTTTTAGGGAAGAAATATTTTCTATATAGCCCTGTTAGAGGGCTCAAATGCATCATGAACGTATTACGTTTGAGGACGTCTCAATGCTTGAGTGATCTTTGTTGTATTGGCGAGTCCGTTTAAAACGGTATTTGTTTGCATCCTGAGAAGAGGAGTTTTTTCTCAAAATAACCGTTTTCTTCTACCGGTAAACGGGAGTGCCAATAGATTATAATTGTGTTTCTATGTAAAAAGTATAATTGACAACACCTTGAAAAGCAACAGATTAGGCGCAAGTTTTGAGTGGTATGGGCCGAGCCACGAGTGATGTGCATGATATGGACAGTAAGGTTGACTTCAGGAGCAGGAAAAATGGAAGCGTTTCAATATCAATGAGTATTCAATTTTTTATTAGAATTTGAGGGATTGGCCGGGATATTTGAATCTCGGTAAAGCAAGGTTAAAGTCTTGTTTTTAATTGGTCTTGTAATTCGAAAAGGCAGGCCTTAATCTAATTTCATATCCCAATGTAAATGTATCCTGATCACGGCTATGCCCTTTTATAAAAAAACAAAGAAAGAATCTACCGTCAAAGTCGCCCCCAAAAGTGCAGAGACTCGTGGAGCTTCGCCTTCGTCCACAAAATCAGCGGCTCTAAGCGCCAGTGAGATGCGAAGTGAAAGCGGCGGAAGAAGAGTGGCAGATCGTCTGAGACCTCTCCTGGCCAAAGTGGTATCGGTTGTTTCCTCCGATAGCATCAATGCGGCTTTTTTCAACCTGACGGATGATATTAAGCGGTTTTTCGAATGCGAAACGCTTGTCATTTATTCTATTAGTTCCGACAAAACTCAACTCGTTTCCAGGAATTCTATTTCTGATGAGATTGTAGAAAAACGTATCGACATTTCCAAATCCAATTTACAGGCGTATGTTTTTGGAACTGGAGTCTCACTCAATATCAGGGACGTCTATGACAAAAAGGAATTGGCGGAGTATCCCGGTTTGACTCATGATTCCTCCTGGGATGAAAAAATTGGCATTAAGTCTCGTTCAGTCCTTGCGGTTCCTATTTTTCATAAAGCCAAAACCATTGGTGTGCTTGAAATTATCAATAAACTGGACTTAGCTCCCTTTTCAGAACAATTGCTGAAACTGGCGGAAAATCTGGCGGAATCCCTGGGCAGCGCCCTTGAGAAGCTGGCACACGAAGAGGATAAAGAAAAACTTCAAACGATAGGATTGACCATTCAGGAAGCCACTGTAATGGAGGATATATTGTTTGATACCACTCAGCCGATGCTTGACTTATTCGATGCTGATGTAGTGAATATTTTTGCTGTGGATAAAAATCGAAATGAAATT
The DNA here is from genome assembly GCA_029261395.1 of Nitrospinaceae bacterium. Lineage (GTDB taxonomy): Bacteria > Nitrospinota > Nitrospinia > Nitrospinales > Nitrospinaceae > SZUA-226. The sequence continues at coordinate 61,166 of JAJDBJ010000080.1, forward strand.
TATTCGAAAGCGAAAACTCCCTTTGGAATGAGAGAGAGAAGGGTGCCCATCGGTTCGCAAAGTATTGTGGGGTGGGTGGCGCTGGAAAAAAGAATGGTCAATATCAATGATGTCCGCTTTTCTGAGTCATTATCCAAATATCATCCTGATCTCGTGTATGACAAGACCTGGGACAGTGAGATGAGTATAGAGGCTAAGGCAATGTTATGTTGCCCTATGATTCATGAGAACAAACTCATGGGTATTCTTCAGGTCATCAATATTCGCATTGCGGAGCCATTCAATTCCAATCATGAAAAAAATATCATTTCGGTCGCTCAAATGCTGGCAATTGCCTTTCATAATAATTCCAAATTTGCTCAGGCCAAACCTCATAAGTTCAGGTACCTGATTAATCATGGGATCCTATCTCCAAAAGAATTGGAAGTTTCTTTGATCAAGGCCAGAAAGGACAAAGTGAATTTGGAGGATCTGCTTTTGCATGAGCGGGGAATCAAGCGTTCAGATCTGGGCAAATCCCTGGAAAATTATTATGGAGTCCCTTATTTTGGATATAGCGAGTCCACTCGTCTTCCTGCGGGATCCTTTGATGGTCTTAACAAAAAGCACTTGATTAGAAATCATTGGGTTCCCATTCAGATGGATGATGACCGGGTCGTTGTGTTACTGGATGATCCCTCCGATATGGATAAAATCCGTAACATCAAGATGACATTTCCTAAAAGGGAAATCCAGTTTAAGGTCGGTTTGAAAGCAGATATCGTTGATTATCTGATTGAGACTCCCGGGGAAGAGAATCATGATGGGAAAAGGCATGCTGAGGAGAAGGATAATGTATCCACACTTCTGGAATCGTTGATCAGTGAAACCGACGATGCCGTTGTTGAGAAGACAGATGAGGATGAAGAGAGCTCCATTTCAGAAGGGGACAGCTCTATTGTGCGGTTGGTTAATAAAATCATTCTCGATGCCTATGATACCGGAATCTCCGATATTCATATCGAACCCGGCATGGACAGAGAGGAAATGCTGGTCCGGTATCGTAAGGAAGGCGAATGCGAAATCGCACAGAAAATTCCCAATATATACAAGCGGGCATTCATCTCGCGTATCAAGATCATGTCAAAGCTGGATATTGCGGAGAGGCGCATACCGCAAGACGGTAAGATCATAATGAAATACGGGAATAAGAAAATCGAACTGCGCGTTGCCGTTTGTCCCACGGTTGGCGGGAATGAGGATGTGGTCATGCGAATTTTGGCGGCCAGCAAACCTCTACCCCTTGGGAAAATGAATTTTTCTGAACGAGATGAAAAATTGATGAAAGCCAGTATAGTAAAACCCTATGGGCTTGTCCTTGTGGTGGGGCCGACCGGGTCGGGAAAGACAACCACTCTGCATGCGGCTTTGGGTCATATCAATACCCCCAAAAAGAAAATTTGGACAGCGGAGGATCCTGTAGAGATTACCCAGCGAGGTCTCCGCCAGGTGCAAATGCATAATAAAATTGGCTTCGATTTTGCCCGTGCCTTACGTTCTTTTTTGAGAGGCGACCCGGATGTCATCATGGTAGGGGAAATGCGCGATGTGGAAACCTGCTCCATTGGCTTGGAAGCCTCCCTGACCGGGCATTTGGTATTCAGCACTCTTCATACCAACTCGGCTCCTGAAACAGTTACGCGGCTGATCGACATGGGAATGAATCCCATCAATTTTGCCGATGCACTGATCCTGATCGCCGCCCAACGTCTGGTAAAAACCTTATGCAAACATTGCAAGCAGGATTATCATCCCTCGCAGGAGGAATTCGATATATTGGTGAAGGAGTATGGTCCGACTCAATTTCTGAAGCTGGGTGTTGAATATAACGATGACTTCAAACTGAAGAAACCCGTGGGATGTGAACGTTGCGGCCAAAGTGGTTATTTAGGGCGCATGGGTTTATACGAATTACTTGAAGGAACAAAGGAGATCAAGCGCTTGATCATGCAGATGGCCCTGATGGAGGATATTTTGGAGCAAGCCACTCAAGACGGGATGACGACCTTGAAGCAGGACGGCATCCAAAAAATCCTTCAAGGAGAATGTGATTACAAACAGGTTTCTGCAGTGTGTGTGATGTGAAGAATTGGCAGTGGTACCTTAAGTCTTGTATCTTTTTTTCATCTTGAATTTCGATTGAAAATCCAATTGAACCCGACTAAAGAAAACAAAAAATATAAGATTCTGGTGGTCGATGATGAAAAAAAAGTTCTAATCGTCGCTCGCAAGATTTTTCGATCCGCTGGATATGATGTGGAAGTTTGCCTCAGCCCCGAAGAAGCGGTCGAAATTGTAGCCAATCGCGGGCCAGTGGCGGTTTTGTTTGCGGATAACCGAATGCCGGGCATGCGCGGTACCGAATTGTTGGAACAGGTGAAGCGGGTTTCACCAGCGACGGTCAGGGTTTTGACCACTGCCTATTATGATCAGCAGCTTATTGAGGATATCGTCAACAAGGGGGAAGCCTTCCGCTTTGTCAAAAAACCGATCGACTTCAATAAAGTTCTCGCAGTTATTCGTGAATGTGTGGAGCAATATGAGGTCAATCTTAAGAACCAGGTCCTCCATGAATCCATTAAAAATCTCACCCAGTATAACGAGGCCCTCAAGGGGCAGTCGGATGACCTGTCTCAAAAAATCAGCAAACTGAAAAATAAGGTTGTGTTCGTTACTGTTGTGGCCACCCTGATTATTGGTATCGCCTTGGCTATTAATTTTTACGGGGAATTTCAACGCCAGGAGATTCTGAAGGAAACCAGTGTTACTTTGGGTGACTGGATCGTTTATGACAATAATACAGCTCTGGATTCGGCAAACCGTCTGATGTGGATGACGCAGGACTTTCGGAACCTTGAGAGAAATTATCCCGCTTCCTGGGAAGAAGCCCGTGACTGGGTTCAGTTGATGAATGCCAAACGGTTTGGGGGTTACCGTGACTGGAGAATGCCGACCATCGAAGAGTACAAACTGACCTTTGATCCTGATCGGATACGACTGGCTTTCGATCAAAATAAGGACTACCCCGTGGGTTACCCAAAAGCGTTTCAGGATGGCGGAGGCTACGGATTCTGGGCAGTGGACGAAGTGGGGGGGAACTCCGCGAAGTATTTCTTTTTTGCCGGTGGTTACGATAAAACGGCATCCAAGAGTTACAACAGCCCGACCATGAGTGTCCGTTTGGTTCGTACCGTCAAGTAGACTGTTCTCTGGCTTTCAAGTGTGCTTCGATCAAGGACGCGAGATGGCCGCTTTCCACCATTTCCTTCACTTTTGAAATCGCCTCTGGTCTGAAATCCTTTTTCTGGAAAAGTTTTCCGTTTCGATCTAAGGGTAAGGTTGCCTTATTACCCTTGAACCACCGCCGAAGCACCTGTATCGTCAGGTCCATTCCCAGAATCAATGATTTCCCCATCAAGCTTTGCTCTGTGTCTCCTTCTTCAATCGTAATGGTTCCCTGATCCAACACTTCACCGGTATCAATGCCGGCGTTGATCTTCAAGACAGTCGCTCCCAGGCAGTCCAGCCGTCCGTCATAAATCGGCCAGAAATTGCAGGACGAGCCCCGGTACTCTCGGGATAGCCCGACGTGCAGATTTATGATTCGGTTTGGAAAGCATTCCATGAGTTCCCGGCCGATCAAACTGCTGCCAAAGAGAATGATAACTTCCGGATGTTGGGCTTGCAGGATTTTGAGAGTACCCGTGGAGTTCAGCTGGCCGGTGGCAACGGGGATGAACGTGGGTTGATTCTTTCGTGTCCACGATTCAGAGTCGGCAAAGGTATTATGTTCATACTCCTTGCGCCGCCGGAAAAACCATTCCCAGGCTTCCTGCAGTTTTTGAGAGTCAGCGGTGAAATTCGGGTAAGTCACTTCTTCGATGAGCACGCACTCAATAGGAAACTCCCGGTGCAACCGATTGATGAAGTATCGGTGATTCAATCCTGGTCCGGTGATGAGTGCAATTTTTGATTTCATAGGAAACTTTCGGATCGTATCATTCAAGTGCACTGATAACCGCATGTGCGAATTCTGTGGCAGCCTCCGGCCCCGACGCGGTGATGATTTTCCCATCTTGAAGAACCGAAGAGTGGGCACGTGTCAGGCTGGCTTTCTCCAACTCCTCTGTAAATTTTTCATCCTCCGGCCCCGACGCTTCGTACGACAAAAGGGATGCCCGAGCCAGAACGGCCACGCCCAACCCAATGGCACCGATCACCCGCTCCGCCCGAAAATGATCCGTCAGGATTTGAGGAAGAATCGTGTCATCCCACAACGATTTCGGGGCTCCTTTGCCGCCCATGACCAGCACGGCATCATATTTCCCTGTGTGCCCCTCCTGCTTGTCCCAATCGACCAGTACACCATCTGGCGTGAAACGGGTTTTATTCATTCCTACAGCCTCTCGACCCGACTTGGACAGAACGAGGATTCGAGCTCCGGCGGCCTTCAGCACTTCAAGCGTATCAAACAACTCCTGCTCCTGAAACTGGCTTTTGGGAATGACGATTAGGATGTTTTTAGATTGGAGGTTCACGATGAATGGTCAGGGGGTTATTGTTCCGAAGGATAATTCATCTGCCAGGCTTCAAATCCGCCGATCATGCTGTGCACATCTTTGAACCCTTTAGACATCAGATACCCCGCAGCTCCCTGGCTGGAAATACCATGGTAGCAGCACACCACCAGCGTTTTTTGTTTGTCGAGTTGAGCCGTCAATTGCTCCACGTTTTGCTCGTTCAGGGACAGCGCGCCGGGGATGTGGCCCATCGCGAACGAAGCCGGGTCGCGTATATCCACAATATTCGCAGACCCCTCGGCAAGGAAATCATTTACTGCATGGACATCAATCTGACTGATATTCGGCATAAAGTAGACTCCGACTTCCGTAAATTTGTGATCAACGCTACTTTTTAGATGTTTCGGGCTTGGAAAAGGTCCCTAAAAAGCAGAATAAATAACGAAATGGCAAATTCAAAGCTCTATGGATACCAAACTTTGATATGATTGCAAACCTCAATCTGAATTTATCCACTATTTAAATTAAATAGAGCCGGTTTGGGAACGGCGACCCGGTGACCATAGATCAAGGAGAAAAAGGGTTATGGCAAACGAACAACATGTGGAGATGATAAAAAAAGGACCGGAAGCCTGGAACCAATGGCGCGAAGAAAATCCGGATGAATTGATAGATCTTTCCGAAGCCGATCTGCGGGGACTTGCTCTCGCCAAGGCCAATTTCAAAAATGCTAATCTCAAACTGGCCAAGTTGCAATTTTCCAATCTGGCCGGCGCTTCCATGGAAGGTGCCAACCTGGAGCAGGCACGACTGCAGGAGGTGAACCTGCAAGGCGCACAACTCGAAAATGCCAACCTCAAAAAGTGCAACCTCATGGAGGCTAACCTGCAAAACACCAATCTGCAAAACGCAGATGTGCAATCGGCTCAATTCAATGAAGATGTGATGTTCGGGCAAACCAATCTCAGAGGAGCCAACCTGCTCGACGCTTCGGGACTCAGCGTCATGCAGATTCAAACCTCGCTGGTGGACAAGGATACTCAACTCCCGGAATACCTCAACGACGATATGGAGGACGAAGATTTCATCAACAGCATGATTTGATCCCGTCCTGATATTTTCTAACCCCGCTTTTCTGAATAATTTTCCCCGCTCCGGCGGCCCGGCTTTGTAAAATTCCAGGCGTAATCCACAATTAGCCTTTATACTTGAACGAATGGGGTTTGCCCCTTTTTGAACGTAATGATATAGGAAGGCACAACGATGAGCTATATCCAAAAAAGTTTGCTGGACGGCGAAGAAATTATCTATCTGACCCGACGTCATAAAATAATTTTCACCTATCCGGCACTCTGGTTGCTGGTGTCGGCGATTCTGTTCGGGACCAAGTATTTCTTTGTATTCAAGCCGGAAGTCAATTATGCGCTTATGATTTTCAGCGGAATCTTTCTGGTCGCGGCCCTCATCCATGCTTTCATGATATGGGTGAATTACCTGTGTGCCGAGTTCGGGATCACCAACCAACGCGTGATCGTCAAAGAAGGATTCCTGAAACGTAAAACCATCGAAGTGTTTTTGAAAAGTGTGGAAAGCGTGCAGGTGGATCAAAGCATCTGGGGCCGGATATTGAATTTTGGCACCGTCATCGTCTCCGGCACTGGCGGCGTCACCGATCCCCTCAACATGATCCGCAATCCCCTGGACTTCAAAAAACAAGTCCAGCAACGTCTCGCCGGTATTTGACTCCCCTCCTCCAGTAACCGCATGGATGAGCAGGAACATAATTTAACCGTGCCGGCCAATAAGGAGGATTAAACATGACAATTGAAATAACTCGTGACGTTCTAGCCTGGTGTTCGGTTATTAACGTGGGGATTCTGCTATTTTGGTGGGTATGGTTTATGCTGGCCCACGACTTTATGTATCAGTTGCATGGGAAATGGTTCAAGTTGTCGGTGGAGAGGTTCGATGCTATTCATTACTCACTGATGGGATTTTTTAAAGTAGGTATAATCCTGTTCAATCTTGTCCCCTATTTTGCATTGCGCATTGTTGGATGATATTAAGGTATCTGACACGACGGCACCGCAACTGACACGACTCCCCCTCCAGCGCATCCCGGAGAAGATATTTAAACAGCAAAAAAAACCTCCCCTCTGGGGTGCCTCCGTTTAGCCGGAAAATTCAACCCCTATTTCCCCGCATCGCTCTTCTTTTATGGTATGCGACTGCATTTACAGCAGACCGTACATGACGAAAGCGACACATGCCATCAGGGTGACCACTACACCGGCAACAAAAATGATGTTAACGACTTTGTTGTCCTTATGATCGATATTCCCGATTTTCGGATCTCCATGGATCTTTTCCCACAACATGATGACCTCCAAAAGCTAGAAGTTGATAATCTTGGGAGGTAAACTCACCTCTCTACTACAAAGATAGGCTCTTCATCCCGAGATATCAACCTTGCCCAGGGTTCAGAAGGCGAAAAGGTCAAGGTGCTGGGTTTGAGTTGAGGGCTAGACCCACGCCCACCGGAAAGACTTGAAATTTTCCCTGCAAGGGACAAGATTAGTTATAGGGAGTGGTGTTATATAAGAGTGGATTTACTGGAAAGCCAGAGTGCCCTTGAAAAATAGAATATAAGGGAGGCCATGAGCCACCTTAGCGTCGGGAAGTCGCAGGGCACTTTGGTTGTTTCATATTCTTGCCAATCCCTTGGACTTCAAAAAACAAGTCCGGCAACGCCTCGCTGGTATTTAATCTACCGTTCCAAAGTGTACAGTGTTGAGACTGTTAAACCCAGGGACCAAAAGAAAAAGGGCCCGGCCCAATGGCCAAGCCCTTTTACTTAAATATGGTACTGAGGAGACTCCGACAAAATTAAAATTCTGCCGGATGACATCCGGAGGTTCTTATTTGGGTACAACCTTGGTGGCTTGCGGACCTTTCTGGCCCATACCTTCTTCGAACTCGACCGACTGGCCCTCTGCAAGAGTTTTAAAACCATCCCCTTGAATTTCTGAAAAATGTACAAAGAGATCTTTTCCATCTTCGGATTCGATGAATCCATAACCCTTACTTTCGTTAAACCATTTTACTGTTCCTACTGCCATAATAAAACTCTCCTGCATCGAGCGGGGAACACACTGTCAGAAAACTGAACAATGTTATTCCTGTTTTTAAATTGGGGTTGGTCGGGGCGAGAAACTCCTGGAAGGAATTACCTTACACACTGCAACTGAACAACCCTTGTTTACGCAAACAAAATAGCATGAAAAACAGAAATGTCTGCATTTAAATGCAATCGAATACAGTTATTTTCCGTTTAATGAAATCTTCCAAGAGTCATAATCGGGGGTTCAACGGACCTATCCGCACTCTAAAAATGGTGCTCTGTCTCCAGGCGGAGGTTCCGCCCGATGGTTTCTAATCCTGTTCAAAGGAACAATGGGCTACGGAAATAATCCCGTAACCCATTGATATAATGGTCGGAGCGAGAGGATTTGAACCTCCGACCCCTACACCCCCAGTGTAGTGCGCTAACCAGGCTGCGCTACGCTCCGATATTTTAAATTGCTTGTCCAACCGTGTTACCCTGAGCTTGTCAAAGGGTGACACCAACAATACGGCGGCTAAAGTCAATGATAACATGCTCTCTGGCATGTCGGCTTTGCCGTTGAAATTCCGCTCGATTCGGTTGGGAAATCCAAAATAGAGGATTCGCAGATGGAAGTCAACTGCTTATCCGGCCGACCAAACGTCGCCGTTACATTTTGCTTGAAGCCTCTGGCGGCTGTGATAGTATTCGCTGATCTCTATGATTTTTAAGGGAATTATAACCCTCTCTACGGCAACCGTTCATCGGAAGGATCTCAAATTTTATGAAAGTTGTTAACGTCAGCGATCAGGTAAAGTTCAAATCCGAGAAGATGAACAAGGTCAGCCTTTTCGACACAGACCGTTTTTTTTGTGATGTATACTGTCTCGAACCCGGTCAGATCCAGAAAGTTCATGCCCATGAGGGGTCAGACAAGATATATTATCTGTTGGAAGGGAAGGGCAGGATCACCGTTGGCTCTGAGGAAAAGGAACTGGCGGCGGGGGAGATGACTATGGCTCCTTCCGGTGAGGTCCACGGGGTGGTGAACCATACTCAGGAGCCGTTGGTTATTCTGGTGTTTATGGCGCCCAAGCCTCAGTAATTACTTTTGATACTTTATCCCGGTAACGACCGGGTTGATTCAAGGAACCGTAAATGATTTATCTGGTGTTTCCATCGTCCTGGCATCCATCGCAACCTTATTTGAGTTTGCCCGCGTTGAAAGGTTTCCTGCATATGCATGGAATCACCGATGTGGTGCAGAGGGATCTCGCCATCGAGTTGTTGGATCACCTGTGCTCGTGGGAAAATACCAAACCGCTGTACGACCGCATTCTGAGGGATCTCCAACAGCTCGGATCCAAACCGTTTCTCACCGACTTCGAAAAAGAAAAATTTGAAAAACTGCGCGAAGCAGAAGAAATCATCCCAGCCCTGAAAGATCAGATCGACGGTGCCAAAACGATTCTGCGCACGGAAGAGTTCTACCAGATCGACCGCTACATGGAAGCGTTGAAAATTATCGACGTCTGGCTGGACAACATTCTGGCCAGCTACTATCCATCGCAATTGACCGTGATCGGCAGTCAGTTGCGGTTTTCGCCGTACTCCACTCAGGAGATACTCGATTCGTTCAAGCATCCGGAAGAAAATTTCTTTTACGATTTGTACAAACAGCATTACATTCCCGACATCCTCAAAGAGGATATCGACATCCTGGGAATCTCCATCACCTCGGTCGAACAAATCATTCCCGGCTTGACGCTGGCGCACCTCATCAAGGAAGCCCGTCCTAAAATCCATATCACCGTGGGCGGCAGTGTGTTCACCAAACTGGTGGACGTCCTCGAAAAAGGATCACCGCTATTCGATATCGTCGACAGCTTCATCGTGCACGAAGGCGAAACCCCTTTGCTTCGACTGGTGGAACATTTGCGCAGCGATGGCGACCTGTCGAAAGTTCCGAATCTGGTGTACCGAGACAATGGCGTGGTGAAGGTCAACCGCCCGTTCGCCAAAGAGGAATTGAATGCTTTGCCGACGCCGGATTTCGACGGTATTCCTTTCGATCTGTATCTGACGCCGGAACGCGTTCTGCCCATCATGGGCTCGCGCGGTTGTTACTGGGAAAAATGTGCATTTTGTTCGATTCCGTTTGATCACATGGATTTCCATGTGCGTTATGCCGAAACGGTGGTGCAGGATTTTAAAAATCTGCAAGAAAAGTACGGGTGCAATTATTTTTTCTTCACCGACGAAGCCCTCCCCATCAATTTCCTGAAAACGTTTTCCGAAAAGCTGGTCGAGCAGAAGGTGGATGTCCAGTGGACCGGCGAGCTCAAGTTCGAGAAAAGTCTCTTGCGCGATAACCGCATGGAGACACTTTACAAATCGGGTTGCCGCAAACTGATTTTCGGACTGGAATCGTATAACCAGCGTGTACTGGACGCGATGAAAAAAGGCTGTCCGACAGAAGTCATCGACAAAACAGTTGAGGAGTGCATCCGCATTGGTATCTCCATGCACTTTTATCTACTGGTCGGATTCCCCACCGAGACGCGGGACGAGGTTATGGATTCCGTCAACTTCGTGATGAACAACCAGGCTATTCTCGATTCCCCTGGATTCTCATGCATCGCCTCGCAGTTCGATCTCGAAAAGGGAACACCACTTGCCAAAGACCCCGGCCAGTGGGGCGTGTACGATCTGGTCAATCCGCCACACCATGATTTGTCTTTGGGATTTTCCTACAAGATCAAAGAAGGACTGAACGCCGAGCAAGCTACCGAAGTGTATCAGGAAGTGGTGCAGAGAATCAGCCGCGAAGTCATGACTTTCCCCCACAACTATTCCCTGGCCGATGGACTCCTCTACCTCGGTCACCACGAAAGAGAAAACATCCAGGAACGCATCTCCTCTCTGTCCGCTTAACGGCGAAGGTTCACCAGCCCCCTCATATGTAACTTCGTGTTACCCTGATTGCATACTCATTTTAACAATTGGTAAAGGAGAAACATGGTCAAGCGTTTGTGGATGACGTTGTTTTTATCGGTGATGATTGTAGGTGTTGGGACCCACACGTCCTGGGCGGAGTCCTCGGCGGACGTCAAAGCCCTGAAAAAAGAGATCGAGTCTCTCAAACAGCGTCAAAAAGCGATGCAGAAGGACCTGAGTGAAATCAAAGCCCTCCTCCGCAAGGCGATGCCCGGCAAACAACCTTTCAAACCGGCGGACGTGAAAATCGATGGTTCCCCGGTGCTGGGAAAGGCCGACGCTCCGGTCACTATGGTCGAGTTTACCGACTTCCAGTGTCCGTACTGCCGACGCTACTCCAATGGCACGTTCCCCAAAATTATCAAGGATTACATTAAGGCGGGCAAAGTGCGTTATGTGGTCCGGCAGTTTCCCCTGAAAGCCATTCACCCCAAAGCGGTGAAGGCTTCCGAAGCGTCTTTGTGCGCCGGTGATCAGGGCAAATATTGGGAAATGCACGACATGATTTTCAAGAAGACGAAGAGTTTCGAGCAGAAAGAATGGGTTCGACATGCCGAGGCGTTGGGACTTGACATGAATTCCTTTAACGATTGCCTGGAAAACGGAAAGAAAGCTTCCAATGTAGAAAGGGATTTAAAAGAGGGTGCGGATATGGGGATGAGCGGCACACCGGGTTTTTTCATTGGCCGGACTGACCCAGAGAATCCTAATAAGTTTAAAGCCGTTGAAATGATACGGGGAGCTCATCCTTACCCGCAGTTCAAGAAGACCATTGATAAGCTACTCGAACCGTCCTAGGAAAAGATTTTCCTGCGTCTATTAGAAATACCAAAACAGGAAAAAGGGCAGGCCGAAGGTAAAGATAAGCGCGAGGATATTCAATCCCTGCAGGATGAGCATCTGATCGGTCAGAGTGGAGATGACGAACTCGACTCCGACTCTGCGGACGGCGCTTTCGATATCCGCCCGGTCCAGATGGTCCTTGCCTTTTTTGTTCAACTCTTCCATGACGTCGTCGAGGAAGATGAATTTGAGAATTTTTAAAACAACCCGGAAAAACAGTCTTTTCATCCAATTGATGGGGCCGCCTTTGAGTTTGAGGTCGTCCAGGAACTTTTTTCCAACCTCATCAAACTTTCGGGCAAGCTCCTCCCGGGGAATACTTTTGTTCACGTTCGGGTAATTAGACAACACACCGCTCACCAGAATATCCATCAGGTCATGCAGGCCTCCCACCATTTGCCGGAACTTGCCGCGTGCCGTTTCGATAACGCTGGCAAGGACTCCGTGAACCGGTCCCCAGAGACCGTACCAGAGAAGCGCGGTGATCAACACAAGCCATTGCAACCAGCCGTTCCAGTCGGCCTCCCATATATAAATTTCTTTCAGCGAATAGATGCCAATCATTCCAACAACGAAACCGGCGACACCGAACAAAAACAAATTTACGAAGGTGCCGATCAATAGCTCCGCAAAAAACTTTCGCCAGTAACTGAGAACCTGATTTTTATCCGTCATGACGTCCTTGGGTTCTGTATAGTTGCGTCCTCCGGGATGGAAACGGGTGGTTGATTTTTAGCTGGTATGGGAGAGACGGGTGCCTCGGGACCGCCTCTCATTCCAAAGCTCAGGTTCAGCAGGCATGGAATGAGTAACAACGTAAAGATTGTGCTGAAAAACAGTCCCGATAAAATGACCACGCCGATGCCCCGGTAGATTTCACTGCCCGCGCCGGGGATCACCACCAACGGCATCAGTCCGAAGATGCTGGTGAACGTGCTCATGAATATCGGGCGAATGCGGTTGCGCACGCTTTCTAGGATGGCGTCCCGGTAGAACATGCTGTCCTCCCTGATGTGCAATAGAGTCTGGTAGATAATCAAAATAGCGTTGTTCACCACCACTCCTATCAGAATGATAAACCCCAGCATGGTCAACACGTCCAGCGGTTGACTGACATAAAGATTCAACGCCCACAAGCCGATCACCCCGCCGACCGCCGCCATCGGTACGCTGAGCATGATGATTAAAGGGAATCCCCAGTGCTGAAACAGGACCGCGAGAAGGAGGTAAGTGATGATGATCGCCAGAATAAAGTTGTTCGACATGGCTTCGCGGGTTTTTTCCAGCTTATCTGCGTTGCCCGTCAGGTTGATGGAATACTCGCCGGACAGGGTGCCGTCATCTTTCAGGGGTTGGATAATTTGATTTTTGACCAGATCAATACCTTCTTCCAGCGCCATATGGTTGGGTGGGCTGATCTCCAGAGTCACCGAACGCTTGCGTTCGAAATGGCGGACTTCTTCAGAGCTCACCGTTTCGGTCATTTCCGCGATGTTGATCAACGGCACTGCCCGGCCTTTTTGGGTGTAAAGAATCATTTCGGGAATGTCCTGTGTCCGTTTCACGTCCTGTTCCCGGCTTTGCAGGATGAGGTCGATGCCCTCGCGCGGCATGTAAGGCACCCGGACTTTATCAGGATCGAGGAAGACTTCATCCGCGTATACTCCGTCCACCAAGGCCGCCACCGAGTATCCCAGTTCAAATACGTCCATATCCAGTTCGGCGACCGCCTGCCAGCGTGGCTGAATCTGAATTTGCGGTTGCCCCAGTTCGATCCCGGGTATGGGGCGGACTTTGGAACCCGGCATGATTTCTTTAAGTTTAAAAAAAGAGTTGCGGGCGATCTCGGTGATTTTAACCAGGTCCGGACCCATGATGTTCATTTCAATGCCCCGTGATCCGCTGAACGCGCTCGAGAACAGGGACAGTTGGCGGGTGATGGCGATCATTCCGGGAACCTTTTTTAACTCTCTTTCCAGAATCGGGATCAACTCCGGGGCGCGTTCCGGGTCTTTCGCTTTTACGATGGTGAACAGACGGCCGCGGCTACCGATAAACAGGAAATTGCGCACCGCCGGCCCCTGCAAATTCTTCTCTTCGGGGCTCCCCGGCTCGGCTTCCCAGTACGCACGGTAGTTTTCCTCCATTTCATTACCGATGCGGTGCATCTCATCGATGTTGTATCCCTGTGGCGGAATCATCATACCGATGATCACGTTCTGATCTCCTTCCGGCAGGTATTCGGTTTTCGGGATCAAATGCCACGCCCCGTATAGTGGAACAAGAGTGAGGCCCAAAATGAGTGCGCCTTGGATTAATGGAAATTGAAATATCCATTTCAGCCCACCCACCACCGCACGGTTGAACCGGGTCGCCAGGGGCACCAGACCAAACATATTCCGGAAAGTTGCTTTTATAATGCCGCTCGAAGTGGGATGTACTTCTTCATAGTGCAACAGCTTGCGTGCCAGAGCCGGTATGACCAGTATGCTGACGATCATCGAGAGGGTCACCGCTGAGCTGATGGCAACGGCGATATCCTGGAACAGTTGACCGACTTCCTCTTCAATGAACAGGATGGGAATGAACACCGCCAGGGTGGTCAGGGTACTGGCGAAAATGGCTCCCCATACTTCGCGGGCTCCGTCATGTGCGGCGGTCAGAGTGTCCTTGCCCATCTGCCGGTGGCGGTAAATATTTTCGAGAACAATGATTGATGCGTCCACCACCATGCCCACCGCAAACGCCATGCCCGCCAGCATGATGACATTGATGGTTCGTCCCATAAGGGTGATAATTAAAAAGGAACCGATGACACTGATGGGAATAGCCATGGCGATGACCAACGTGCTGTAAAAGCTCCGCAGGAACAACAACAGAATCACAATGGCCATGGTTCCGCCTATGATCAGGTTGAAGGTCACCATGTTAATGGAACGGGAAATGTATTCGGTTTTGTCCGCCGTTTGCGCGAGATGGAGTCCCATCGGGTGGAGGAGGTTCTCATTCAAATCGGCCACGACGGCTTTGATGTCCTTCATCACCTCGATGATGTTGGAACCGATTTCCCGGCGGGTGTTGACGGCAATTCCCGGCAGGCCATTGTGCCGGACGTAGTCCCGCAGTTCATCGTAATCGACTTTAACTTCCGCCACGTCCTTGACGTAAACCGGGCGTCTGTTGATATGCGTGATGATGGTTTGTTCAACGTCTTCCGGGCTTTTGAATTCGCCGGTAGTGCGAATGATATAGCGTCGTTTGCCTTCATCGAAATCGCCACCACTCACGTTCCGATTCTGGTTCCGCAGTGCCTCCCGCAATTGAAAAATACTGATACCCCGCTCCGCCAGGGCATGCGGGTCGAAAATGACCTGCAACTCCAACGGACTGCCGCCATAGACCTCGCTGTCAGATACACCGGGTATCCGTTCAAACCGGGCTTTGATGAAGTCTTCCGCGAAATCCCGATAATCATAGACATTGACTTCGTCTTCCTTGCCCGGGAGCGGTGACAGGACAAACCAGCCGATTGGCCGATCTGAAATGTTGACGGTCTTTATAATGGGTTCATCCGCATCTTCGGGGTACGCCGGCACTTGATTTAAGGCGTTCGCGGTGCGGACTAGCGCATCCTGCAGATCGTTTCCTACTTGGAATTCTAGGTAAACTTCACCGACACCCGTTTTGGAACTGCTTTCCATCTCCACCAGGCCCACGATGGATTTCAGGTGCTGTTCCTGTTCATCAATGATTTCCCGCTCGATCTCTTCCGGGCTTGCCCCCGGCCAGGTGGTGCGGATGCTGAGTTCCGGCTGGCTGATTTCAGGAGTCAGTTGGACGGGGATACGGAGCAGGGCCATGATGCCAAACATGAGGATCAGGATTACCCCCACCGCGACGGTGACTCCGTATTTGAGAGACTGTTCGACCAGTTTCATGACATGGCCTTAATGGATTTTCTTAATGATGTTTACCCTGGAGTTTGGTTTCAGGCGTTCGTTGCCCTGCACGACCACCCAATCTCCGGATTTAATTTTTTTGCCCTTGAAATGAACAGCGATCAGGTTTTTTTCCAGCCGTCCGGTTTGCACGACCACTTTATGCGCTTTCATGGTTTTGTCTTTGTCCTCGCGGACTACCCAGACCGCAGTTTCCCGGGGCGTACGAACAATCGCATCCTTCGGCACAAACAGGGTTTTTTGCTTTTTCTTGCCAAGTTTCAGCTCGACCCGGACCAGCATGCCCGGTGCCAGTTTGGATTTGGTATTTGTGACTTTGATGCGAACTGGAAAGGTCCGGGATACCGGATCGCCTGAGCGGATTTTTTCGATCACTGTTCCCTTGAAGCTCTGAGGGCCCTCACGGGTTTCATAGGATTCCAATATGACTTTGGCCGATGCTCCAATTGCAATACTGTTGAACTGAAATTGCGGCACATGGATTTCCACCTTGAGGGGTTTGGCCCGGATCATGGAAACGGCCGGGTCTCCCTGTTCCAACCATTGGCCGACCTCGGTTTCTTTTTTGACGATGTACCCGTGAAACGGGGCGAATATCGTTGCCCGATTGATATTGTCCTGGATCATCTGGATGCGGGCCTCCGCGACCTTGATGTTGGCTTCTTCCTGCTTCATCTTTTCCGAACGTGGACCGGCAACCAGCTCGTTCAGCATCGACTGCTTCTCTGCCAGTTCTGCCCGGTCGGCTTGAGCCTGAGCGTCGGCCTTGTCAAACTCGTCGAGACTGAGTACTCCATCCTTATATAATCTTTTGATTCGCTTGAGTTCGTTATCAGCCAGCCGGACCCTGGCCCTGGATTGTTCGACGGCGGATTTGGCGGCTTCGATGGTTTCGGGACGCGTACCGGTATTCAGTTCCTCCAACCGGGCTTCGACCAGTTTTTTTTCCGCCTGCGCCAGATCCCGTTGGATAATCAGAGGCTCGATCCGAAGTTTGACCAAAGGAGTTCCCTTGCGTACGTATTGGCCCTCCTGGAACAGCAGTTTGTCTACCCGTCCATCTACTTCCGAAGCCAGTTGAGTCGTGGCCCAGGCCTGCACCGTGCCCGGATATTCAAACGAGGAATGGGTGGAGATTCCCCGCGCTTTGGCTACCCCCACAGGAACCGGTCGATCCTTCTTTTTCTGGGCAAGGAGCGGGGATGAAGGTAAAATAACTCCTACTATTAGGCAATAAAAAATTGTTATTTTTATGTATTTTAAGTCTATTTTATTAATGTAATACATCAGGCTTTTCAAGAGGCTCCGCTACTGTGATGTTGCTGATAAGGGGTCACGGTTTGACCTGAACCGTCAAGATCAGATCTCCCCGTTGCTCTTTGACCAAAGAGCCTTTCTCTCGCAGGCGTAGTTTTTTGCCTGATGAAATCCCCGCAGGAATAGTAATCTGTAGATTCTCTGAGTCTTCACCAATTTGATAGGAAATCTGTTTTTTGGCTCCTGCCTGCGCTTCGACCGGGGTTATGGAAATGTTGTAATACAGATTGGGATCATCCTTCCCGGTCGTACCGGGTTTCGCGAACAGGTTTTTGATGGAATGTGCCATGGAGGAAGGAGGCTTCTTTCTCGTTTGAGGTTCCGGATTTCCTTGAGCGGCCTGGCGTTTTTTATTGAGAGCATACAGGGACGAGCCGACCGTACTCAATAACCATAAGCCGGTTCCGATTTTTCCGATGGGACCGGGAATCATTCGCATGAACTTGGCGAGTCCCCCGGCGGTGCCGAAAAAAACGGCTCCAAAAAAATCCGGTCCGGTGCGGAAGCCGGATTGCTTGAAATCAGTATTCAGGTCGTTGAAAATGTCCTTGCCGAAGCCCTGGCGGAACATGTTCTCGAATATCTCCTGCTGACTGTAACGAAACTGGGGGCCGCCTCGGGCTCCAGTGAACGGGCTGGCCCGAAACCGGTCATATTCCTTGCGCTTCAGGGGGTCCATAAGGACGCCGTAGGCCTCGGTTATTTCCTTGAACCGATCCTCGCTTTTTGGGTCATTGGGATTGCGGTCGGGGTGGTGCTCCAGGGCCAGCTGGCGATAGGTTTTTTTGATCACTTCTTCAGGGGCATTTGTCTGGACGCCCAATATCTGATAGTAATCTTTGCTGTGCGTTTTCATCTTAATGGATCCAACCTACATATCCAGCTGTTGCGGATAGGTGGCCTCGGCGACCTTCGGTCCTTCCAGTCGCGTGTTTTGTTGGGTCGTTGTCAGTCGATAGGTATTATCCTTGTGAAGACTTTGATTGAGGTTCAAAAAGTCGACGAGGATCGGAGTGGAAGGGGTTTCCATGTCCTTTTCCATAGGTGCAATGATAAAGTCCTCTGTGCTCACGACATCCCGGTATTTACGTTTCATGCTCATATTATAGGCTTTGTATCCCGGGACGGCCTCCGCACCCAGATAAGGCTCCTTGTTCAGCACTTTGTAGTGTTCGGGGATGTAGACGTTGGCGAAATAGTCCGAACCCAGGGAATGATGTACCATGGCCCGGACCTGTAACACCCGCAAGCTGGCATCCGTCGGAGACATTTTCATGCTGACTCTGTAAGTGCGGTCATGAAAATTGAGGTTTTCAAGGAATACGATACCGTACAATACGTTGAACTTGAATTGCAGGAAGATGCCGAGAGCGATCCAGCCGAATATTTTCCAGAATTTTTTCACTTTCAAGACCCTGTTTAATTCCTTAAGATGAATAATTCTTTGATTTTAAACACAATTAACAGGTTTTTCCTGTTAATTATATATAAAATGGGGATTTGCAGTGACGCACTTTGTTAATTATTTCATATTGATACAGCTAAAAGCAACCTCTTGTCATGGTCCGGCGAAACTCGGCCATAATTGATGGAAAAGGGTATGAAACTGGATCGGGGATATTTGATTGCGCTGGAAGGCGTTGATGGCACGGGAAAATCCACCCAATGCGCTTTGCTGGCCGATTACCTGGAATCTGCCGGATATCCGGTGGTCCGCCTGCGCGAACCGACTCAGGGGGTGTGGGGGCAGAAAATCCGCAAAATCCTGACGGATGGGCGCGGGGGTGTGACTCCTGAAGAGGAACTGCAATATTTCATCAATGACCGCAAAGAAGACGTCAAACAGAATATTGCCCCTGCACTGGAGCAGGGCAAAATCGTGTTGATCGACCGATACTATTATTCCACCGCCGCTTATCAGGGTGCGCTGGGATTTGATCCGGAACAAATCATAAATGATAACGAAGTATTTGCGCCTCGTCCGGACCTTCTTCTTATCATTGAGGTATCGCTGGATGAAAGCTTCAGGCGGATTGAAGAAGGTCGGGACGAAATCAGTTCTTTCGAAAAGCGCGACTATCTGGAGAAGGTCCGGGCCATATTTGATACATTTACCGGCAAGCATATCCGCCGGATCGACAGCACTCCTCCAAAAGATGAGGTGCAGGCACTCCTTCAGCAGGAAGTGAATGCCCTGCTGGGACTTAAGGAAGAATCATCATGAAGCGATTTATCATTGCCATTACCGGAGCCAGCGGTGTTTGTTATGCCAAGCGGCTGTTCGATGTCTTGCAACCGCAAGCGGAACTGCACGTCATTCTTTCCGAGCGAAGCGGGGAGCTATTAAAACTCGAATTGGATTTAACTTCGAAATACTTTGTCAAAGAGAATGTGACGGTTTACAAGAATTCCAAGATCAATGCCTCGATCGCCAGCGGCTCCTTTCCGATAGACGGTATGGTGGTAATACCCGCCAGCATGGGGACGATCGGACGTATCGCCGCCGGTACTTCGGAAAGCCTGATCGAACGGGCGGCGGACGTCGCGTTGAAAGAGCGTAACAAACTCATTTTGGTGCCGCGGGAAACTCCGTTCAGTCAAATTCATTTGAAGAACATGCTTCGATTGGATCAGGCGGGCGCGTTGATCCTGCCGGCCAATCCGGCCTTTTACCAGAACCCGCAATCGGTCGACGATCTGGTAGACTTCGTGGTCGCGCGCGTTTTGGATCAACTGGCTGTGGATCACGATTTAACGGAACCCTATAAGCCTTGAGAATGGGAATTGCCCTGACATGATTTATCTGGATAATGCCGCCACCACGCCGATGGACCCCGAAGTGATCGACGCGGTTCAGGAATCGATGCGCAAGGATTTCGCCAACTCGGGAACCGTCTATTCGCTGGGGCTGGACGTCAAACAGCGTCTTGAGGATGCGGAGAGCCAGATTCGTGAGAGTTTATCCATTCCTGCCTCTCATAAAATCATCTTCACCAGCGGAGGCAGTGAGTCGAATAATCTCTTCATTAAAGGTTATGCTTTTCCCGACAGGAAACTGGCTTGTCTGGGGCTTGAACATCCTAGCGTGGCTCAAACACTGGAGGCGTTCCGCGAGCTTGGCAACGAGCCGGTTTCGTTGCTGGATTTGCAAACGGAAGGGCGATTGGATGTGTCCAATCTCTCCCGATTAAAAAATGAGAAAGTTAGATTGTTGAGTTTGTCTCACGTCAATAACGAATTGGGCAGTGTGAATGATCCCACTCTGATATTACAGGCGCTGGCGGAGCAATCTCCGCAGACACGTTTGTTTCTCGATGGCGTGCAGGCGGTGGGCAAGCTGAAATTGTCTCCCGTAATGTGGCGGGGGCTCGCGGGCTATTCGATCTCCGGTCATAAAATCAACGGGCCGAAAGGTATCGGGTTGTTGGTGGTCGAAGGCAAGATCGACTTGCAACCGCAGATCCACGGCGGACTGCAACAACATCGCATGCGTTCGGGAACTTTACCGGTTCCCTTGATCGTCGGTCTGGCTCTCGCGATAAAAAAATCAGTTGAGAAAACCGAAGAGACGATAAAGAATAATCAGAAGTTGTCTCACCATCTGGTTTCTAAATTGAAAAGTCTGGCAGAGAGCTTACCTGAGTTGGAACTTCAATTTAATTCGTCCCTGTCCGAGGATTTATCCCGGCAATCGCCTTCCATCGTTAATTTCAGTTTCGCACCGGTGGAAGGGGAGGTGATGCTGCATCACCTGGAGGAAAAAGAAATTTTTGTAGGGCTGGGAAGTGCCTGTAGCGCACACTCCAAGGAGCCGTCAAAAATTTTAACGGGCATCGGCTTGACGCCGGAAGAAGCCCGATGCAGTTTGAGGATTTCTTTCGGTGCACAAAGCACCCTTGCAGATGTCGACGCTTTTGTCGAAGCATTCGGGGAGGCTTACCGCCAACTCTATTCCACCTTCAACCGTAAAACCACCCACAAATGAACGAAAGCAGAACCATCCTGGTCCGGTACGACGAAATCGGACTCAAGGGAAAAAACAGAGATCAGTTCATCAATCGTCTGGTGAAAAATATTCAAATGCAGATGAAGGATGTGGAGGGCCTGAAATTCAAGGTTCCTCACGGGAGAATATTTATTCATTGCTCCCAGGAATCCTCGGAGGAGTGCATCCGAAGGCTCCAGAAAATTCCCGGGATCGCCTCGGCCAGTGTCGGCGTGACACGCAAGCCGGAATTTGATGCTCTGGCGGCAGTCGGTGTGGAATGGATCGAACCGCTGATGAAGCCGGGCGAGACGTTTAAATTTTGTGTGCGCACCAACCGCGCGGATAAATCCTACCCGCACAAATCACCGGAAATCGACCGCGAAGTCGGTTCACGTATTCTTGGGCAATTGCACTCGAAGGGACTCGAGGTGAGCATCAAGGAAGCCGACTTTATTCTGGAGATTGAGATCGGCCAGGATGAGACGGTGGTTTTTAATAACCGCGCTCCCGGTTTGCGGGGACTGCCCGTTGGCAGTTCGGGAGATATTTTGGGTCTCATTTCCGGAGGTATTGACAGTCCAGTGGCGTTGTACAGGATGATGAAACGCGGATGCCGGGCGCATGGTATTTTTTTTGATAACCGACCGTTCATGGGGCGGGGTGGTTACGACAAGGTGGTGAAACTCTCCAAACTTCTCAACGGTTATCAGGGGAAGTCCAAGCTGTACGTGGTGCCTTTCGAGGATATTCAGGTCGCGATACGCGACTTTTGTCGTCCTGCTCACCGTGTCGTTTTGTACCGGCGGATGATGTACCGCATCGCCCAGGCGGTGGCACAGCAAAAAGGTTGTCTGGCATTGGCCACTGGCGAGTCGGTGGGGCAAGTCGCTTCCCAGACAATCGAAAATCTGAATGCAGTTTCCGATGTCGTCACCCTGAGTGTGTTTCGTCCGTTGATTGGTATGAACAAACAGGAAATTATCAACGAAGCGCGAGAACTGGATAGCTTTGACATCAGTATCGAACCGCATCCGGATTGTTGTTCAGTCTTCATGCCGCCACGACCTGCGACCCGCGCCAAAATCGCGGACCTGGAGGATGATGAAACGAAATATCCCTGGGAATTATTGATGCTGGAAGCGATGGGGAAAATGGAAACGGTTGATCTGGATAACCTAACCGTCTGAGGAGACGCGATTCACCTGTTGCGGATTCGGGATTTCTGCCAATAACGTCTCGATGGTTTTCCTCAGTTTGGGGTGAACGAAGTCCGGAGCGATTTCGTGCATCGGCTCCAGTACAAAACTGCGTTCGGCAATGCCCGGATGGGGAACTTCCAAATTGCTCTCCCTGAAAACGCAATCGTCATAAAATAGAATGTCCAAGTCTATAATGCGGGGTCCCCACTTTTCGTCACGAATCCGGCCCATCTTTTTTTCAATTCCTAGGCACGCCTTGAACAAAAGCTCCGGAGAAAGATGGGTTGTCACTTCAACCACAGAATTGATAAACCAGTCCTGGTCATTTTTTCCGAACGGTTCCGTTTCATAGAGGGACGACTGGCTGGAAACGGAAATGGCGGGATGATCGTTTAAAAAATTTGTCGCTTCAATGCAGTTATCCGCCGGTGACTCCATGTTGGATCCGATGGCAATGAAGGCTGTATGTTCTGCTTCTTTGGGCATATGCGTCTCTAAAACTCGAAAGTGACCGAGGATAGTCGTTTCTTGATTTCACCCATGATGCGTGCCTCCTCTTCCGGTCCTTTGGCGGCGAACGTGGCCGAGAACCGGACAAAGTTGCCGACGTCGTCCCAGGGTACGGTGGAGATCAGATGCTCGGTGATCAGGTATTGCGAGAAATCTTCCGCGCTTTCAAATTTTCGTCCACCGGCGATACCTTTCGGCGCTTTTACGTAGAGGAAAAATGATCCGCCGGGCATTTTCGCGTTGAAGCCGACGGAGTTCAACGCATCGACCAGCAGAGTGAGCCGCCGTTGGTATTTCTCCACGATGCGTGCTGTGATGTCTGGATGTTCGAGCGCATAGATGCCCGCCTTTTGAATGGCGGCGAACTGTCCGGAATCTATATTGTCTTTCACATGCGCGAGGCCTTTCACCACTAATTCGTTGCCGACGATAAAAGCGATACGCCAGCCTGTCATGTTGTAGGCTTTGGAATGCGAATGAAGCTCCACCCCGACATCCAGTGCGCCCGGTACCGAAAGGAAGCTGGTGGGCTTTTCATTGTAGGTGAGCGTTGCGTAAGCGGCATCCTGAATGACCACGATATCGTTGGCCTTGGCAAACTCGACCACTTCCTCATAAAACTTGCGGGTGGCGTTGGCACCGGTCGGGTTGTTGGGATAATTGATGTAAAGCAGTTTGGCTTTTTTCGCGGTTGCCGCATCAACGCTTTTAAGGTCGGGAAGGAAACCGTTTTCCTCTTTTAACTCCAGGTTGACCACAGTGCCGCCCAGGTATTGCGTGTGCGTTCCCATCACGGGATAACCCGGAGTGGTCATTAATGTAATGTCGCCTGGATTGATGAAGATGGCAGGTGCCATCGCGAGACACGGTTTCGAACCGATGGTGTGGTTGACGTGTTTCTTGGGATCGAGGCCCGTGACACCAAAAGTTTTTTCCATGTATTGAATCGCGGCCGATTTGAATTCATCAATGCCGTTATCGGTGTATCCCCGATTCTCCGGTTTTTCGGCTTCCGTCTGCAGAGCCTTGACGACTCCGGCATCGGCCATTTCGTCCGGTTCACCGACACCCATGTCGAACAGCTCCTTGCCGGGGTTGGCATCGAGTGCCGCCCGTTTGGCGCGCTTGATCTTTTCGAATTTATATATTTTGGTGTCCTTGCCAAACTGGCTTCCGCCCAGACGGTCGGCAAAGAGGCTTTGAATATAGCTTTCAGTCGATGACATCCGATAAACTCCGTACTTTTTTAAAGTTAGCTGGTTAACCCGCAAAGTCGGTCAATGTAGCCAAACTCATGCGCATTGTCAAGTTGTGCGATAAACAGCACGATCGCCGTGAATCTGAATCCGGCTTCCTAGTTCTCGGATTCCTCTTCTTCAGCCATATCCTCTTCGGTGACCAAATCGGCTACCTTCTGCGAATATCTCAGGTATTTGATGATTTCGGTGATCTCGTCCGCCTTCACATTGTTTTTTTGCGGTGGCATTTTGTCCGTTCCATTGAGAATCGTTTCGCGGAATTCGTCATCGGAAAATGCATTTTCGATATAATCGGTGTCGATCAACCCGGGTGCTTTCGTATTTGCACCCATGGCATCGGAGCCGTGGCAGTTCGAGCAGACGCGATGAAAATATTCCTGGCCTTTTTTAAATTCCTGCGGAACTTCTTTGGTCGGTTGAGGTGAACAGGCGGTTACGCTGGACAGCAGTATGAGTAGTATGAGGTTCCTTTCAATATATTTCATTTATATCCTTCCTGATGATAGGGATGTTTTTTATAAGTCGCACCTTGTCCACAACTGGCCATGGATCAGGTGTAAAGAATCATTATTTTAGTGCTATTTGAGAATAAATGAAACGGGAAGTTTGAATTGGAAGGTGTCGATCTTCAATTCGGCGGGAATCACAGGATAGGGGGCCGCCTGGTGGACCGCTTTCAAGGCCGCCTGATCCAGTAATTGGTAGCCGGAAGTTTTCACCAAAGCGACCTTCGTCAGCTGTCCCTGTCTTCCCAGGGTGAAGGCGATGATCGGCTGACCTTCCATTCCCCTGCGCTTTGCTATCCTGGGGTAGTATTTGGCGTTAGCGATCCTCTGCCGAACCTTGCCGGTAAACAGTCCGCGTAAATTGCCAAGATCAACCGTATTGCCCTCAGGTTCGTAAGGGTTGGCGGCGAAGGTTTGTCGCGGAAGGGCCGCGAGGTGTGTTTCGGGATATTTTGGAGATTCGTATTGTTTCGGTGACTGGGCGGCTGAACTGTCGAGAAGGGACGCTGTATTGGATTGAGATTGGATGGGACCAGTCAGTGGATGTATAGACGCAGACTCGGGTTTTAGCGTTTTCATGGGGAAAGCAGTTTTGGCAAGCGTGACGTGCGTATTGGAGGAACGGACTTGCCTGATTGGAAGCCTGCGTTGCACGATCTTCAATTGACCTGCCGCATGAGTGCTCACCGGTATCGCCGCCAGGATCAATTGGGTGTTAGCAAGGGAAACCGGTTGAACCGGCGAAGGTTTGATTGTTTTGCTGGGGGATCGAAGCAACTGCCGTGCCTCTGCTATAGGAGGCAGGGGTGGAGTCGAAAGAGTAGGAGTCCGGGGTGTAAGTCGCGATTTTAAGTTTGGTCGAGTGGTCCGAGGTCGAGCCGGTGGTATTGAAGCTCGCTTGGATGAATCCAGCGTTTCAGAAGATTGAGATACTGGGGGAGTGGCTATAAATTTCACTTGAACGATTTTAGGCGGAGCCTTCTCCGGGGCCGCTCCATCCCATTGCCAGGATGAAAAAACCGCAATGAGTCCCACATGCAGAAATAGAGAACCCGCAAGGGCGAGGTTCCCTGAATTTCCGCTAGTCAATTTGGATGTCGAAATCAAATTCATATTGAAAGGATGGGAGGAGGCGAACCTCCTCCCATGGTTATCATTTAAAAGCTGTAAACAAATCCTGCGTAACCAGAAATGCCTTGAGTGCCGAACTGGAATGATTCTTCATATTTTTCGTTGAACAGGTTTTCACCACGAGCAGTCAGCTTCCAGTTTTTGTTGAGTTGATAGCTTGCCGCCGCGCGTACAATCGTTCGTTCTCCCACCACTCCGGTGCCCGATGCCATTTTGGTTCTATGGTTGACCGTAACCGTGGTGCCGATTTTTTTGTTCCAATCGTAATGCAGGCTGGAAGAAAATATGTGGCGAGGTCTTCGCGTTAACAAAGATCCATCAGTATCGTCGGTGGCTTGATTCCAGGTGTAATTCGCTGTCAGATCCAGGTTGTCCAGAATTTTAAATTTGGCGAATCCTTCAATTCCCTTGGAAGTGGCACTCCCGATGTTCTGGGCAATGAACGTGACGAAGTCGAACACGATCAGGTTTTTATAATCCGTTTCAAAATAATTGGCCCCAACGGTAATGCGGTCTCCGACCAGTTTTTGTTCAAATCCCACTTCCCAGTTATCGCTTTCTTCGGGTTGAATGTTGGCGTTTCCGAAAAAAGGGAATAGAACCTCGTTGATGGATGGCACCCGAAACCCGGTGGCATAGGCAGCCCTTAACAGGGTGCCCCAGCTTTTGAGTTGATACGCTCCTTCCACTTTGTAGGTGAATTGATCGTCGAAACGAGAGTTCACGTCTTGACGGAATCCTGCGTTCAGAAGAACTCTATCGTCCCAGTTCAGGCGGCTCTGGAGGTAATATCCCTGTGAACGATTTTCCAGGGAGATGTTGTTGCTGTTATTGTAGCCGTTGGTCACCTGATGTTCGAAGCCGAATACGGCCGAGGCATATTTTCCCAGCGACAAATTGTTCTGAAAATCGAGAGTGTAGGTTCGGCTTAGAATAACTGAATCTCCAAATGTGGGATCTTTAGTATCCAGCTCGTCGTAATTGAAGTTGGTATTAAGTTTGGCGTCCCACCACGAGGTAATGGATTTTTCAAGTGGCACAGCGAAATAGAAAGTTTCGCTTCGTTGAATATGATTGGGAGAATCGGATAAAACAAATGCTAAATTAAGTCCGTCAAATTCACTTCGTGATTTCGTGTAACGCCCGATGAACTCAACTCGGCCGTCTTTCAGGAAGTTATATCCCATTCGGGAGGACAAGGTGGTGTTCTGGTAACCATCGTCTTCCGTTGCGCCCCGGTCCTCGTTGAAAGCGGAAAAGCCGTCGCTGTCGGTGCGAGAAGCAGTAGCTGAATAATCGAATTTACCCAAAGATCCGGAACTGGCAAGGGTTTCCTTGAAGGTTTCGAAACTGCCACCCTCAAAAGTGAGAGAGTGTGTGGGGTTACCTTTCCCTCTTTTGGTAACAATATTGATAACCCCACCGACCGCATCGGCTCCCCAGAGAGTGCTTTGGGGTCCACGTAAAATTTCAATACGTTCGATGTTGTCCATTTGCAGATTGGAAAAGTCGAATCCGCCAGTAGTATTGGATTTAACCTGCACACCATCAATAAGAATCAGGGTCGAGCTGGGTGCCGCTCCACGCATGAAAACGCTCGATGTTCCCCCCATCGGTCCCACGTTGACGACACCGATGCCTACCTGATCCCTCAATATATCTTTCACCTGCATGTGCTGTTTCTGCTGGATCTCTTCCTGTGTGATGATGGTCAGGGCGGAAGCCGGGTTCTCTTCTTCGATGGAAGTCCGCGTGGCGGTGATTTCAATCGCCTTCAGCTCCTCCTCGTTGTCTTCTGCGAATGCGTTCAAGGGCAATAGTAAAATGCAGGTCATCATGATAAGGGTCTTAACGAATTTCATAAACGTCCTCTCTCTCGAAGGATGATGATTAATTTCCCGGACCAGGTTTCCTGACTTGGGGCGACCTACTCACCGTGCCTTCCCGTCCTTGCGGACAGTGGCCAACTACGGCTTTCGTTCCCATCACAGTTGCGGGACAGTGGCGGCTTCTCACCGCGCTTCCCTACTCCCGGGAATTAGAATGTGGCTCTTTACAAGCCGATAATACGTTTCACCTCGTTAATATTTATTGATTGTGCAACCAAATCCGCCAGTCGGTCCAACTGCTGGGAACGAAACTCCCGATAGTTGAACTGTTCTTCCGGCTGTGGCAAATTTCTTTGTTTGCGGACATAATTCAAAAACGAATCCCTTATGGGGTCGTTGTCCAGAAACCCATGCAGATAGGTGCCGATAACGTTGCCCTTTTCATTGCACAATCCCAGGCTGTAAGGACAATCGCCATTGGAAGCCTCAAAGAGCAGGGGATAATCTTTTTCAAATTGCGTCCGGCCGGAATGTATTTCATAGCCATCCACTTCCAGTCCTTGTTCGAAGATATGAGAGGAGAGGGTGGGGCGTATCTTCCTCCGTGTGGTTTTTTCGTGCTCCATCGTCGTGGAGGCCTGCATAAAACCGAGACCTTCTATGGCTTCAATTGGACTTTCAATATGGTGTGGATCGAACAGGTGCGTCCCCATCATTTGGAATCCACCGCATAGGCCGAGGATCAATCCTCCCTCTTCATGAAATTTTCGTGCGTATCGGTCCCATCCCATTTCCTGCATGAATTGCAGGTCGCCGATGGTGTTCTTGGTGCCGGGGAGAATCAACAGGTCCGGGTTACCGGCTTGCACCGGACTGCGGACATAACGCACCGCTACTCCAGGATCGGACACCAGCGATGAGAAGTCGGTGAAGTTCGCGATGTGCGGCAGTTGAACGATGGCAACGTCCACTACGCTGGGGTGGTTGTTCACAAGGGGTGAGCTAATGTGGGGAATGGCGTCTTCTTCATCCACGAACAGTTCTGCGTCGAAGGGAATCACACCCAAGATCGGTTTGCCGGTCATTTTCTCAAATTGTGTGATGCCGGGTGTCAATAGATCAATGTCGCCACGGAATTTATTGATGATGAACCCGCGCACTCTCTTTTGTTCGGATTCGCTGAGCAAGTCCAGGGTCCCCTTCATCCAGGCGAACACGCCGCCGCGGTCGATGTCACCGACGACCACTACCGGTGCATCGGCCATCTCCGCCATCGCCATGTTGACCATGTCGTGTTGACGCAAGTTTATTTCGGCGGGTGATCCAGCACCTTCCATGACGACGAGTTCGTACTTGTTCTTTAACGTATCGAAAGCGCCTGCGACTTCTTTCACGAAACTTGGACGGTCTGCGTAATAATCCTTCGCGTTGCGTTGTCCCACCACCTTGCCCATGACAATGACCTGCGAATTGTTATCCGCGTTGGGTTTGAGTAAGATGGGGTTCATGGTGACATGCGGCGCAATACCACAGGCTTCGGCCTGAAACACCTGGGCGCGGCCAATTTCCCCACCATCTTCGGTGACATAGGAGTTCAGGGACATGTTCTGCGCCTTGAACGGGGCGACTTTGTGTCCCTCGCGATAAAAAATCCGACACAAAGCGGCAGTGATAATGCTTTTACCCACTCCTGAACCGGTGCCCTGAATCATTAACGTTTTGGCGCTCATACGTTCCCCCGCTTGTTTTGCCGTTTCAACAGCCAGACGAAAAAGGGACCCCCGAGCATGGCGGTGATCACTCCCACCGGAATTTCTGCCGGGGCGATGAGGGTGCGTCCTACGGTGTCGCACAGGATCAAAAAGCTCGCGCCGAAGAACATGGAACAGGGAATCAACAAGCGTAAATCCGGTCCAACGATGAGACGAACCATATGCGGTACGATCAACCCGACAAATCCGATGGGACCACTGATGGCCACCACGGTGCCAGTGATCAGCGATGCCAGGATGAAGCCGATTTTCTGAGTCCGTACAACATCGACTCCCCGGCTCATCGCGGATTGCACTCCAGCGCTGATCAGGTTCATATCGCGCGATACGTAGATGAGACCGCCGATGCCTACAATCACAAAGGGGCAGATCGACCACACGGTCTGGTAATCGGTGATGTCGAGGCCGCCCATCAGCCAGCGGACGATTTGGAACGATTGTGTGAAGTCCGACATGTAGTGAATGAACATCACCATGGAAGCGAAAAAGAAATTGGCGGTCACTCCCGCAAGCAGGAGGATGGAAGTCGGGAAATCGCCGTAACGGGTTTTCACCAGGCCGAACACCAGGTACATGGTTCCCAAGGCCCCCAAAAACGCCGCGATTGATAAGGTGGAGATTCCTAAAATGGTGAAGTTAAGTCCCAGGCTGATGGCGATTACTGCTCCTAAGGACGCGCCGCTGGAAACTCCCAGAGTAAAGGGCGCCGCCAGGTCGTTGCGCAAGAGGGCTTGAAATACCGCTCCCGTTACCGATAACGCCGCGCCGGTGACTGCTCCCAGAAGGATGCGGGGAATACGGGCCAGAAACAGGATGTCGGCGTCCACGTTACCGGTGGAACCGATTCCACCCGACAAGGCTTTGCCAAGATCAATCGTGGTGGGGCCGATCAAAGGGGCGATGATGAGTGTGGCCAGGAATATCAGAAAGAACAGACCGATGCCTGTGGCGAATTTCCGGGAGCTCGTGATAGTCGGGTTCAATTCGCTCATGAGGACTCCGGGACGACCAGCAGGCTACCGTCTTCGTCGTCTTGAAATATTTTGACTTTCACTTCGTACACGTCTTCCAGAATTTCTTTTTTCAGAACTTCGGCGGGTGTTCCCTCGCAAAATACCTGGCCCTTTTTCAGGAGAATCAGCCGTTTGCAGAATTTCGAGGCCAGATGCAGATCGTGCATGGCCAGGATGAGCGATTTGTTTTCATCCTCATTCAGACGCTTTAAAATATTGAGGACTTCGATCTGGTATTTGATGTCCAGCGCCGAGGTGGGTTCATCGAGAAGCATCACATCCGGTTTCTGAGAGATGGCGCTGGCGATCATGACCCTCTGCTTTTCGCCGCCGCTGATTTCATTGAAACTCCGCTGGGCAAACTCGAGAACCTGGGTTTGCTTCATGGCATCTTCTGCGATCTGGTAGTCGTCTTTCCCTTCAAAGGACAGTGGCGAAAGATAAGGGTGGCGTCCCATCAGCACGATGTCGATCACTTTAAAGGGGAAGGCCATCTGCTTTTCCTGGGGAATCCAGGCGATCGATACGGCCAGTTCCTTTTTTTTGTAATGGCTCAACTCGCGGTTTTTAAAGAAGACCGTTTCAGAGGCGGAGGGCAGGATGCCGCCGATCAATTTGAGCAGGGTCGACTTGCCGGAACCGTTGGGCCCGATGACACCGGTGAATTCTCCCGCCTGAAAGTTGAGCGAGATATTACTGAGTACCGGCTCCTCCGTATAGGCGAAGGTGAGGCCCTGGGTTGCGATCATGGCTGATGATACCTGGGTTTCTATCGTCATGGTTTCAATCCTTAAACGCTTCCGGATGAATCACCCGGGCGAAATGATTCAGGATATTCAGAAACCGGGGGCCGGGAATGAGAATGTAATCGGCCCCGACAAAATAAATAGTTTTGTTTCTGACGGCAGTTAACGTGGGGAACCGTTCCCATTGTTTGAGTTTTTCAGCTTTTTCCTGTGGAGTTATGTTGGCATGAGGACCGGCCTGGATGATGACCTCCGGCGAATGCCGCAAAATATATTCTTTCGAGATTTTGGGGTAATTGATGGTGGGATCGGTGAGAATATTTTTCCCGCCCGCCAAGTCCAGCAGTTCTCCGAGAAATGTGCCGGGTCCAACGGCGTATAACGCGCCGTTGGGGTCACCGCCTTCGTTCAATAAAAGCAGAGTGGATTTTTTTGGAACGTCCTTGAGGCGCGATTTTTGGCTTTGGATTCCAGCCTGCAGTTTTTGAATCAACGCATCGGCGGCAGGTTTGGCTCCCAGCACCTTGCCGAAGGTGTTTATGGTTTCTAAAATGTTTTTCAGGCGATTCATCGAAATGGCGAGAGTTTTGATACCCAGATTGCGCGCATTGATCCGCAATTTATGGCTGTCGTCCTGGTGGATGATCAAATCCGGTTTGAGCCGGATCCAGGATTCGACACTGGGATTCAGCAGGCCGCCGATTTTGGGCAGGGCACAGGCTTCTTTCGGATAGGAACAAAAATCGGTGACGCCGACCACACGGTCACCCACACCCAGGGCGAACAGGCTTTCGGTGATTGAGGGTGACATGGAAATGATACGCTGAGGATATTCCGGATTAGCCCACGCAAACTCGACCCAAAGGACGAGAATAGCGAACGAGATGAGGGAGATGCGTTTCAATAGCCCCGGTGCCACGCAGGGAGTGTATTGGCCGACCATGAATTTGACTCCTGCTCGGAGACCCGGAAGGCCAATAAAAAACCCTTTCCGGGAGGAAAGGGGGAATTATGCCCTTCACCTCTCAGGTTCCGAAGAGTGTGTGAAGCCGGTTCAGACAGGCTTTCTGACTTCCGGATCGGCCTAATACCTGCGCCTTCCCGTTTCCTTGGAAACAGTGGCTTCGAGCAGGGTTCGTCCCCGGTTACAGCGGCGGGCCCGCGACGGATTTGCACCGTCTTTCCTTACATCTGAACACGAACAATTGTACTGGGCGCCAGCATATCAGAAGGCCCCGGACTGTCAATAGAATTCGGGAGAGTTGGGAAGGGATCAGTCAGATTCAAAAAATTGGGTGAGGTCGGCAATGTTATCGGCATTGACTTCGTGGCTCTGGGAGGTTTCCTTCTTGGTGAGTCGATGCCCCTGGCCTTCCAATTCTTCGAGTGCGTGCTCTGCGAGAAACGAGGGGACAACATCATCATTGAGTCCATAGATACCCAGGATGGAAGTATTGTTTGTCGGTTTCGAACCGTTGTCGGGCATTTCCGGGAGGAAACCGCACACCGAGGCCACCTTGTGCAACGGGCGGGCTCCCAACATGGAATAGACTAATGCCGCCGCGCCACCCTGAGAGAATCCCCACATGGAGGTTTTGGGGGCATGGTCGGTCAACTCCTTCAAGTGGCGGTGCGCTTCGTCGACCATCTGAGTGGTGTAATCCAGGAAATGAGTGACCGCTTCTTTCTGGTGTGGTCCGTCCTTCCACCAACTCCATAGTCCTTCTCCGGCATCGGTCGGCCCTTCGGGATAAACGAAGACTGTATTGTTCAGTTTGAGTTTGTTGCCATGGATCAACATGTTCTCCGGCGTGGAGTCTGCCCCGTGAAATCCGATCAACAGGCGCGGAGGCTGATCGGAGTTCAATTCCGATTCGCCAATGATTATTTTTTTGTTATTCCATTGGGCGTTTTTGTAATGGACAGTCATTCGGTCAACTCCACCTGCGATGTGATCAATTCTCTTGCCAATTGCTCCGCTTCCTCAGAGGTTTGGATTATACCCAAAACCCGCGCTTCTTCCACCTTTTCCAGAATGAACCGGAACCGGGGTGAGGGAGTCAGTTTGAGTTTAGTGATTAAGACGTCGCCAGTCAAAAGGAGGGGGCGGCTTTGTGCCGGTAGATATGTTTCGATGTAAAAATCGAGAATCCGATTGATTAAGGGAATGAAATATTTAATATCCTCCTGGTTTCCCAATCGAACTGCGAAGGATAATAGTAACGAAGAAATCAGTTCATTGCCACTTCGATAAATAAATTGATAAACGGTCGAATCTTGCTTGAAGCCACCACTGGCACTGTGGGTTCCCGAAAGTACAATCTCGGAAAATTTAAGAGTTCGGTAGACAAATTGGATCGCGGGATTGCTCAACCTGAATAATTTGAGAAGTTCAGTTGCGTCGAAGGCCGGATTCGTCATCAAAGGGCGAATCAACGTAGACCATTTCAATAAGGCGTAGTGATTATTCTTAGAAATATAGCCCTTGATCCATTGAGCGTGTTTTTCTAAAAAATGGTCCGGTTGTAGAAGGAGGTTTTCCAGCTCCGTAAAAATATTGCGTGTGTCGTCCCATTGGGTTGTGCCGGGCAGATGGCCCGGCGTCGTTTGTAATTCCACGATTCCCGGAAAAAGGCCATCCATCAAACCGGTAGAGTTCATCAGGTCGAGCTGAGACCGGGTGGCTCCCAAAAAAATGAGAAGCTCATAAGTGATCCTTTCCTGAGCGACTTCACTGAGTTTGGATTTGTGAGCTTGGATTTGTGCAAGAGTTTTCGGTTCGATGTCGAAACCCAGTGTGCTGGAAAAACGAAACGCGCGGAGTAGTCGTAGCGGATCTTCTTCAAAAGCCCGGCCTGAAACCATTCGGATGACTTGATGGCTTAGATCGTTCTTTCCATTAAAAGGATCGATCCAATTTGTTTTTCCGGCAATGAAGTCCGGTAGGGAAACGGCTATCGCATTGATCGTGAAATCGCGCTGAGCGAGGTCTTCTTCGATTGTCTGACCCTGCAGGGTGGTGAAGTCGAAATATAAACTGGGGTGTAGTACGACTCGGTAAGTTTCGTGGCCGGGCGTTTCGTCCAGAGGGATCAGTGTCCGTTGGACCTTTTGAGCCCATTGGTGTGCGATTTCCGGGGCCTGCGACGAAGTGAAATCGTAGTCTTTGCAGGGTCTCTTGAGGAGATGGTCACGAATCGTCCCGCCGACAAGGTATATCAAGCTCTCCAACTGTAG
The DNA here is from genome assembly GCA_029261395.1 of Nitrospinaceae bacterium. Lineage (GTDB taxonomy): Bacteria > Nitrospinota > Nitrospinia > Nitrospinales > Nitrospinaceae > SZUA-226. The sequence continues at coordinate 95,134 of JAJDBJ010000080.1, forward strand.
GGCGAACTGATTTATATCTTCCAAATGTGCTTTTATCGTTGGTTCCATGGAATCGGGTTGGGAGAGTTATTTAATGATTTTATAATATCAGTTCGAAGGAGTAAAACCAAAGGAGGAACTTCTTTAATGACGGCGTACTCCATACCCAATGGAAATAGGAAGGCCGTTGGTCGGGTTGAGCGGGTCCAGTAACGTCAGCTTCTGGCGCCCATCGATGCCGTCTTTAATGATCAGTTTGTCATCTTCAACCTGTATGAGGCGGTATACCGGAGAGCCATAAGCTCTGTGCATTCCTATAAGCCCCTTGTCTCCAAAATAAAGACATTGGGCCTGCGCCTTGTCTTCCATTTTGAACAGGTTGTGATCAATGGGATTGGGTTCCCGTTGGCCCACAGAAGGAGCGAAATGAGCCTTGACGGAACGGTAAGCGTTTCTGATTTCCGGTAGCGGGGTGTAGAGATAGGAGCCAGGATCGGTAATGCGGTCGATCCCGTCGATTTGAAGTTCGATGGACAGTGCATCGTTGTGCGCGTGGCCGCCGTTGCCATTTTGTCCGACAGGCCCGCAACGAATCGATAAAAACAGTTTAGGCGAAACCATCAGATACAACCCAAAATCGGGAAAGCAGGTGTACTCCAGGCCGGATTTCAGGTTGTGCCCATGGGAGTAAATTTCGTAGATGTTGCACTGTTCAGGAGAAAGGTCGTCCAGTTTTCGCTTTCCTTCGTCCCATGAAGAATCGTTTCCAAATGTATATTTTCTGGTATCAGACATCGAGGCATTCACATTGGAGGGTGAAACTATTAACCCACCAGCCAGGCCACTAACGACCTGAGCTTCAATGTTGACCGGTTCTGCGGAATCCGGCTGGTTTCCAAATAAAGTGTCAATAGCCCGGTCCAGATGCGAATGATCCAAGTGGTCTTCCATCCAATATTGGGTTATAGAATCAGGCTCGGCATAGTCGTGAAGATTTTGATACAACGCACGCACTTCGCTCAATTCTGCCCTGTTGAATTTTGGGTGAAGTTTTAAGAATCTTCCGCTGTCATTGTCACCGATTTGTATGGCCTGCCCGTTGGGTTTTATGATGGCGCGGGTGAAGTTGGCAATCTGTTTCAATTGTTCGAAATGGGTCGGTGGGAGAGGGCTGGTTTGGCCCACCCCTGGAACTGAAAAAAAAGGCAATGGCGCTTTTTGATGTGTCGGTCCGAAGAAGAGTGAGATAGGTGAATAGCATTTGAGAGCTTCCCGTTTGCTATCCGGTAGCCCGAGTATGAGAGCTGTTCCGTAAAGCATCATTTCTGCAGAAAGCCGATGGTAACTGGTCGACGCTTCGAAACTGGAACCATCGGGGTGAAATTGTTCATCCATGGAGCGAATGAGTTCCTGAACAGAAAGGGCGAGCCAGGTATCGATTTCCGGAGATCGCGGTAGGTAAGCCGAGACGAACAATAGGCCCACGATATCTGCCAGATAATGATTACTTCTTAATGTCGGGCTCCACTCCAGGTTTTGGATGATGTGGAGGCCGTGATCATAAACCGAATTTATGAAAGCCTGTTCAAACTCCGGATCGAAGGATGCTCCCTGCGCTTTGAATAAATCGTAGGCTATCAGCCAGTTGGATACTCGGATGCCGACGTCCATGGGACAATGCCAATTGACGCCGAACCGGGGGGGATTGGTTGCGATAAAGTCAAGGATCTGATTTCTGAATTCATTGGAATAGGATTCCGGCGACTGCGCCCCTTCCGCACCTTGCAAAGCCAGGCTGTAGGCCCACGCAAGTTGGGGGAGATGCTGCATGCGCGACAACTCCCACGGGACTTTGATATCGACTCCCGGCAGAGGTACTGGAGAACAATGTAAAGCAGATTTTTTCTCCGGCCATCGATAGCCGGATTTAAAGTCGAGTTGCCAGTCGATAGGGGTGTACTCGTGTGAAACCATTCTCCAGATATTTTTAGAGTAGGATCTGTTGGATGTGTTAATTCTGTGATCCAGCCAGGCTCCCTGAGGATCTGTTTGGCAGGCTGATCCCATGGCATAGCGATAACTTTCCAAACCACGGCATTCCATCCCATGTTTCACCTGGACCCATCCGGAACCCAGCAGGTCAAAGGTGTGGTTCAAATAGAGATCAGCGAGAGACAGGGTTTGCTCTGAATCGGTGATTAGAGCATCCAGCGATGGCTTCTTTAAGAAAGTATCAAGTGGAGTCGATGTTTGTGAGTATCTCCGGGTATAGGTGGAACGCAAATAATCCAGTTTTTGGACAACGTTCGATTGCCATCGGCGGTGAATCAAGCGTAGGATTTTCTGCAGAATGATTCGGGGAGGCTGAGATAGAATCGTTTTTATGATTTGTTTCAATTTCAAGGGCACCGCTCCTTTAGTTTCTCGATGATTTTTCGCGTGTGCTCCTTCCAGGTGTATTTAGCGACTACCTCGCGTCGCGCGGCTTCACCCAGGCGTTGGCTTGTTTCCGGATTGTCGATCATAGTTTTAAGGCCGAACATCAAGGATTCAGCATCGCCTGGTTTGACCAGCCAGGCCGTATGATCGTGTTGGAGAACTTCGCCGATTTGATCGAGGTCGGAGGCGATAATGCCCGTACCCATAGCCATGTATTCGAAAAGTTTGGTAGGCGACCCGAAGAAAGGAGTTCCGTCGGGATTGGGGACATGAGGTGAAGCCAGTAGATCGCAGGCCGCCAAATACGCCGGTCCTTCTTCTTGAGGAACTGTCCCGGTAAGAATGGCATTGCCCGCAGTATTGAAATATTCAATTTCATTTTTGACCAGCGGCATAGTCACTCCATCGCCAATCATGAGAAGCTGGGTGGTTTTCCGATAGTCGGGGTAAGTTTTAATCAACAGGCCATAAGCCCTTGCTAATATTTCGGCACCATGCCATTTACCAAAAGTGCCGATAAACCCGATCACTGTTTTGTTTTCCAGGTCAAATTTCTTCTTAATTTCTGAGTCGCCTTGAGTTGGAGAATAACGTTCGGGATCGACCCCGTTGGGATTGATCAGGATTTTATCAGGATCGACACCGCTTTCCACCAAGTGATTCTTCAGTGGTTGGCTGACGACGACCACCACATCGGCCGTTTTTGTATTCAAATTTTCAATTTGCTCCGCCAGGGTTGGATGCTTCAAGCTTTTAGTCCAGTGCTGTCCAATCCATACTTCTGACCCGTTGTATTCAACAACAAGGGGTACTTTGTAATGGTTTGCGAGTTTGGCACCCGTGTAATTATGTAATGAATAACGCTGGTATATAAAAGAAATAGCGATATTGGAAAGTAAATGATTACGTTGATCCAAGATAAAGCGATTCAAATAAACTTGGGGCAATTCAGTAAAATTGTTGAAGGGTTTTCCCGGGTTGATGATTTTGCATGATAATTCAGGGCGAACCAGAGGGATGGCTTGCGTTGTGACGATCAGGGGTTTTCCGGCAAAATGATCCAGATTGTTGAATACGCCGGCAACATGACTGATTGAACCGCCTGCGGGCAAATCAAAAATTGAATCAGTGCGTAGATAAACCGGGGTTTTTGTCAGATCCAATTTATGCGGGAAACTTTGGTTCATTTGACTCGTCTGAATTCCTTTAATCTCTGACCGAGTCTTTCTAAGCAATGAGGGAATAGCGAAGTAATCTTTTATGAAATCTATCAACAGGGATAGGAGTCGAGAGAATGAAACGGGCGTTATGTTTCCGCATCTATCAATGATTTCACATCGCCTTCTGCTCAGTAAGCGTAGCAGTGTGGAAGTGATGAGAGGGCGTTGGAGGTTTTCCAGTTGATAGGTTTTGAGTTGCACATGAGAAAATCGAAAAGCATTTTCAAAAAAGGTTTTCTCCAGGACCATTTTCCTGATTTCCTGGAAGGAGAAAATTTTGGCTTTGCCTGATAACTTTGGAGTTGGGTTCATGTCAGCTTGTTTGTGCGATAACCAGCATGTTTGAGGAGAGAGTCCGAATAAAAGGGATCGTGTTCCTCGTGTCATAGTAAACAGTGGATTTGAAATTCCTTTTTGAAAGAAAGGAACTTAGTTGTGAATAGCTCTTAATGTTAATGTGAACTTGATCGTAATAAATTTGATCTATCGTTCTCGTCAGCCCTCTCCACTTCTTGAATATTTCAAGGTATACCGTATGGAGGCGAGTGAAGAAACTGTAGTCAGTTTGATTGCAAAGTGCGAGACCGTTTGGTGTGTGAATAATAATCTCTCCCGATGGTTTGAGCAGGATTGAAAGTTTGTCGAATAAAGCATCGAGTTCGGTGTCGCATAGATGTTCGGTGACATCGTTTAATACGATAAAGTCGAAATGTTCTATAGTGGAAAAAGACGAGATGTCTTTGTTGTAAAAATTGCATGGAAGGCTTGAATCCCGCGCTCTTGCTTTTGCGGAGTCAATGGCTGATGGTGAATGATCAATTCCTGTGGCAAGTTTTAAGCCTGAGGTCGCAACGGCCAGAACAAAATCCCCGTTACCACACCCCAGATCCAACAAGGTCGAGTCGCTTTTGACTTTTGGTTTTATATAATTGTACGAATATCTGTTGTAGATGTTGATTTTGTATCGACCTTCTACCATTTCGTGGGTGGTGTGATTGCTTATTATTTTAAAATATTCCTCATCGTAGAGATCTATCACGTCTTGGCTGGTGAGCTTTTTGCAGTATTTTAAGAAAAATCGATTCAACAGGGTGGAGGCTTCCGGTTGGCCGATTTTTTGTATGATGTTGGCGATTTGTTCGCGGGTCAGGTACATGGGATGCTTTGATTTAAATGTTTTAGGCCCTTATAAGGATCTAATTGATAGCATGCTCAGAGTTAGTATAACGCTAAAACTCCGGGCTTAATTGATGAATTTGTCATCTATGCATGTTTGGAATTTTAGTGGGTCTTTAAAAATTAAGTTGGTGTGACGTTCGGAAGGTCTTTGGTTTTGCGCGCTTTTATGAAAATGGATATCGCTACAAGCGAATAACTCAGGGAAGAGGCCATCGCCGCCCCGGAAATACCCTGGCCCGCCAATTTGATGAATATATAGTTGAGAAGGATATTTAAAAAGCATCCGGCAAAGGACGCTTTTGCTAAAAAGGATGCCATTCCCAGGTTGTAGGTCAGCATGTTCGAAACCACTTTGGACGTCGACCAGGCGATGATGCCGGGGATAAGAATGATTAATGGCAAAATGCTGCCCTTAAAGAGTGTGCCATATAATCCAAGAATAAGAGGGTAAGCCAGAAGTGCGAGAGCGGCTCCAGAAATCAGGCTGATTTTTAATTGGGTTTTGAAAACGGCATTGGTTATTTTGTAGCTTTTGGATGAGGGTGATGAGGCGATTTTATAAAAAGCCGCTGAAATCAAAGCCTGATCCAAAAAGAACAACATTTCGGCCCAGCGCACACTCACCGTATATATCCCCACCGCCCCGGTTCCGAGCCAGTAAGCAATCATAGTTTGATCAATCTTAAAATGCAGGAGGTTGGCCAGTACGCCTGCGTATATTACGATTCCATATTTTAGGGAATCCTTACCGAGTTTGAAGCTTGGGGTAAAGCCGTTGGCCTGGGAATTGAGAGTCCAAAAGGAAATGGCTGAACTGAATAGAAGTAATATCAGAGCCCAAATGATGACGTGGGTGGAGCTCAGAATATTAGTGGACCAAAGGATTATTACTGCGGCGAGATTGATCGCTGAAAAGTATAAACTCAATCTATGGAAATCTACCGCCCGGTTGATACCGGTCATGATGTTTTCCCAGATCAATTTGTAAAAGGTGAGAGGAGAAACCGCGAAAGCTAAAAGAAGAATCCAATCTTCCAGGCCCGGAAAAACTTTTCGCCACAAAGAGAGGGTGAGGTACCCCACACCCAAAGCCGCAAGACCTGCCCAAAGTGAATAGACCAGGCCCGTCCCATGAACTTCTTTCAGCGGTCGTCCTTTGTTGGTTAAGTGATACAAGAGGCCGTTGCTGACTCCCAACATTCCTATTTCGGCAATAAGTCCGGTGATCAATGTGAAGAGATCGATGACTCCTTTGTGCTCTGGTCCCAGGACTCGCGCGATGATTACGTTTCCTGCCAAAAGGAGCAAGAGGGCGCAGGATCGTAATAAAAATATATCCTTGGCGTCTTTCATCAACGAGGATTTACCAATAAAGGCGCGGAATCGTTGGCTTAAAGTCATGAGTTAATACTGATAACGCTTAAAATGGATTGAAGGTTCTGTTGGGCTTCTCGTTTGAATATTTCCTGAAAACTTTTGAGGTCGGGATTGTGCTGTTCATATAAAATTTTGTAAAGCTGGGTTTGTAGTTGGTTCGCATCATGTGGATCGTACAAAGACATGCCTCGTGTTTCACCTGTATTTGTGGCCAATACAGGTGTTCCGCACAGTATGGATTCAACCTTGCAAAGCCCATAGGACTCTTCCGTTGTAGCTCTCACAAAGACATCGCTGGCTTTTAATACCTGAAGGGTTTGTGGGTGTGGCAAGTCAGTGAATGCGTGTGCCCAGTCTCGACCTCTCAACAAGTCGTTCCGATAGTCACTGTCTTTTATGAATCCTCCGGCAATCATGACTAAATGAATATCGAGGTCATGCTGGTTTCTTAAATTCTCAACGGCATTCATTATTTGTTTGAAACCATAATTATTGATGAATGCTCCCATCGTACATACCCGCTTGTCGCAGGTAGGAAGTGTGTCTTGGATGGATTGAGGTAGCTCGGTTTCTATATCCAGATCTTTAGAAGGTAGAAGGCTGGTGATCTTATGAATATCCAATTTTGAAGGAGAAAGGTGTTTTGCCCAGTTAAAAAGTGTTTGGTTAACAGTGAGTACTCTATCGTAAGACCGTAGTGATAGTCTGAGTAAAAATTTTTGGAAGAAACCGAATGTTTGGTATCGGGCAGGCAGGGTCCCGTCATGAATTATTTTAATCCATTTGAATTTCAAAAAAGGTTTTAAAATAACCCAGACCAAAACTGATTTGAAATTCGGGTACTCCGCTGACGAAACGGTCGAATCCAGGATTGTTTTTGTTGCGGCGTGATTGAGAAGGAACTTGATATTGCCGATCAGGCCGGATTTTAAAAAGTTTATGTGCTGATCTTCTTCGCAAAGCTCGGCATTTGTCCATAGTTCCGTATTGCTGTGTTCCCCTCTGATCGCCTCAAATAAGTTTTTATTGAAAATGGCCACTCCACCGTAGGGAGGGGGATAGGGGCCCAGTATGATAAGGCTATCGCTTGTGTCGTGCCTTGAGCTCACTTGCTCTCCAGATGAAATTAGAGGGTATTTACAGTATAAAGGGGGCGAGGCTAATTAAAATATTTTTTCCACCAGAGAGCTAAATTGAACAGATACCAAACTTGCGCGGTTTCTCGATTTTCCATGAGCTCTTCCACTATTTTAAAATTTAAATAGTCGGTTTTATCAGTGAACTCCTTTAATTCGTCGATGACGCGTTTCCCCAGCCGGTCCAGAAACCATTCGTGAATGGGAACACCGAATCCCTGTTTTTTGCGGTCGATTAACTTGTCGGGTATCAGGCCGCGGACCGATTTTTTAAGGATGTGTTTCAAATTCCCATTTTTTGTTTTAACGGATTCGGGGATGCTCATCGCCAACTCGACAAGCTTGTGGTCCAGGAAAGGCACCCGGCCTTCCAGGCTGACGCCCATGCTCATTTTATCCACTCGCATCAACAACAGTTCGGGTAGACGGAGATTAAGATCCACATAGCTCATCCACTGGAGCGGTTTCTGTTCCCATGCCTTTTGGCGGAAACGGTCATGTATTGGTTTCAGAGCTTCCCATGATGAAAAGTCTTTGAATCGTTTTTTGAGACGTGGAGAAAGAATATCTTTTTTTTGCGCTTCGGTGAAAGCTTCGGCACCACCCCAGAACACGGGGAGATTATGAGCACCTCGTCGAAGCCATTCATAATATAAAGTCTTCTCGCGACCCAGCAGGCGCAGTCCGGCGAGGCCGAGTTTTTTAAGAGGGGCGGGTACAGGCCATGCGTTTTTGTATTCCAGTTCCAGCATCAGCTTCCAGTTTGGGTAACCCCAGAACAATTCATCGGCACCTTCTCCCACCTGGCAGACTGTGACGCCATTATCGCGGGCCAGTTTGGAAACGTAGTACACGGGAACACATACCGGGTCGGCGATAGGCTCGTCCTGCAGGTGAATCATTTCCGGCAAAAAATCGATCAAGTCATCCACGGTGAGCAAACGGTCATGAAACTCGGCTCCCACTTCCTCGGCCATGTACCGGGCAAAATGGATTTCATTTTGATAGCTTCCATATTCTCCTTCGTAGCCGATAGAAAAGGTGCGGATGGGTCGCGATTCCCCTTCGGAAAATAAAGCCGCGTTGGTGCTGGAGTCGATGCCGCCGGAGAGGAACACACCGACCGGCACATCGCTTACTTTTCGGAGCTGAACGGCGGTTCGCAGTTCTTCCAGTATGCGCTCGCTGATTTCATCTTCTGATACATCGGTAAGAGGACTTGTGTGATCCAATACGTCCCAGTATTTATGTTCCTGAACCGTTCCGTCCGCGGTTACGCGTAACCAGGTGCCGGGAGCTAGTTTGTGTATCCCATCGAACAGGGTTTGGGGGCCGGGTGTGGTCAGAAATGAAAGGTAATGGTAAAGCGCTTCCTCATTCACCGCCCGTTGCTGTTCAGGGTCCTCCAGAAGGGCCTTGATTTCTGAAGCGAAGGTGAGACGCTCATTATGAATGCTGTAATACAAAGGCTTGATGCCAATGCGGTCGCGGACCAGGTACAATTCTTTTTTGCGGTCATCCCACAGTCCAAAGGCAAACATGCCGCGGAATTTGTGAAGCGCATCGATCCCCCATCGCTCATAAGCGTGAAGGATGACCTCGGTGTCGGAGTGATCGGTTTTCCATTGACTGAAACCGTCGTTTATTAATTCGGATCGAATTTCGGCGTGATTGTAAATTTCGCCATTGAAGGTGAGCCATAGCGACCGATCTGCATTGCACATGGGTTGTGCCGCCGCTTCTGATAAATCAATGATGGACAAACGCCTGTGACCGAAGCCAATCTTCCCGTCGTCAGAAATCCAGGTGCCACAACCATCGGGACCCCGATGAATCATGGTGTCTCTCATGCGCTCAATATAATCCTTTTGGATTTTATACGAGCTGTTTTTAAGCGCAATGGCACCGACTATTCCGCACATGAGTCAGGTTAGGGGTTGAAGGTTAGCGAGATTGAGTTCAAATGAAAACTCTGGATGTGCCGGGTTAATATGAAGCGTTCTGAGGAGAGAACCCGAATTACAAAGTTAATTGGTCTTCCACGTTGAGTGCGATTTCTGTCGCCTGTAGTTGTTGCCATAGGGGGATGGGCCAGTCTCCGCCTTTTCCCAGAGTTGCGGCGAAGGCTTCCAGCTCACGTTTGTGTCCCTTGTCGATCAACTTGCTTGTTACTCCCTTGGCGTTGGTGCCATGAACTTGGAGTTGTTTGTAGTCGTCCAATGACAATACTTTGCCATCTGAATAAATCTCCATTTGTTCTTTTGGGAATTTATTAGAACCCAAAGCGGTGTAGGTCAAAGTAGCAACCGACCCATCTTCAAATCCCACTGTAGCCACAAAGTTGTCGCGGGAGGAGTAATGACCTGTTTTTGGAGCGAGTGAGCGGGATTGTACGGAAACCACCTTGCTGTCGGTGAAGAAAGTGAACAGATCGTAAATGTGACAGGCTTCGCCCAAGTTGCGCCCCCCGCCTTCTTCCGTTTGAATCCAATGGTCGAGAGCAATGTATCCAGCATTCATCCGGTAGTTGATGATTATCGGGTTCGTTCGATTTCCAATCAGCTCTTTGGCGCGTTGGGCAAAAGGAGAAAACCGGCGATTAAACCCGGTCAACAAAACAGGCGCCTGCTGATGGGTTTCATAAAAACTACGAATCGATTCCAGTTCATCGCGGGTGAGTGCCAGGGGTTTTTCAACCAAGACATGTTTCCCGGCCTGTAACGCTTCGAGTACCATGGAAGCATGTTGATTGTGGCGTGTGCCGATCAGAATCGCATTTACTTTGGGATCATTCAAAATTTCCTGATAATCCGTGGTGCAGTATTGCGCACCGACCTGTTTGGCCGTGTTCGAAGCATTACTTCCCGTACGACTGGACACCGCATGAATTTGATAGTGTCGGCTCAGGGCCTGAAGGTTGGGAATGTGCATTCCCTTAACAAATCCTCCCGCACCTGCCAGTGCAATATTGATTTTGTCCGATTCCAATGCGCGTGCCGAAGGATTGGGAATGACCCGGTTGGGTTTTGCATCCTCATTGGATTCAGGATAGGAAAGCAGGACGATCATCGGCTTTTCCTTGTCCTTTTTTAAAGTGTCATAAGCGGTGGCGGCTTGCGAAATCTCAAAAGAGGAATGGATCAACGGTTCGACATCTATTTTCCCTTTAGAAATTAAGTTCAGATATTCCGCCATATTCCGGTTTTCAGTCCACCGTACGTAACCGATGGGATAATCCAATCCCTCTTCTTCGTATTGAGGATCATAGCGTCCGGGGCCGTACGAAGTGGAAATGAAAAAATCCAATTCTTTCGGAAAAATATCCTCGCGTTTAAGGTTCAGTCCAACACACCCAACTGCAACCACGCGGCCTTTTTTACGGCACATCTTGAAGGCATTTGAAATGATTTCATCAGAAGGAGAAGCGGCGGTGATGATCACTCCGTCAACGCCCACTCCATCTGTGAGGCGCAGGATATGTTCATTGTTTTCTTCCGAGGGCAGAGGGAAATCCATTCCAAGGCTTTTGGCGAGTTCTATGCGTGAGAAATCCAGATCTGCACCTATGACACGGCATCCATTGGCTCTTAACATTTGTGCCGTCAGTTGGCCGAGGATTCCCAGGCCAATCACCGCGAAGGTCTCTCCCAGAGTCGGTTGTGCGCGTCGCACTCCCTGCAGGGCAATGGCTCCCAGTGTCACTGTACTGGCAACCGGAAGGCTGAGGTCTTTAGGTAAAGGCACGGCCAGGTTTCGAGGGACACGGATGATCTCGGCGTGATGGGCGCATTGTGCCCCCGCGCAAGCCACGCGGTCTCCGGGATGGATATTGTCGATCCCATGCCCAACCTCAAGGACGACGCCGGATGCGGAATAGCCAGTAGGGTTTCCCTCGGAAAGTTTTCCCTGAATGACATTGCGGGTATGAGTCAAGCCGCGGGCCGCAGCCATTTCCAGAGTGGATTTAACGGCTTGAGGATTTTTCAAGGCCCGTTTCCATAACGGTTGGGAAGCGGATTCCAGGCCGCTCATTTCGGTACCCGCTGAGATGCTGGAAAACTTAACCCGAACCAGAAGTGTTCCGGGCTCTACTTGCGGAGCAGGAATGTCTTCCACGACGACCTGTCCTTGTTTTATCAGGACCTGTTTCACGTTAACTTTTGGGTAGGAGCAAAAAAGCCTCTAATCGGTCAAAGTGCATTATTGGCTCCATCCTGAAGAAAGTTTAATTTGCTGGGAAACATAAATGCTATCGTCTTTTTTGACCAGGTGAATATTGGTATGGGTCAAAGAACTGATAATCTGCTGAATATTCCCCGAGGGTTTGCTTTGCGGATCCTCGATCAAAAAGGGTCTCATTTGATCAATCGAATCCCGTACAGCATCGCTCTCGATTAGATATCCGAGGAATTTGACGTCGACATCCAGATATTTTTTAGCCAGTTTCAACAGGTTGTCGCCCATCAGAATATCTTTTTGTCTGCGTACTCGATTGATGACCAGGCCCGGCTGGAATTCCCGGATAATCTCGTTGACTCGGTCCAGTTGTTGCGGGTGAATTTCTTCCACTTTTTCGCGGAGGGATTCGATCTCAAAACAATCCTCTGACATGCCCGGATTTTTGGAAAGATCGATCAGGTGTTGAAGATCGGAGCTGCTTTTGAATTCCTGGCTGATTCTTCGAAACAAGGCGGCTTTGATGAAACTGAAAGACTTCATGATTGAAGTCATCTCGGGGGTAGACACCACGACGTTTTCCCCACCGATGTTGAAGTAATCAATGATATGGAAATTGGTGCCGGGACCCAGGTCCATTAAAATATGATCGGCATCGAGGTTGTTGATACAGGAAATAACCTTGTTTTGGTTTTTGACACTAATGTCAGCACTTCCCGGCATATCCCCGGCGCCACTCAAGAATTTGAGGTTGGGGATACCTGTATCAAGTAGTAACGCCTCTTCCCCGTTGGAACCCAGACCGCTACGATCAAAGTATTCCCGAAAGCCGTACTTGGGTGAGCTGATTCCCAAAAGAGCGTGCAAGCTGGAGGCGCCAAAATCGGCGTCTACGAGAATAACCCGTTGGCCGCTCAAGGCAAGGGTGACTGCCATATTCGCGCAGACCACGCTTTTACCGACGCCGCCTTTTCCTCCACCTACTGCGATTATTTTATTTTTTAAGCTCATTCTCTATTTTTTCTCTGGGTGGCCGTAAATAGAAATGAATCCAGTTCTTCCAGGGAAACTTCTTTTTTGTCTGAGGGATTACTAATCGTTCCCTCCAAATCAGGAACTAAACCCTGAGTGCGATCTTTTCGCATACTCCCGTTAATTGGTTTTTCAGCGGGTGTCAGCTCACCGGGTATAGATACCCATTGGTTTTCCAGATCAACCTGTAAATCATTGAGCCTGGCAATCATCGCATCCATCATATCGTCGGGCAATTTCTCGCCAGCCACCGGATCTGCCGTTTCTAATGCCTCCGGTTCAAGGTATTTGAGATCAAGCAGAAACGGTTTGGGTTTTACCCTTTCAGGAGCAGTCTCCCTGTCTTGTCGCTGAGGAGGCACCGCAGTTACCTCAGGCTCGGTTTTCTGAGCTTTCCCGATCTTGACAGAGGGCACCTTAGCTTTCTTCTGTCCAGTCGCCTTTTGGTCTCTATCCTTATGAGAAGCTATTGGGGCTTTTATTTCAACTGTTTTTGGCTTGGATTCCAGAATTTTTATCTCTAGTTTTGGAGAATCCGCCTTGGCCTTTACGTGTTTTTTCGGTTTGGAGTTCTTTATCTCTTCGGACTTTGGGGCAATGTTCTTTACTTTCGGGCGCTGTTTTTCTTTTTGGGGAGGCTTTTGAGATGTTTCAACCTCTGCTGGATGCTTCGCTTTTGGGAACGCTTTAAAGGTCGGGATACTTTTAGGTTTCTCAGCCGCAGGGGGAATATCCATGATTAATCCTGGGATTTCGGCTTCGACCCAGTTGTTATCGGACTCTTCGTTCTCGGGCTCGCTGACGGGTGGTCCTGCCTGTTTGGATTTCTGGTCTTGAGCCGCGCTTTTGTTTTTTAAAGATTCAGCGGAAGCTTTTGTCAAGGCCTCCTTGCTCTCGCCCAGAGGAATAGGTGATCCCTGTTTAATCAATTTGATTTTTTTCTTGGGGGTCAGAGGGAAATCTGTCTCCTCAGTATGGGAAATAGGGATCCCTTCTTTCACAACTTTTACCGGCGTCTCCTCTTTTTCTTTTGCAGGAAGTGGTGGGGTGCTCTCATCTCCTTGTGTTTGCTGGGAAGAGGGCAGACCTTCCAGGAAGTAGGTGAAGGAGCTGTTTTTAGGAGAGACAGGTTTCTCTTGGTGGGGATCGCTCTCAGTGGGTTCCTCCTTAGCAGAAGTTCTCACTTCCTCTTCTTCAAATCGCTCTACCATTCTATCCAATGCCGTCTTCTCTTTTTGGGACAGGATGTGGCGAAGGGCGAGGGGGAGGATAGCGAGGAACAGGAGTATAACCGCTAATAATAAGGGGTTTCCTAAAATCGGATTGGAGGCTTGCGCTTGTAGGAGGGCGGTTTCTGAATTCGAATATTCCATAATGATAAAAGTCTCCGAACAATTTAATTGCCCAGCGTGTTTCGGTGGAAAAACTGTCGCTACAAGCCGTGGGTAACCCAAAAGACTGAGTTGGTTGGCGCAAATACTGAAACTTCAGTAATATAGATACGAAAGCCCTTTGTTTATATTAACATACTATGTATAAGGAACTGAAACATATTAGCCGGAGCGGACTTTTAAGCAGGCGTGAACGGACGATTAAGAGTGATTTGGAATCTCGCCGCTCGCCTGAAGCAAAAGGGGTTCAAGCTATGCATCTTGACTGAAAGGCAGGAAGTTTAAGGAGTGCAGAGATATTGCGTTATGAAAAAACAACAAATTAAGATAAAATTTCAAACGTGGATGTAAGAAAGTTTTTTGGGTTGCAGGATGTCCCTTTCCTGTCTCTCAACATCTTTCCGTGCCCGTTTTGAAATTCCCCCTTTTAAATATGCAATCGAGATTATGGTTTAAATGGAAATTGTTGTTTATTTAGTTCCTATTATTTTGATTTCTCTGACCATTCACGAGTACTCGCATGGCATGATGGCCCACTTGCTGGGGGACGATACCGCCAAAAATCAGGGACGGTTGACCTTTAATCCTCTGAAGCATTTAGATCCGATGGGAGTGGTCTTCTTCCTGATTATGCATGTCGGCTGGGCCAAGCCGGTTCCGGTGGACCCCCGAAACTTGAAGGATGCTCACCGGGATATGCTGTTTATAGCGGCGGCGGGTCCGGCATCCAACCTGACGCTGGCTTTGGTCCTGGCGTTTATCTTGAGTTTAATGAGTCCCTGGGGGCCGGTGGAACAGATGTCCTCTGTGCAGTATCATGCTATTAATTTTCTGGGTTTGGGAATTTACTGTAATGTAGGCTTGGTTGTGCTGAATATGCTTCCGGTATTTCCTCTGGATGGGTCGAGTGTGTTGAAGGGGCTGGTTCCCCGCCGAGTGGCTCTCAAACTGGATGGATTGGACAAGTATTGTGGAATCGCTCTGTTGGTCGCTGTTCTATTGGATAATTTTGCCGGGACCCGTATTTTGGGCACCATTCTTGGACTCCCTATAGAGTTTATGGTAAAGTTCATTACCCAGGAAATTTTCCCCGTGAAATAGAACTTCCTTTGTAAACTCACTATTTTAAATACTTTTAATATGGCTAAAAAGAGAATTTTGAGCGGAATGCAGCCTTCCGGCCTTCTGCATTTGGGGAACTACTACGGGGCGCTGAAGAACTGGATCGAACTGCAGGAGCAGTTTGAATGCTTCTACTTTATCGCTGACTGGCATTCGCTGACCACCCTGTATGAAGACCCCAGCCATATCAAAAAATTCTCCTTTGAGGTGGCGGTCGACTGGCTCGCCGCCGGGCTGGACCCGGAGAAAAGCACTCTATTTGTTCAGTCCCGCATACCCGAACATGCCGAACTGCATCTGATTTTGTCCATGGTCGTGCCCGTTCCCTGGCTGGAACGCAACCCGACCTACAAGGAAAAGCAGGTGGAGGTGAAGAGCGTCGACATGAGCTCTTACGGGTTTCTGGGCTACCCGGTTCTGCAGACGTCGGATATCGTGTTGTACGATGCCGATTATGTACCGGTCGGGATCGATCAGGCCCCGCACCTGGAAATATCGCGGGAGATTGTGCGACGCTTTAACGGACTTTACAAGAAGAAGGTCTTCAAGGAACCACAGTCCAAAATCTCCGAAATCCCCAAGCTCAATGGAGTCGATGGCCGAAAGATGAGCAAAAGCTACAACAACGCCATCTATCTGTCCGACAGCGAAAAAGATATCACCAAAAAGGTGAAGTCCATGTTGACCGACCCGGCGCGGGGATTGCGCACGGACCCCGGGGACCCGGATGTCTGCAATCTATTTCCGTTTCATAAGCTGTACTCGCCGCCGGAGATGCAGAAGGAGATCGACCGTGATTGCCGGACTGCCGCCATCGGCTGTGGCGACTGCAAAATGAAACTGGTCGGTACCATGCTCGAAGGATTGAAGCCTCATATGGAACGCCGGAGAGAGATTGCGGCCAAGCCCAAGGTGGTGGAGGAGATCCTGGAAGAGGGCACTCGCAAAGCTCAAAAGGTGGCCACGGCTACCATGGACCGCGCCAAACAAGCCATGAAATTTTAAGATATCATATTAATAAGATACTCTAATAAAGTGTGTACAACTGTATGGAATATAAAGGAACATTGAACTTGCCTTTGACGGATTTTCCGATGAAGGCGAATCTGACCAAGAAGGAACCGGAAGCGCTTAAGCGGTGGGAAGCGGAGGATTTGTACGGACAAATCCGCAAGGAGAAGAAGGGTAAACCTCTGTATGTTTTTCATGATGGCCCGCCTTATGCCAACGGCCATATCCACATGGGGCATGCCCTGAACAAGCTTCTCAAGGATTTTGTGGTCAAAATCCAAAACATGAAGGGGTACGACGCCAGCTTCGTGCCGGGGTGGGATTGCCATGGTTTGCCGATCGAACATCAGGTAGGCAAAGAGCTGAAAAAGCAGAAAAAGGATTTCAGCAAAAGTGAAGTCCGCAAGCTCTGTCGGGAGTATGCCGCCAATTTTGTCGATATCCAAAAGGAAGAGTTCAAACGGCTGGGGGTATTCGCCAGCTGGGACAAGCCCTACCTCACTATGGACTTTTCCTACGAGGCGACCATTGTCCGCGAATTTGCCAAATTTATCGAGCAGGGTATGGTGTACAAGGGGCTCAAGCCCGTTCACTGGTGCACCACCTGCCGGACCGCTCTGGCGGAAGCGGAAGTAGAGCACGAGAATCACCGTTCCCCGTCCATCTTTGTGAAGTTCTCCGTCAAGTCCAACTGGAACGATCAGATCAAGGGGCTCAATCCATCCAAAACGCATTTTGTCATCTGGACCACCACTCCCTGGACGTTGCCCGCCAACCTGGCCATCTGCCTGCATCCTGATTTTGAGTACACGGCGGTGTCGCACAATGGAGAATATTGGATTCTGGCCAAGGAGCTTGCTTCAGGATTGATCGAGGAATGGGGCCTTAAAGATGCGAAAACACTAGGAATATGTTCCGGTAAGGATTTGGAGGGTGTGGTCTGCCGGCACCCGTTTATCGACCGGGAATCGCCAGTGATTCTGGGGGATCATGTCACGCTGGAGCAGGGGACCGGATGCGTGCATACGGCACCGGGGCATGGACAGGAGGACTATATCGTCGGACAGAAATACGGACTGGAAACATACAACCCGGTGGATGACGCAGGCGTGTTCAAACCTGACGTCGAATATTTTGCCGGTCAGTTCGTGACCAAGGCGAACCCGAATATCATAAAAAAACTGGAGGACGATGGGTTCCTGGTAGCCGCCAGCGAAGTAGAACATTCCTATCCGCATTGCTGGCGCTGTCACAAGCCGATCATTTTTCGGGCGACCGCGCAATGGTTTATCCCGATGGACAAGGGGGGATTGCGGGCCAATGCCTTGGAAGCCATCGACAAGACCCGTTGGGTTCCACCCTGGGGCCGAGAGCGGATTTACAGCATGGTCGAGAACCGGCCGGACTGGTGCGTGTCGCGTCAACGCGCCTGGGGAGTTCCCATTACGGTATTGACCTGCAAACAATGCGAAGAGCCGATGACTTCTCCGGAAGTGATGTCGCACATTGTAAAACTTGTGGAACAGCACGGTGCGGATTTCTGGTTTGAAAAGAAACCTGAAGAATTATTGCCTGCCGGTTTTAAATGCTCCTGCGGAGGCAACACCTTTATCAAGGAAATGGATATTCTTGATGTCTGGTTTGACTCTGGTGTCAGCCATGCCGCCGTTCTGGAAAACGATCCCGATATGCGGTGGCCGGCTGACTTGTACCTCGAAGGCAGTGATCAGCATCGGGGATGGTTTCACAGCTCCTTGCTGGAGTCGGTGGGTACCCGATCCGCCGCGCCCTTTAAAACGGTACTCACTCATGGGTACGTGGTTGATGGCAAAGGCAAGAAGATGGCGAAGTCAAAGGGCAACGTCATCGCCCCGCAAAAAATCATCGATCAATACGGTGCCGAAGTGTTGCGGCTGTGGGTGGCCTCGGAAAATTACCGGGAGGACATTCGTATTTCGGATGAAATTTTAAAGCGCCTGACCGAAGCCTATCGCAAAATCCGGAATACCTTTCGATTTTTGCTCGGCAATTTGAGTGACTTTGATCCCAAATCGGACGCTGTGCCTGTAGACGAGTTGGATGAAATCGATCGTTACATTCTTTACCGGTTTCGTACCGTGTCTGAAAAAAT
The DNA here is from genome assembly GCA_029261395.1 of Nitrospinaceae bacterium. Lineage (GTDB taxonomy): Bacteria > Nitrospinota > Nitrospinia > Nitrospinales > Nitrospinaceae > SZUA-226. The sequence continues at coordinate 113,327 of JAJDBJ010000080.1, forward strand.
TCTGAAAGCGTTTGATGATTTTGAGTTTCACGTCTTCTACCATTCTTTTTATAATTTTTGCATTGTCGACTTGAGTGCGTTTTATCTGGATATCGTGAAGGATCGTTTGTACACGTATCCCAAGAACTCTAAAGGACGGCGGTCGAGTCAAACCGCAATGTATGAATTGCTGAAGGGGATGGCACAATTGATGGCACCGATTCTCAGTTTTACCTCTGAGGAAGTCTGGTCTTTCATCCCTTCGAAAGGGAACGAAACTTCCAGTGTGCATTTGAGTGAGTTCCCGGATTTATCTCGGGTGTCTTTTTCGGACGATCTGGCGGATAAGTGGGAAAAGATCAGCCAGTTGAAAGGGGAGGTCAGTAAGGCTCTCGAATTGCAGAGACGGGAAAAAGTGATCGGTCATTCTCTCGACGCCCTGGTCCGCCTGGAGTTGCCAAAAGAGTTGAAGGCAGTTTTGGAGTCGGAGCAGGATCAATTGAAGTTTATTTTTATTGTTTCCGGAGTTGAAATTGTAGGTACACTGAAAGACGAGACGAAAGTGTATGCCAGTGAGTCCATAGAGGGCGTCAAAGTTGCGGTTCATTCGGCTCCGGGAAAGAAATGCGAGCGGTGTTGGAATTATTTTGTAGAGGAGTCAACACCCGAACATCCTGAGATCTGTCTTCGTTGCGTGAAAAACCTTGAGTCTACAGAGGCCTGAATCATTTTGAGCAACCGCTATCTTCAACTATTCTTGGCTTCCAATATTCTGATCATTCTGGATCAGTACACCAAAATGTGGGTGAATACCCATATTCCGAAACATCGTTTTATAATGGTGATCGATGAATTTTTCGCGATCACTCATATTCGCAATCCCGGAGTGGCATTCGGGTTGGGTGCGGACTGGTCGTCCGAGTACAAGACCTATATGTTCATCGGGTTTTCGATCATCGCCATTATTGCTATTCTGATATTCTTTCATCAAACGCCGCCGGAAAATAAACTGGTTCGGGTTGGGTTGATCCTGATTTTCAGCGGAGCCATCGGCAACATGATCGACCGGATTCTGTATCAGGAAGTGATCGACTTCCTCGATTTTTTTGTAGGCAGTTATCATTGGCCTGCATTCAATGTCGCCGACTCCTGTATCACGGTTGGAGTATTATTGATGTTCGTGGATTTGATTCAGGCTGGAAGAGCGCCTCAAGTCGAGGATTCTTCCGATACACCAGAAAGCGTCTGAAACTTCGTTTAAGCCCTGAACCAAGGTTGAACCATGCATCCCATTCTGGTTGAGTTCGGTTTTTTGAATCTCAAGATTTTCACCTACGGCCTTCTGGTGGCGACCGGTTTTTTTGCCGGGATCTTGCTAGCGGCTCGTTGGGCGAAACAGGATGGGCTGGACCCGCAGAAAATCCTGGACCTGTGTTTTTATATCGCCATCGCCGCTCTGGTAGGTGGCCGCTCTCTCTATATTATCGTTGAATATCGATATTTTCTTGATAATCCCCTTGAAGTGCTCAAATTCTGGAAGGGCGGGCTGGTTTTTTATGGTGGGCTGATCGGGGCCGTGGCGATGGCTTGGTACTACATGCGCAAACACTCACTTCCCATCTGGCAGGTCGCTGATATCCTGGCGCCTTGTCTGGCCGTTGGGCAAGCCGTCGGACGCTGGGGATGTTTTTTCGCAGGCTGCTGTTACGGAGTGCGTACCGATGTACCGTGGGCGATCACGTTCACGGATCCTAGGTCTCTTGCGCCGCTTGAGGTAGCCTTGCATCCTACTCAGATTTATCTTTCCATTAACGCGCTCGTCATTTTTGGAATCCTGGTCTGGTTGCGCAAACGCAAAACGTTTAACGGACAGGTATTCTGGGTGTACGGTATCCTGTATTCCATCGGCCGGTTCATCATCGAGTTTTACCGGGGCGATGACCGGGGATTTGCTGTGCCGGATACGCTTTCCACTTCCCAGTTCATTGGGATTTTCGTGTTAGGGTTATCGATTTATATGCTGATCCGGCTCCGCTCTCAAAAGCAGGCGTGACCCCACCCCCTCGGAACCTCTCCAAGCGAATAGAGTCTAAGTTTTCAACTGATGACGGTATAAAGGTAAAAGATGCAGGTCACGCTTAGGATGGGACCGCCCCAGATTTTCAGAGTCGACCAGGTCGCCAGGTCACTGACCAAATCCTTTTCCGACATATTGCTGATGTAAAAGGGATTTGGTTTTTTCTGTTTGAAGATCAATTTGGTTTTGGAGGCCAGGTCCTCCAGCTTCTCTTTGCTGTACTTCGACTCCAGTTGCAGGGCCAGTATTTTGGCTCCCCGTTCCAGTTCCTCCTCGTCCAGTTGGCCATCCTGATTGGTATCGAACCGCGCTTTCAGTTTGTCGCTCTCCTGGATCGCTTTTTTAGCTTTCAGAAATGTTTTGAACTTCATCTTTTTGCGTTTGGGGGCCCTCAGCCCGGAATCGGCATGGCCGAGGACAAAGATGTTTTCGCCCATGGAGAAATACCATTCCCGGAACCGGAACCGGTTTGAAAAGAGCCACGAGGTATTTTTCAATTTGAATTTTCTTAGTTTTGTTTGATTGGCCTCAAGAGACTGGCGTAATCCTATGGGCATTTGGTCAAAATTATTGGATTGCGTCTCGAAGTCCTGAGTGCCGCCTTTTCTTTTGATGACGGCTCCATCGACCAATACCATGGCATTGGCCCCACTTTTGTCATCGATAAAAAAGCCTTTACCCGAATTAAAGCTTTCGATGGTGACCCAACGCCCTCGGTTGAATCCGGTACTGGCGCTATGGCTTCCGAGAGAATTTCCACGGTAACTGCGGTTCCGTTCCCACCGTTGAATTTCTATGGAGTAAAAAGCGCAAGGACGCCCGCTGATGGGGGCCTGGACGATTTGACCTTTTTCGGAAACGATCCGGCCAGTGACCTCAACGTTGGTCCCGACGGCGCCAGTGTTTATTTTAGAGGTGGGGATATTCTGGATGATGCGTTTGGATTTGAGTTCCTTGAATCCCGCGAAGAACAAGTAAATGCCGAGGCCCAGTCCTAACAAGGCCATGATCGGTTCGCTACCTTCTATATGGATTCCACTCATGGTTACTACTGGGTTTATTAGGGCCTAAGCAAAACGACTCAACTGAACTTGGGAATCTTGATATCGATTTTGACATCCTGGCGTTCTTTTTGGCTGACCTTGAACATGACTTCGTCTTGATAGCTGAGCATGCCCGCTACAAGAACGTCTGGAATTTGTTTGATGCGGATATTGTAGTTGTTGACGCTATCGTTATAGAATTCCCGTCGGTCCGCCAGGGTTTCTTCCAGATGAGAGATGCGGTCCTGAAGTTGCATGAAGTTCTTGTTGGCTTTCAAGTCGGGATAACTTTCTGCCAGGGCGAATATGCCTTGCAGAGCCGCGGTAACTTCGTTGCTGGCTTCTGACTTTTTAGCGACGCCGCTTGCCTTGAAGTACTTTTCGCGAGCTCTCATGAGGCGGTCCAGAATTCCCGTTTCGAATTCTGAATAACTTTCGCAGACGGAAATCAGCTTGGGAAGCTCGTCATGACGCTGTTTTAGGATGACATCGATGTTGGACCACGATTTCTTGATGTTTTCCTTCAGGGAGATCAGGCCGTTGTAAATGGTTATGAAATAACCAACGATGGCCAGTGCCCCGAAGAGGAAAATTCCCAAAAAAATTAAAATTCCTGTGCTCATCTATTTTTCCTTTGTCAATGAGGGTGGGCCGAACCCCTCCCTGTTTGGAATTATGTAGAGATGTCCAATAACCTGAATAATGACTATGTTTTAAGGTTAAGGGAACCGCGATGAATAATCAAAGTTTTTTAAGGAATTGGCCTAAGAGGCCCTGTGCGAGAAGTGGGTGGGGTGGAATTTCCAATAGAGAAAGAGATTTTCGATTTTATAAGGAGTTTACGTCTTCTTCATCAACGATATTTTCCGCCAAACCGTCCTCGATAATAGCGTCGGCTAAATTGCCATAACCTCCCGTCTCATAATTTTCGACGTTTTCGCTGTCGAAGTCGTCAAAATAGACGGAATGTTCCTTTTCGCACCATTCTCGAATGGTGTTGCTGAATCTCAGGATTTTTTGCACCGCTTCCAATTTGTCCATAGATGTTCGATCCGTATTGATGATGGGTTGGTATGCCAAAATCCCGCGCAACTCAGTTGCAAAAAATTCATGGGATTATTTTAAAACGACTCTATAATATTAAAAGACATTGATAGTGTAAATATACACTAAAAAGAGAAAGGTAGTCCAAAGGATAAAAATATGGCAATAAAAATTAACGACTTGGTTGGATCCTGGGCGGCATCTCCACCTATATTGTATTACCAACTTCGTGAAAAACTGGATGACCCCGAATCGAACTTCGATGATTTGGCCGCTATTATCAAAACTGATCCGGCAATGAGCGCGCGGCTTCTTAAAATCGTCAATAGCGCTTTTTATGGGTTCGATGAAAAGATAGATACGTTATCGCATGCCTTGAATATTATAGGCACTGAGCAATTGACCGATCTGGCGTTGGCCGCAATAGTGACCAGCAAGTTTCAGGGTATTCCACGTGATCTGATTAATATGGAAAGCTTTTGGATGCACAGCATTGGCTGTGGTATTGCCGCCCGTAAAATAGCCAAGCGTATGGCGGACGTGGAAGCTGAAAAAATGTATCTGGGAGGAATGCTCCACGATATTGGAAGCTTGATTCTTTTCAAGGAGTTACCTGAGGACGCCAAAAAAATCCTGCTGCGTTGCCAGGAAACCGGGGAGAATCTCTTTAAAGTGGAAAAAGAGATGCTTGGCTACGATCATGCGGAAGTCGGAGCTTTGCTGTTGATGGAATGGAAACTTTCCGGAAGACTGGTGCAAATGGTGAAGTATCATCACCATCCCGTGAATGCAGGGGATTGTATAGAGGAGGCCTGTATCATTGCCCGGGCGGATGCTCTGGTTTGCGAAATGAAAATCGGAAGTAGCGGAGAACCGGGAGTGCCCGAATTGGATCCGATGGTTTTGGAGAGGGTTCCCCTATCCGACGGAGAAATTAACGGATTAAAAGAAGAAATCACCGTGCAGGTAGACGACACGGTTCGAATGTTCTTTTAGTCACAACTTTTATTGGTCATGGAAAAATCTAAACCTAAATTTTGTGTAGGACAACTGATCCATCATAAAAAGTTTAACTATCATGGGGTAGTGCTGGGTGTCGATCTGGAGTTTGGTAATACTGAGGAATGGTATGAGATCATGGCCCAGAGCCGTCCCCCAAAAAATCAACCTTGGTATCATGTCAAAGTTCATGGCCAGGAAAACGTTCGTTACGTCGCCGAAAGGCATCTGGAAACCGATCCCTCCATTATGAATTGATTGGGTTTGTATTTCTCCTGTCTGAACATCTGAACAATTGAAACATGTCTTCCTCCCCTGCCACTCTCCAATGGATGACCGCATTTGTTTTGTTGGTCCTTTTTGCCTGGGTTCTTTTGTCGTTACTGTGGGATGTTGTTCCCGCTCCCTGGCTCAATACAGATAAGCCTCAAAAGAGAATGATTGGAGTCGTTCTATTGGTCGTGATTGGACTGTTGAACTATTCTTTTGCCAGCGAGGTTTTGAGGTGGGTTTGGATGGGAATTCGGCATCTTCTGGGAATTGACCTGGAGGGGCTGTAATGGGTCTCTTTGTCGGCTGGTTTTAGCCCCTCGAGAAGCCTGTTTTTTGTTGATTTTTAAAGAGTTATCATACATACTCTAGTTCCTGGCCTCGAGGCCTTGGTGGTTTTTTCATGAAATCCTCCGATGTCTCGAAATATTGATCTAACGCATTAAATGATCATTTCCCATATTGTCCGCGCATTTTTTGAAATTTAAGTCTTCGCCTTCGAGCCAAAAATCCCATGAATCATGTAAAAGAGCCCGGCCCAACTAGAAACTCCAGCCCGTTAATAGGGCAAATGGAATGTGAAAACCAATGGTATTCGTCGGTTTTTGAATTCTTGAAATCCATCGAATCAACTCAGCAGGATAGCGTTCGGGATATTTCACTCAACCCCTTGTTTGAGAAGACCTACCGTTACTTGAATCATATTCTTCGTTTTCGGAACGGCGCGTTTTACCTGGCTGAAGAACAAGAGAACAATTTTACTTTGGAATACTGGCAACCCGTTTCCCGTGAATCCTTGTTCCGTCGCCATATCGCCTCCTTGGTCAAGAGCAGTGAGTTTGATTGGCACAGGGAGTCGGATCGCCCATTTGTTTATTACGATAAAGAGTCATGTTCCGCCCTGTTTATGCAGGCCATCGCAACTTCCAACCATTGTTTTGGTGTGTTCGCAGGAATGTATGAAGTAAGCCTGCTCCCCGACAAGTCTCATGAGAAGTTGAACCGAGTGTCCGCTATTTTGCAGAAATTAGGTCAAGTTCTGGAGGGGATTTTTCCCCGAAGCGATGCTTCACGAATCAATGACCCGGTAAAAGAGGAGTCGGCGTCACTAACTGATATTGAGAGTCTGAATGTGGCTTCCTCCAGCGAGGATACTTACTGGCCACAAGGGCAGGAGGTATTTCACAAGCAACCTTTTCATGATTTTGTGACAGAGCTTCCCAGTCGGGCTCTGGTGGAGGACCGGTTGAACATGGCTTTGGCTCATGCCCGGTATAGCGGTGAAAAAGTGGCTGTTTTGATTTTGGATATCGATAATTTCAAAAGAGTGAATGATTTTATGGGAATCCCTGCAGGAGATATGTTGCTTAAAAACCTGTCTCAGCGGATCCGGAAATCTTTAAGGGAGGAAGACACTCTGGGGCGTCAGGGTGGTGATGAATTCATCATGTTGCTTCCTGATATCCATTTGATTCAAGATGTCGAATTCCGAGTTCAAAAAATACTGGATGGCATTCGCGGTTCCTTCGAGTTTGAAGGGCAGGAGATTCACGCCAGTTGCAGTGTGGGGATCGCCGTTTATCCGGATGATGCGGAAGATACAGCCGGGTTGATCCAAAAGGCGAAAGCCGCCATGTGCCAGGCTAAAGAAGAAGGCAAGGACCGGCATAAGTTTTTCAAACCCTTCATGCTTTCCAAAGGGTATCGGCAGATGAATCTCGAGAATTCCCTTCGCAAGGCTCTCGATCGAGATGAGTTTCAATTGCATTTCCAACCGAAGATGTCCATTCAAACCGGTAAGGTTGAAGGTATGGAAGCTCTCCTCAGGTGGAACCATCCCGAAGGCGGATTGATTTACCCTTCAGAGTTTGTGCCGATTGCGGAGGAGATAGGTTTGATACAGCCGATTGGGGAATGGGTTCTGCTCAATGCCTGTCAGCAGATTAAAGCCTGGAAGAGGGCGGGCTTGCCTCCGATCAGTATTGCGGTGAATCTTTCCGGATACCAGGTGAATCAGCCTCATTGGATTTCGAAGGTTCAAACAATTCTGGAACGAACAGGAGTCGATCCGAAATTTCTTGAAATGGAGATTACCGAAACCGTTTTGATGGATAATTCGGATGTGGCGTTATCGAACTTGCGTCAACTGGATGAAATGGGAATCCGAATTTCAATCGACGATTTTGGCACTGGGTACTCTTCGCTTTCCTATTTGAAGCGTTTTCCCATTCATGCGCTGAAAATTGACCAATCCTTTGTTCGCGGTATCGGTAATTTGGGTACAGAAACCGATGCAGTAATCATCAAGGCTATCGTTTCAATTGCGCAGGCGTTGAATCTGAAAACTGTCGCGGAGGGAGTGGAGCAGGTGCAGGAGAAGACCTACCTCGAATCCATCGGGTGTGATGACATGCAGGGGTATCTGTTCAGCAAACCCTTGCCGGTGGAGCAGATCAATTACATGTTTACCCGAAATCTGGAGAATCCGGTGCGCAACTATTGGCCGTCGGAAAGTATTCCCCAAGTGGTCTAAAAAAAAGAAGCGGTTGAGGGATCTCTCCCGCAACCGCTTCGAATATCTAAATTATTTTAATCTTACAGGCTGGCGTTCTTTCGATCCGGATTTCTGAACAAAGACGTTTCGTTGGTCAGGTCATCCAGCGCCGGGAAATCCTGGTCGGGATGAATCTTGGCAGCTTTGGTCAGCAATTCTTCTTCGGATTCTTTTTTGTCTTCATCAGGGATACAACAGTCTACCGGGCAGACTTCCTGACACGCTTCCTCACCGTGAAACCCAACGCATTCCGTGCAGAGATCGGGATCGATGTAATAGATGTCGACTCCACCCTTGGTTCCATCATCGATTGCCTCGTTCGGGCACTCAGGTTCACAAACACCACAGTTGATACATTCTTCAGTGATAATGGTTGCCATGAGCTCTATCCTTTTTTAAAAGTTAATCTAAAATTTATTTCTATCTATACAAAAGCAAGAAACGCTTGTCTTATAATTGAGGGCGGTATGATAACAAAACGACTTTTGAAATAAAATAAAAATTCCGCTAATTCAAAGAAAAATAAACTAATCGGTCCTGGGATTTATTTCAAGGATAAACTAACAGTAGACTGGAGCCGGATTGAGTTTCAACCTCTCAATATAATAAGGGGAATTCCCCGAACCGGCCCCAGGGGGCCGGAAACATACTTAACGTGTTGAAATATTTGGTAGCGGGGACAGGATTTGAACCTGCGACCTTTGGGTTATGAGCCCAACGAGCTACCGGACTGCTCCACCCCGCATCGATTTATTTTTACGGCAAAAACTTAACTAGGTTTAAGGTAATATACAGATTCTAAAGGATTGTCAAGGTTTAATCCGATTGCCCATTCCTCAAGGGCGCCTGAAGCCCTCCCGATTTGTTATGATGATGACACGATGACCACCAAACGTCTATTCATTTTCCTGCCGATGATTTTGATTGGGATGCTGATCCAATCCTTTTTTTGGGTGCCCACTTATGACAAACAGGCGACGGGCAATCCGGAACGGCTGATCAAGTTTATTGAAAGTGTCAGCGGCGACGCCCGAATATTGAATCCTATATTGCACGCCGATTCCGCCAGCAGTCTGATCGTGGATAAAGTGTTCGACGGTCTGCTCGGTCTGGATGATCAGTTGAACTTGCGACCCCGCCTCGCTGAAAGTTGGATTCAGTATGAAGAAGCCTATCTGACACTCCCTCCCGACTCGCCGTCCAACCTGCCTTCGCGTCCGCAAGATTGGATTGACTACATTCAAAATAAAATAAAAGTATCTCCAGAGTGGAAAAACAATATTCGGTCGATAGAAGTGGTGCCCGCCCGCGAAAGCACAGGAAGTGTGGAGGTGCCGGTGTTGGATGATACGGGCAAGGTCGTCAAGGAGAACAACCGCCCCAAAATGCAGGCAGTCGAGTATATACTGCACCATCCGCCCCGTCTCAAGTTCACTCTGGAAAAGGTGGATCAGTATTTTTTCGACCCTCTCAAAAAGATTCTCAGTAAGGATTATGCCGACCGCTTTCCCTATGCTCGGTTTATATCTCCCGAAAACTCCACCCAGCGCCATCTTCTCGAAAACCATTACTCTGAGATTCTGAAAGTGGTGGAACACAACCCGGTCCTCATTTTTCAATTGAGAAAAGGCGTGCGGTTTCACGACGGGCACGAGTTCGATTCGGGCGACGTGCTGTTCACTTACCAAGCGATTATGAATCCCCGCAACGCTTCACCTCGAACATCGGACTATGAGCCTGTCAAAACAGCCGAGGTGCTTGGCAAATACAAAATCAAATTTGTTTATAAACGATTATTTTCTCCCGCCATCAATGCCTGGTCGATGGGTGTATTGCCGGAGCATTTGTTGAATGCCGAGGTATTGCAGCGTGAAGCGCGTGACAAAAACCTTGATGATGAACAAATCAAAGATTTTAATTTGCGCGACAGCGATTTCAATCGCAATCCCATCGGCACCGGCCCGTTTATTTTTAAAGAATGGCAAGGCGACCAGTTTATCCGACTGGTCCGGAACGTGGATTACTGGGAAGGCCCGCCTGAATATGGCGAATACGTCATGCGCATCATCACCGAACCCTTGACCCAGGAAATGGAGTTTTATTCCGGTGCGGCGGACAACTACGGGGTGCTTCCGCATCAGGTCGCCCGACTCAAAACAGATCCCAGGTACCAGAGTTTTTCTACCGTAGGATTCGTTTATGCCTATATCGGGTACAATCTGCGCAAGCCTCTGTTCCAGTCGCCGGAAGTCCGCAAGGCCCTGGGTATGGCGATTGATGTTGATAAAATCATTAAATATGTTTTGTATGATGAGGGGGAGCGGGTGACCGGCCCCTTCGCCAAAATCACCGATTGGTACGATCACAACGTGCCGCCGATTCCTTACGATCCTGAAGGAGCCCTGCGCATTCTGCACAAACTGGGTTGGCAGAAAAACAAAGCTGGCTGGCTGGAGAAAGACGGAAAGCTGTTTGAGTTTAATCTCATCACCAACAGCGGTAATCCGATTCGCAAAAGTATTCTGACCATCGTTCAAAATTCGTGGCGTAAGATCGGGATTAAATGTAACACGCAGGTGTTTGAATGGGCGGTATTCCTCAAGGATTTTGTCAACTCTCTCAAGTTCGATGCTCTGGTTCTGGGGTGGAGTATGGGGGTCGATCCTGATTTGTATCAACTATGGCATTCCAGTCAGGCCGGACCCGGTCAATTGAACTTTGTGGGTTACGAAAACCCGGAAGCCGATCGCCTGATCATCGCCATTCGGCAGGAGTACGACAAGGCGAAACAGATTCAGATGACTCGGGAGCTTCATCGCCTGATCGCCAGAGACCAGCCCTACACTTTTTTGTATGTGGGTAAGGCGACCCGGCTACTCGATAAGAAAATTGTGATCGTCGAGCGCCAGCCGGATGGTTCTGAAAAATTTATTAAGATTTACCCGGTCAAGGGAGGGAACATTGAGTATTATTTTACCAAGTGGAGGAAGTTGAATTCCGTCCCTCAGTTTAGCCCCGGCTAAGGAGGGGGTTTTCTCCCCTTTGTAAAACTTGCCCTGAACTTGTCGAAGGAGGGGGTCGGGGGGGTTCTACCTTTCTCGTTACTTCATCACCCTTCGTCTCAAAAAGATATCCACTGTACCTTCGGAATTGCTGGCGAGGGCGATGTCACTCATGCCGTCGCTGTTGAAGTCCCCGGTGGTCAACATCAACGGCGTCCCGCCCGTTACATAATCGCGCACCGGGAAATGAAAACTGCCGTTGGCATTGTGCGTGATCAAAGAGAAGGTACTGCTTCGGGAATTGGCGACGGTCACGTCGATTTGTTTGTCGTCATCAAAATCATCGAGTGCCAGTGCGATGGGGCCACCCCCTCCGGCAAATGCGATTTCCTTTTTGAACGTGCCGTCTCCGTTCGCCGGCAGAAAGTACAGATTGTCCCCCGACCCTGAAGCGGCGACCAAATCCGTGAATCCGTCGCCATTCATATCGGCTTGAGCCAGTGCCAGGCATCCCAACCCTTGGGCGATTTTTGACGAGGTGGGGAAGGTGCCGTCTCCCTGTCCAAAGTAAAGGCGGATGGAGCTGGCGTTACTGCTGTGTACAGCGAGTGCGACATCCAGATGGCCGTCCCGGTTGAAATCTGCGGTGACGCCCGAAAACGAGCGGGAGCCGGTTTCATAGGTAGCACCTTTGCTGAATCGCCCGTCACCTTTTCCCAGATAGATTTCCATTTTGCTGAACGTCAGGGTGACGGCGACATCCGCAAAACCATCTTCATTGAAGTCTCCCAGGGTGATGGAGAGCGGGACCTGGCCGGTGGGAATGGACTGCGCTTTGGAAAAGGAGTTCTTCCCTTTGCCCAGCAGGACCGTCAGGGAGTTCGTTCCCCGGGAATTGGCGATGATATCCGGAAGACCGTCCTTATTGATGTCAGTGACCACCAACGCCGAGGGTTCCAGAGGCACCGGCAGGGCGGAACTGGGTTTGAAGGAGCCATTACCCCGACCGTACAGAATGGAGAGGCTATGGTCCCTGGAGTTGGCGGAGATCAGATCGGTCTCGCCATCGAGGTCGAGATCCGCTGTAACCACATATGTGGGGCCGAGACCCACCTGGACCGAATTGAACTTGAAAAACACGTCCGGCGGCTTGGGAGGGAGGTCGCACCCTCCGAAAACCCCTCCTGTCAGCAGAAAGGCCGACAAAAGTCCCATAAAAGCGGTCCCGACAGGTCTATTTCCGCTTGATTTTAATATATCCATGTGACAATATTGTTTTCACATTTAATTAACCCCTCGCTCCAGCCAAGAACGGTTGGGGCTGTAACCCAGGAGGAGGCCTCGTTTGCGTAACTATCAATCCGTCCTTATTCTCAAGCCCGATCTGGATGAAGCTCAGGTCGAGCAATCCATCGAAAAAATCACCGCGATCATCAATAAGTTCGAGGGTGCCATTCTCAAACTCGATAACTGGGGCAAGAAACGCCTGGCCTATCGCGTTAAGAAAAACAAATTCGGGTATTACCTCAACATTTATCATACCTGCGAGCAGGGCAATGTTCCTGCTTTGGAGAAAGAGTATCAGCTTTATGACCAGATCATCAAATATTTGGTGATCCGGTTGGAAGAGCGCGATATCGAGCGGGTCATGAACAAGGCCGCCGAAGCCGCTGAAAAAGCCGAAGCTGAAGCGGCTGAAAAAGCCGAAGCCGCTGAAAAGACCGAAGCTACTGAAAAGACCGAGTCCGCTGAAAAAACCGAGACTGAGACTGAAAAAGAAGTTGTTTCTGAGAAAACAGAGTAAACCTGAACGTATTTTGTAAACCCAATTCCTGAAACGGAGGGGTTATGGCTAGTTTTAATAAAGTTTTGTTGATGGGGAATTTGACCCGCGATCCTGAATTGCGGTTCACTTCCAGTGGTTCTGCTCTCGCTAAATTCGGATTGGCGGTAAACCGGAAATACAAGGCGGGAGAGGAATGGAAGGAAGAAGTCTGTTTCGTCGATATCACGGTTTGGGGCAAACAGGCGGAGAATTGCGCCGAGTATTTGAGCAAGGGACGGCCGGTGTTTATTGATGGCCGCCTGCAGTTCAGTACCTGGGAAACCGACGATGGCCAGAAACGCAACAAACTGGAAGTCGTCGCTAACTCCGTTCAGTTTTTAGGGCAGGCGGGGGGCGGCGGTGGCAAGTCGGGTGGTATGCAACCGGATATGGAAGACGCTCCTGTCAAAGATGATATTCCTTTTTAATCATGATTTAACGTTTTGAGGCAAGAATGAAAAACCCAACAAAAAAGAAACGGGCTCTGTTCACGCAGAAAATCTGCCGTTTTTGTACCGAGAAAATTCAGTTCATTGATTTTTTAGATACCAAGCTTTTGAAACCCTTGATTTCTGAACGGGGAAAAATTGTGCCGTCGCGTATTTCCGGTAATTGTGCACGGCATCAGCGACAAATGACAGAAGCCATCAAACGGGCTCGTAGCATCGCTTTACTGCCTTTTTCTGAAGAACACTAATGTGATCGACCGGTTTCAAGCAAGGGACGCGTTAATACCTTACGGGATATTTCTGGTCATCATTCTGGTGGCTTTTGTGGCTCCGCCGTTAGGGATGTTCGTTGGGATGCTCACTCCGGTCCCTCTGATTTTGATTTATCTGCAAAGAGGTAAGATTTCCGGATTGATTACGATCACGGGGGTCGGTCTGGCTTTGCTGGTTTTGGCGGGGCCTCAGTTGGCGATCGCATTTATAGCGACCTATGGCATTATGGCCGCCGCCATGGCCGAGACGACCCGGTTGTCGTTCTCTTTTGAAAAAATTATATTGATCAGCGCGCTGGCTCCAGCGATTTTAACGCTGTTGTTGCTGTTTATAGGGTTGGCTGGAGAAGGACGTTCTTCCATGCAGGCCTTGGAGCAGACTCTCAAGAGTGAAGCGGAGAGTTATATTCAGGTTCTAGAGAAATCGGGTGAGACTCCGGAGAGGTTAAAGGAAATCCGGAAAACCGTAGAGGAAAGAATACCCACAGCCGCCAGGGCTGTTCCCTCGCTTGTTTTAATGAGTACTCTGGTTGCTGTTGTCATTAATTTCCTGGTAGTCCGGTACTTGTGGCTCAGATTTTATACCCGGCAGTATTTTGAGGGAGTGGATGTGAGCCGGTGGATGCTCCCGGACGTCATGGTCTGGGTGCTGATCGCCTCCGCAGGCTCCATGATTTTTGGACCGGGAATCAGCCAGGTGGTGGGGATGAACCTGGTCATCATTCTTTTGTTTTTGTATTTTTTCCAGGGTCTGTCAGTTGTGACCCATATTTTGAAATCAAGGAAGTTCCCCCGGTGGGTTTGGTTTATTGTGTTCATCCTGATACCACTGAATCCCATGTTTTTCGGGTTGGTGGTCGGAATGGGGCTGTTCGATATCTGGGTGGATTTTAGAAAAATTCGAGTGACGCCGCCGCCAGACTCCATGAACTCCATGGAATAATTGGGTAGCGCCGCGATTGTAATCGAGGAAGGAGAAGTGGTATCGCAATGAAAGTTTTATTGAAAGAAGACGTTAACAAGCTGGGATCGGTAGGAGACGAAGTAGAAGTGAAGGACGGCTACGGCCGCAATTTTCTGATTCCGACGGGCAAGGCCCTGCTGGCGACCCCGAAAAATGTAAAGCAGTTCCGCCATCAGAAAAGTATCGTGGACCATAAAGTCCGCAAGCTGAAAGGTGCAGCCCAGGAAGTCGCCGATCAGCTGTCCAAATTGTCTCTTTCCATAGAGAAAAAAGTGGGCGAGCAAGGCAAGCTGTTTGGTTCTGTCACCTCTCAGGAAATTGCCGAGTTGGTTTCCGCCAAAGGAGTGGAAATCGACCGCCGCAAAATCCAGTTGGGCGAGCCTATCAAATCTTTGGGCGAATTTAAAATCCCGGTAAAACTCCACCCGCAAGTCACTGCAGAAATGACATTGACCGTAACGGCGGTAGAATCAGCCGAGGCCCCCAAAGCGGAGAGCGCTCCTGAAGCCCCTGTGGAAGAGTCTGTGGAAAACCAGGAAGTACCTGTGGAAAACGAAGACGAGAATTGATTCGACGGATTTACCTCTTATTTAAAGATTGAGCAAAGGGTATGCCTCTGATATAAAAAGGCATGTCAAACGTCGCGGACATCTCTTTAAGAAAACTTCCCCCCTACAATGAAGAGGCGGAGCAATACGTGCTGAGTGCCTGTTTCGGGTCCGGCGACGCTTTTGCTCGTTCTGTTGAGATTATCGAGCTTGATGATTTCTATAAAACCAGCCATCGGAAAATTTTTTCGGCCATGCAGTCTCTGTTTGAGGCCAACCATCCCATTGATATCCTCACGATTGCGGATCGTCTCCGAAAAAACGGCGATTTGGACGATGCCGGAGGGATGGATTATCTGGATTTTCTGGAAGGTCGGGTTCCCACTTCCGCCGCCATTTCACATCATTCAAAAATTATCCGGGAGAAAAAAGTCTTACGGGACTTGATCGAGACCGCTACGGAAATTGTGGCGAGCAGTTACGAGGATTCGGATGATGCGGACGAAATACTGGATATGGCCGAACGGTCTATCTTTGAGATTTCAGAAAAACGGACCAAACGATCCTTTTACAGTATCAAGGAGATTGTCAAAAGCAGTTTTGATTCGATTGAGAAACTGTTTGAAAAACCCGGAATGATCACGGGAGTGGAAACCGGGTTCCGGGACTTGGATCAAATCACATCCGGCCTGCAACCGTCAGATCTCGTGATCATCGCCGCACGACCCAGTATGGGCAAAACCAGCCTCGCGCTGGACATCGCCCGGTTTGCCGCCTGCAAGCGCAAAGTACCGACAGCGATCTTCAGCCTGGAAATGTCCAAAGAGCAACTCGGTCTGCGCATGTTGTGTTCGGAAGCACGGGTCAGCTCCGTCAAGTTGCGGACGGGGTTTTTGGCGTCGTCGGATTGGCCGAATCTGACCGCCGCCGCCGGGCGGGTTTCCGAAGCGCCCATATTCATTGATGACAGCCCGCAATTGTCAACACTGGATGTTCGGGCCCGGGCTCGGCGATTGAAGGCGGAGCATTCTCTGGGACTGATCATAATAGATTATCTTCAACTCATGCATGGATCCCGGAAAATAGAAAGCCGCCAATTGGAAATCTCCGAAATCTCACGGGGCTTGAAAGGGCTGGCCAAAGAACTCAACGTGCCCATTGTCGCTCTGTCTCAGTTGAGTCGCGCGGTCGAAAGCCGGACGGACAAACGGCCATTACTCTCTGACTTGCGTGAGTCGGGTTCGATTGAGCAGGATGCCGATGTGGTGGCATTTATTTATAGGGATGAGGTATACGACAAAGAGACGGCCAAGACTGGAATCGCTGAAATATTGATTCGGAAACAGAGAAACGGGCCCATTGGAGATGTCGAACTCGCCTTCCTGAAAGAGTATACCCGGTTCGAGAACTTGGCCCATCATGATGCCGGACTCGAATCTCCACCCCCGATGGAACTTTGAGCGTAAGCCGACAGTGAAGAAGAATTGCGCGAACTCATTGCGTTTTATCATCACTCTGACTCTTGTCCTGTTCTTTGGATTACTCCAACCCAGCGGGGCTCAATCTCCAGAGCATTTACAAAGCTTTAAAATTTCGCCTCTGGAAAAAGGCGAATTTTTCCTGCTCTCCAAAAAGCCCGCAATGGCACTGAAGATTTTTCAGGACCTTTGGCATCGGGAACCGCAAAACAGTTATGCCGTCCGTGGAATTATCCGTTCTCACCAGGCCTTGAGGAAATTGCCGGAGGCAGTTTCCTTGCTGAATGGATATCGGGAAGAACATTCTCAATCGTCTTCCGCTAGCTACGGTTTAGGGTTCGCTTTTTACCTGCAGGGAAGGTTTGAAGAGTCCAAAAAGGTTTTGAATGAGGCCTTAAGCTTTGATCGGGAAAATGCTCTGGCGCTCAATACGTTGGCCGCCGTGTTGGTGGAGTTGAAAGAGTACGCGGAAGCGTTGACGCGGGTGAAAGAGGCGATCAAGATCGCTCCCAATGAGCTCATGTTTTATCGAAACCTTCAAATGATTTATGCCAAGTCTGGAAAGGCTGGTCAGTTTGAAATAGAATACCGCCGTTTACTTGCAGAGGGTTCCCTGGTACAGGCGAAGAGTTATGGTCTTGTTTTGGCGCAACAATTACGCCAGAAAAGTTTCATGTTGTATGTTGATGGGGAAATTGATGAGACGATTAAAACATTACTGGATATGCTGAAGCTCTATCGCGAGATCAATCATGAGTCGGGTGTTGTTGTCGGCTTGTTCAGTTTAGCAGTACTGTATGAGGAACGGGGGAAGCCCGATCTCGCCTTGAAATATTACCGGGAAGTCTTAAAAATCAATCCTCAGCATATTCAGGCACGCGAAAAATTAAGGTCATTGAACCCGAAAAGAGATTAACTGTTAATGTTGAAAAAAGAGTAACAGTCGGTGTTTATCAAACATCGCTAAATTCAATGATTTACGGTTAAATCCCCCTCTATGGGGTAGTTATTGAAATGAAATAACGTTTGACAAAAGAGAGGGTTAGCCATTAATCTGATCTCACAGTCAGGAATTTAGGGGGCATTGGTGCTCCCGCAAAAGCCATAAGGAGAATTGGTGCAAAAAGACGTTTATACAATCGTTGTGTTTCCCGGTTCAACCGCTACACCCAAGAGAATTCAACTTTCCAAGAAAACCGCGAAAGTTGCTCTTATTTCTCTATTGGTTGTGTCCCTTTGTTTTGGAGGCGCAGGCGTTTACTTTGTCAACCAATATCTGAACTATCAGGATGGCCAGGTTGAGCTTGCCTCGTTGAAGAGACAAGAGAAAATCCAGAAAACACAAATCGATAAATTCAGCAAAGAGGTCCGCTCTTTTGAAACGGAAATGGCCCGTTTGGAAAGCTTCGAGAAGAAACTGCGGATCATCACGTCTTTCGAGAATTCTCCTAAAAGTAATCAAGGACACATGGGTGTCGGTGGTCCTTACGGTTTATCTTCACACAGCTTCACGACCTCCCTGGAAAAAGAAACCCAGTCCATGCTGGACCGCTTGTCCGGTGATTTGGGTATACTGACGAGCCAAATTAAGATGCGCCAGTTCAGCTTTCAGGAACTGGACGATTATCTGAAGAATCAAAAATCTCTACTGGCCTCCACTCCTTCTATCTGGCCGACACGGGGTTGGGTGACCTCTGCTTTTGGTTACCGTAAATCACCTTTTACAGGTCTCCCGGAAAAACATGAAGGATTGGATATCGCCGCACGGTTGGGTTCCGAAGTTCGTGCAACGGCCGATGGCAAAGTTATCCGGTCGGGACGTGATAATGGTTATGGCAATTTGGTGGAGATCGATCACGGCTATGGGGTACTGAGTCGTTATGGTCATAACTCCAAAAATCTGGTTACGGTCGGAGACAAGGTTAAACGCGGTCAAGTGGTGGCATTGATCGGGAGTACCGGTCGAAGCACCGGCCCTCATGTTCATTATGAAATCGTGGTCAATGGAATTCCGGTCAGCCCGAGAAACTATATTCTGGAAGACTGATTTCAACGCGGTTAGCTCAAAAGTGGGACGCTTTACCAAGCGTCCTATTTTTTTGTCTTTTTTAAGGAGTAGACATGCTCCGATTGAGTCCCTGGCCTTGAAAATTCCTCCAAAACATACCCCGGATGACGGGATTTTTGGTATACTTGTTGTATTGGGGCATTTAAGCCCTCGTCACTCCGTTTAAACTGTGGTTATCCTGTTAAATCCTCGTGCTGACAAACCACCACAAGACATTAACTTTAATTCACCTATGAATGCTCAGGGATATCTAACCTCCTGGATAGACTGGTAAAGGACTCGTATGGTTTTTGGATTATTAAAAAAAATAGTGGGTACCCGCAATGACCGGGAACTGAAGCGGATCCAGGAATATGTCGTGCAGATCAATACCCTGGAAGAGAGTATTCAAAAACTGTCCGATGAGCAGTTGAAGGCCAAGACACCGGAATTCAAGGAACGTTTAGAGAATGGCGAAACTCTGGAGCAGTTGTTGCCTGAGGCATTCGCGGTTTGCCGCGAAGCCAGTTGTCGGGTTCTTAAAATGCGACATTTTGACGTGCAGTTGATCGGCGGAGTGTGTCTGCACGAAGGCAAAATCGCGGAAATGAAAACCGGGGAAGGAAAAACCCTGATGTCGACTTTGCCCGTTTATTTGAACGCGTTAACGGGAAAGGGAGTCCATGTCGTAACGGTTAATGAATACCTCGCTCAGCGCGACAGCGAATGGATGGGGCAAATCTACAAGTTCCTGGGGTTAACGGTCGGAACCATTTATCACGATATGCCGGAAGAGGAACGACAGAACGCCTATAACTCTGACGTGACTTATGGCACCAACAACGAGTTCGGATTCGATCACCTTCGCGATAACATGAAATTCAGCGCGGATGACTTTGTCCAGCGTGAGCTCAATTTTGGTATCGTCGATGAAGTGGACAGTATTCTGATCGACGAAGCCCGCACGCCTCTCATTATTTCCGGGCCATCGGAAGACTCGACAGATAAGTATTACAAACTCAATAAGCTTATCCCCAGCCTGAAGAAGGATACCCATTACACGTTCGATGAAAAAGCGCGTTCTTCGACCTTAACGGAAGAAGGTATTGTGGAGGTGGAGAAGCTTCTGAATGTCTCCAATCTGTATGACCCCAGGAATATCGAAACCCTGCATCATGTCAATCAGGCGTTGAAAGCCCATGTCATTTTCAAAAATGAGGTGGATTATGTCGTTCAGGACGGCAAGGTGGTGATTATTGATGAGTTCACCGGCAGAATGATGTCCGGGCGACGTTACGGCGACGGGTTGCATCAGGCTTTGGAAGCGAAAGAGGGGGTCAATATAGAAAATGAAAATCAGACGCTGGCATCAATCACCTTCCAGAATTATTTCAGGATATACAAGAAGCTTGCCGGAATGACGGGAACCGCCGACACCGAGGCAGAAGAGTTTCAGTCGATCTACAAGCTGGAAGTACTGGTGATTCCCACCAATCAGCCGATGATCCGCGAAGATTACCCGGACCTGATTTTCCGTACAGAGAAGGAGAAGTTCGATGCGACGATTGAAGAGATTCGGGAACTGAACGAAATCGGTCGACCTGTCCTGGTAGGGACCATATCCATTGAAAAATCCGAACTGTTGAGCAAACACCTTAAAAAATTCGGCATCAAGCACAATGTGCTGAATGCCAAACATCATGCACAGGAAGCCGAAATTATTGCTCAGGCCGGACAAAAGGGTGCGGTGACCATTGCCACCAACATGGCGGGCCGCGGTACGGATATTGTGCTGGGAGAAGAGGTTCCCGAGTTGGGCGGATTGCATATTCTGGGTACCGAACGCCACGAAAGCCGCCGCATCGATAACCAGCTCAGAGGCCGTTCCGGCCGTCAGGGCGACAAAGGATCTTCGCGATTCTCTCTTTCTTTGGAAGACGATCTTCTGCGAATCTTCGGGTCGGACCGGATATCCGGATTCATGGCCAAGCTGGGAATGGAGAACGGTCAACCGATTGAGCATCCGATGGTCAGCAAGGCCGTGGAAAATGCACAACGCAAGGTCGAGGCGCATCATTTCGATATCCGCAAACACGTGCTGGAATATGACGATGTCATGAACCGGCAGAGGGAAGTCATCTATGCCCTGCGCCGGGATATTCTGACCGGTGAAAATCAAAAGGATATTCTGTATGACATGGCGGATGAGGTGCTGGAGGAAACCCTCGCAGATATCATCCCAAAAGATACCTATCCGGAAGAGTGGGATATCGATTTGTTGAATGAAAGCCTGGAACGGTTGTTTGGCGTGTCCATCAAGAAAATGGATGACCATACTTTGAAATTGGGCGATCAAAAAGAAATCAAACTCGAGGACTGCAAGGCAGAGGAACTGCGTGAAGAGATATACGGAATGGCTACGGGCGAATACGACCTGAAAGAAAAATCAGTGGGCCCCGATCTTCTGCGCTATCCCGAGAGAATGATTATGTTGCAGGTGTTGGATAACCTGTGGCGCGATCATTTGCTGGCCATGGATCATTTGAAAGAAGGCATCGGCCTGCGTAGCTATGCTCAGAAAAACCCGCTGAACGAATACAAGAAGGAAGGATTTGAACTATTTCGTCACATGAACTTCCGTATGAAAGAGGAAATTTGTGAGTTTTTGTTCAAGGCGCAGATCAACAAGGAAGCCGTCGAGTCCCTCGAAACCCACCAAGAGAAAGAAGAGCGAAAAGTCATGGAGCACCGGGGAGACGGGGAAGAAAGTCAGAAGTCAGCTCCTGCCAAGCGGGATGAAGATAAAGTGGGGCGGAACGACCCCTGTCCCTGCGGGAGCGGGAAGAAGTTCAAAAAATGCCACGGTAAATAAGAGGGAGGTCAGTGGACTTCCAAGTTTTCCTGGCATGCGATGCAAAGGGCTGTCAAGGGCAGGATCTCCAGTCGCTTCAGGCTGATGTACTCGGAACAACTATCGCAGACTCCGTAAGTATCTCCTTTGATCTTAAAAAGAGCCTCCTCCACCATTCTCAATTCATTTCTCTCCCGGCTGGAAAGCTGAAAAGCCATTTCCCGTCCTTCCAGACTGGACGCCAAGTCTATCTCATTGCTGAAAGTGATGTCGTTGATGGTTCGCTCTACTTCTTTGGAGGAACGAAGCATACCCATCAATCTTTTTCTGTCCAGAGTCAGCCGCTCCTGAATCTTTAAGATTTTTGGGTCATTTTTTTTGAAAGGAGATTTTACAAATGGTTTTATGATCTCCTCTGGCGGTTCGACCACTTTTTTTGGAGCGGACTTTTTAGGGGCCGTCTTTTTCGTAACGACCTTGGGTACTTTTTTCAGAGCTACCTTTTTAAGGGCCGCTTTCTTCACTACTTTTTTTGTGACCGCTTTTTTGGCCGGAGCTTTTTTTGCTTTTGGTTTTTTTGGGGCTTTGGCCTTTTTGACCGCTTTTTGGGTGACGACTTTGGATTTCTTTTTTACCGCCGTTTTCTTCTTCGTGCTTTTACTCGCCTTTTTGGCAGGGGTCTTCTTTTTAGAAACAGAAGGTTTCTTTTTCGCTGGGGTAGTTTTCTTGGTCACTTTTTTCTTTTTAGCCGCCACAGTTGAGTCTCCTGATCAAGTCTTATGATATAAGATTAGATAGAGGTTTCAGGTCAAAGAATGGTGGTAATCGATGGATTTTGACCAAACACTACCTTTAGGAGTTATTTAATCTCAATAAAATCAATACTATAAGCTTACTTGAGCCCAAAACTGCCCTAGAGGGTATCACTACAAATTAAAAAGCACAAGATATTATATGGCACAAGGATATTTTGTGACCGTCGCTTTCCGGCCGCTATTGAACTCCGCTATGCTGTCTCATAATCCACGGCTACGATTTGAGAGCAAAGGGATCTTGCCAGTTGAATAACCGGTTGGTGGACCTTGTGTCCGGCATACGTGTCCAATCCCTGGGGGGTCTCAAAGTGGGTGGTCAGCACCAAGTCAAACGATCGGTCGGAACCCTTGAAATCCTCTCCGACCTCAAGAAATTTTAAAGTTTCAATCTGGTCTTTCATTCCGTTCAAGGCGGATGCCAGGGATTTTAGATTATCGGGATTTTTTTCCTTCAGTTTGAACATGACGATATGTTTGATCATGGAACTGCTCCTGTTTCAAGTGAGCCAAGGGGGCTGATTAGGGATGAGTTTATTTTTCCAGCCTTCAATCGCGACTGGGTTTTTCCAAAATTTCCCAGTATTATATAGGCTTTTGAAAAACAAATTGTGAATTTATATCAAAGGGTGTGCAGACATGTCCTGGTTGATTGGAGCTGGATTGGGATTTCTTCGCGGCGGGCCTCTTGGGGCGCTGGTAGGGGGGGTCGCCCAGCATGTAATGACAAAAAAGGTTCGGAAACTCATCCGCCGCGGATTGCCGGGGGTGGTAGACGAAACAGCGTTCGTCACCTGCATCATTGTGGTGATGACCAAGCTGGCCATGGTCAAAGGATACATGGCTCCGCGAGAAGTGGAGACAATTTACCGGTTTTTTGTGAAAAATTTGAATTACTCGGAGAAGGATCTGGAATCCATCAATCAGGTTATTCGCGAGACCTGCCGGATCAATCCCGATCTGAATCCAGTCATCCTGAAGTATAAATCCTCAGCTCAGTCCAAGTACCGTAGCCTTCTGCTGGTGTTGTCCTATCAGATCGCGCTGATCGAAAACTCACTCACCGCTGAGGTCCAGAAGGGCATCAACGAATTGGCCGGCCTTCTTGATATATCCATTGAGGAGCATGATCGTATCCGTCAAAAATACTCGCTGGACGTTTTAGTCACCCCTTATACGGTTTTGGAGGTTGATTCTACGGCCACCAACGATGAGATTAAAAAGGCCTATTGGCGGTTGGCTTCCCAATGTCATCCCGACAAGGTGGCGCATATGGGAGGAGAGCAGGTGGAAGAGGCGCACCTCAGGTTTCTTGGAATTCAGGAAGCGTATCAGGAGTTGGAAAAAAAACGGAGTCTTTGAGTCTTATTTTTGGGGAGATTCAACCGTTTTAGATTTAGATTCTGTCGGCTCGTCGTCTGAGGAGTTTGCTTCCCCGGTTTCAGTGGGAGTCTGAGGGGGTTGCTTCGGTGGGTATTCGGATGCAATCTTCCGCACAATGATGGAATTAATTTTTCTTTTACTGGCCTCCTTGACCGTTAACCGAAAACCATTGATGACAATTTGATCGCCCGCCACTGGAATTTTTTCCAGATTTTCTATCATGAGTCCGGCCATGGTTTCATAATCCCCTTCCGGGAGGGCCAGTTTTAATTCTTCATTAACGGACCCGATTTCCTTGTCGCCATCAATCAGGTAACCATTCTCGTCATAGACTTCATATTTCTTGAGGGGTTCGTCGTATTCATCTTCAATTTCACCGACGATTTCTTCGACAATGTCCTCAATGGTAACAATACCGATACATCCGCCATATTCGTCCACGACAATGGCGATATGCAAACCTCTCTGCTGAAGTTCTTTCAGCAGATCGTCCAGTTTTTTGTTGGGCGGCACGTAGTAGGCCGGGCGGATCATTTCGGTGATGGGGGAATCGTCTTCCGGTATGGTCAACAAGTCGAAGGTGTTCAAAATGCCGATCAGATTAAACATCCGCTCATGAAATACAGGGAGACGAGAGAACCCAGTTTCGTTGGAGATTTGATTGACTTCTCGCACCGTTGCTCCGTCGCTGATGGCGTAGGTCTGGACGAGGGGAACCATAGCCTGATCCGCGCGGAGCTCCCCAAAGTTGAAGATCCGGTGGATCATTTTCTTTTCGTCGATGTCCAATTCCGAGGTCAGGGAATCGGGGTGGGAGATGTAGCGGATCTGTTCCCTGCTGACAGGAGCTAAATTTACCTTGTAGGCTCCTCTTAAAAGCAGGCGCAGGAGGAAATTATAAATGCCGCTGAATAAGGTGATGATCGGTGACAATATCCGGCAAAAGAAATTGAGCGGGTGGACAAAAATCAACATCATACTGTTCGCACGGTTTTGAAAGATGACTTTTGGAATGATCTCCCCACCGAACAAAATAATGGGCGAGATGATGATCATGGAAAGAAAGTCGCCCCATTCACCAAAGTGGAGGATCATGAATCCGGTGAAAACCACCGAGGAGGAAACCACCGCCACATTAGTACCTAGTGAGGTGGTTGAAAATAACCGTTCTGGATTTCCAAGCAAATCCAGGATCAATCGGGCTGAGGTGTCTTCCTCCCTCGCCTTTTGTTCCATTTTGATACGGTTGATGGAAATCATCCCGATTTCACACCCCGAAAAGAAGGCTTCTACCAGAATGCAGACGAATACGATGGTTAAAGTAGTACCGAGTTCCATTAGGTCGTGGGTTCCTCCTTTGATTCAGGAGTTTCCGAGGGTTTGGAGCTGGAAAGCGTCATGTGGAGACTCAAGATGCGCGCCCCCTTCATTTTTTCCACGCGAAATTTGAAACGGTCATGCTTGATGCTCTCGCCGGAGCGGGGGACCCGTCCGAACAAACCGAAGACGAATCCGCCAATGGTGGTGATATCGCCATTCGACAATTCACAGTGGAACTCCTCATTGAATTCAGAAATGCTACAGGTGGCGGCCAGGCGAAACCGTTTTTCGGTGATCTTGAGGATCGGGCTTTCTTCCTGTCTCATTTCACTGTCAATTTCGCCCACCAGCTCCTCCAGAATATCTTCGAGAGTGACGAGGCCGGTAACGCTTCCAAATTCGTCCAGCACAATGGCCATATGGCGCTTCATTTTTTTAAAATCCTGAAGCATGTCCTTGATTTTTCGATTTTCCGGAACTGAAATGGCGGGCTGTAAAACGCCTTTGAGATTGAAATTTTCTTTTAACTGCTGGCGGTGCCGGTTGAGCGCTTTGGTAAGCAGAATTCCCACAATCGTTTCTTCATTTTCGTCATATACCGGAACACGCGCATAAAAGTTCTCTAGAATTTTTGGAAGGATTTCCTCCATCGTGTCATTCGCGTTCAACGTGAACATGTCGATTTTTGGAGTCATCACATCGCCAACCGTTTTTTCGCCGAACTCCATGACGTTATGTATCAGCTCGCTTTCTTCCTGATCGATCACGCCTTCATCTATTCCTAACTTGACCATACTGGTGAACTCTTCATCCGATATGCGATCATCCTTCCTTTTGTGAATAATACCGACCCCGGACATGATGATTTCAGCCAGCCGGGTAAACAGCCTTTGGATGGGATGGACCAGGCCGTAAAACAGATTGAGCGGGCGAGCCGCAAAGAGAGCGAATTTTTCAGCGAAATTGAGTGACAGGGATTTGGGTATGATTTCCCCAAACATGAGAATCAGGAAGGTGCCCACACCAATGGCGATGGCGATCGCAGCCTCCTCGAACAGCTTGAGAGCTATCGAAGTGGCTAATGCAGATATGGCAATATTGACCAGCTCATTGCCAATGTAAATGGTGATGAGCAGTTCCCGTGGTTTTTCGAGGAGGAAATTGATGAGTTGTCCATTCCGGCCTCGTGTTTCCTTCATGGAGGCCAGTTGGGCCTGGTTGAGGGAAAAGAATGCGGCTTCGCAAGCTGCAAAAAAAGCCGAAAACCCCAAAAGGAAAACGAGCAGAATGGACCGGGGTAATATTATGTCGTCCAATAGATGTATCTAGTTCCCGTAGATGCCGAAACTTGAGGTCTGTAACACGGGGACACCCGAACAAAAAAGGGAAACATATTGAGTTATCACGCTTTCCCTTTGAAGTGGTTGAACCCCATAGGCCTGTGGAGTGTTTTAGTACGGCCGGTTTTCGATATCAGGCGTATGCCCTTCCTGGCCGTAATCACTCCAATTTGAGTCACAGGTTGGTCGGCTTTATTAATAGACTCTATACCTAAAGAAATAACATCTTCAGGGGCCAATGTAAATAATAATTCATAGTCTTCGCCCCCGCTCAGAGCCAGTTCAAAGGCTGATAAACTATTGATAAGGCTATACTTTGCAAGGGGTTTTGAGATTGGAAGGTCCGCTTCCTGGAGTTCAGCACCGACCTTCCCGGCCTTCAGGATATGCCCCAGATCCTGGGTCAAACCATCACTGATATCGATCATTGAGGTTACTTTGAGTTTGGACTTTGCCAGCCAGTTAGCCACTGCCAAACGGGGTTCCGGTTTGAGGTGTCTCTGGATCAGCTTTTTACGCAGGGCTTCCGAACCCTTCCACTTTTTCTTCGAGGACTGCAAAATTTTGAGACCGAGGGCGGAGTCTCCCAGGGTTCCCGTCACGAAAATCCTGTCTCCCGGACGGGCTCCCGAACGGACAAAAACTTTCTTTTTCCGGGTCTCTCCCAGTAAAGCCAGATTGATGAACAGGTGCTTGGGAGACGCAACCGTATCTCCGCCAATCAGTGCCACTTTGTATTTTACGGATGCCTGGTTGAGTCCCTTGTAAAAACGATCCAAAAAATCCACGGGCAGTGAGCTGGGAATGCCTACTGAGATGACGGCAAATTTGGGTTCACCTCCCATGGCAGCGATGTCGCTGATATTGACGGCCATGGTTTTCCATCCCAATTGTTCCGGGGTATGGGTCTTTAAATTAAAGTGGACGGTTTCGACCAAAGCGTCGGTGGTCAGGACCTGGTAATTGCCGTTGTCGAGGGAGAGCACCGCGCAGTCATCGCCGATACCTTGAATGACTTGCGGGGAACGGTATTTGAGATGGGATTGAAGCCTAGAAATTAGGCCGAATTCTCCTAATTTTGAAAGGTCCATGACAGGTTGTTTAAATACCTTTTTTAAAGAAGTCCCGCGCCATGGCATCGATATCCATTTTTTTATCGATTTTGATCGAAAGCTTGTCTCCGACCTCAAACTGATATTTTTGGAATTCCTCCAGGCTGAAAGTTAAATCGATTTCATTTTCAGTCTGCTGGACCCATATGGTGACGTCTCTTTCTACTTCTGCTTTATTAGGCGGAACGGAAGTTTGGGTAATCTCACCTTCCAATTGAATCATATTGGGTTTTCCTTATTAATTTGAAATTAGGTTCTAGGCGATTTTCCTTCATTTGGAAGAATATTGCCATTGAATTGTCAAGAAAGCCGACTGGAAATAGAATAAAAATTCCCCCCTGAATATTTCAGGGGGGAATGTCTAACGATCAACAAATAGCCTTGGCTGATAATGAAATCTTATTCCTGCATGCGAAAGTCTCTGGAGTAATAAGCGACCAGGTCTTTCACCGACAAGACTCCTACAATTTTATCATCATCCGTTACCGCCAAATGACGAATCTTGTTTTTGTGCATGAATATGTTCGCTTCTTCGATGGGCATATAGCGATCCATCGAGTGAATGGAGGACATAATATCCGAAACCGTAATATCCTCCGGGTTGCCCCCTTTGGCCAGCACTTTCTGGCTGAGCTCCCTCTCGGTGACAATACCGACATCATCCCCATATTCTTCAATGATCAGGCTTCCAACATGGCCCTTTTCCATCAAAATCGCTGCGTCTTGTACGGAACCTGCTGAATCAATTCGCAATACCGGTGAGGACATGAATTCCCCCAATTCTGCCATCGCATCCATAGTTCCCCCTTAATGTTAAATAGGAATTATAACCCAAAAAAAGAGATTATCCACTTTCAAAGATATGGGATGACAGGGGAGGGGCGATGGATTCAATAAAAACCCGAATTTAGAGGCTGGCGGAAAGGGGGGGAGTAGAACAGAACAAGACAAGCCCTTTAAAGATTGAGGGCTAAAGGGTGGGGGAGGTAGGGCTTATTTGGCGTCTCTCACCAACCAGGCGTGATATTTTTCCGCCGTGACGTGGTGCCAGAAAACGGCCCCAATATTGAAATGCACCAGCCAGGCACCCTCGTCTCCCTGCTGGCATATTTTCTTCTGATAGCGATCCGTTATGACAGAGATTTCTTCACACGTGGTGGTGGTCCAGAAGTAATGACCGCGCCCGTCATCGAAAAGAGGGTGGATCCATGCTTTCTGACCGCTCACATTTTTCACCCGCTCTTTGTGCATCAGGGTTTTGAGTTCAGGGAGAGTGGGGAGTCTCCAGCCGGCTGTGCCGTCGATATCGGCTCCGACGGCAGATTCCTTGGCCTTTTTAAGAGAATATTTTGTCAGGTCGCCTTTTTTCGCCCAGATCAGTTTATTGGCGGTATCGGTGATCGTTCCGTTTTTATTGTCGATAAATTTCGGGGCAAGTAAATCCTCCAGTTGTTTATCGGAGACTTTTTTGCATTCGGAGAGCAATGGGCCGGCAGCAGGGCACTGATTGAGTATGTCAAAATGCCCCATTTTCTTCATCATGTCGCAAACTTTTGCCTTGGAACATTTTGCCCAAGAGGAGGTGGGCAAAGCCACTAGGATTACTAGAATCAGAAAAAAAACCCGCATGAACCGTCTCCTGTATAAAGGAATTTGGAAATCGAAACCCTGATATTTAAGGGGATTTGTAAAAATCCCCGTCAGAATACAATATTTTTGGGGGAATAGACAACGAATATTTAAACAGAGTTAGAGGGATTTAAAGGTTCTTAAGGGCGGCATCCAACTGCTCAAAAGCGTCTTTCCCTTTGAGAGGTAAAAGGTACTCTGTCCCTACGATGGAGTTGGCAGAAGGGTCCAGATTGATGTTGATCGCCGGTGCGCCTCGCCGCATGAACTCAAGGGCAAGATAATCGTTGGTGGGCACCGCGCCGGAACTGCCAACCAGTATCACCAGATCGACCGGCTCTATTGCAAATGAATGGAAATTCTTTTCCTGCTCCGGGTGTCCCGTGTATTCGCCATCGCCGAACATCAGGATGTGCGGACGCGCCACGCCGTGGCAGTGCGGGCATTTCGGATAGTTCGAAGCTTTCATGGTGTCGTGGTCGAGATCGCACAGCGGAATCGCATCCTCCTGCCAGTAAGCATAAGAGCAGGTGTTCAGGCACTGGAGCCGCCACATCGAGCCATGGACTTCCATCACCTTGTCGGCGGGGCAACCGGACCGCAAATGATAGCCGTCGGTGTTGGTGGTGTGGATGAACGCATCGTCGAACCGTTGCTCGATCCATTGATTGATAATGGTGTATCCGGCGTGAGGCTGGTTTTCGTCGGCATTACGCCGCCGCCATTCGTAAAACGCCCATGCATGGGGTAACTCATTGCGGAACGCCCAGGGGCTGGCCAGGTCCTGCGCCTCCAATCCCTTTTGCTTGAAGGGTGGGAAATTACTCCAATAACCTTCCTTGTCGCGGAAGGTGGGGATGTTGGAGTCGGCGCTCATCCCCGCGCTGGTCAGAAACACAACACGCTTTGCATCGTGAATAATTTGAGCGCATTGTTGTATGAGTGAATCGGTTTCCATAAGTTGTTGGTTAAGATATTATTGGCTACTTACGGTCAATAGCGGACATTTTGATGGAGTACAATTGTAGACTAGTAACGCAGTGGTAATTATTTCCAGGTGAATCGCTTTGTTAACTTTTAATATGCTCCCTGCGAATAAGTAAACTCATAGCTATGTGAGTAGATTTCAAATATGAGACCGAATGGGTCTTCTACATAAACC
>JAJDBJ010000081.1 GCA_029261395.1 Nitrospinaceae bacterium
AAAGTGGAAATTTAGTCGAGCCCAGCGGCTCTGTATTCAAGGATGATTTCGAGGCCTCGCAATTTTTCAAGGCCGTAAAACGGAACAACCGGGACAATCCGTTTTTCAACCATCCCTACCCGATTCGTAATTCGAGTTGACCTCGAACCAAATTAAAACCCGTTAACATTTTAGTGAGGGAGTGATTCATGATTGACGAACTGCAAAAGAAGCAACAGGAAATGGCCCAACGCATCGATCGCATCCGGGGGTTTCTTTGACGTCGATCACAAATTAAAAGAGCTCGAGGTCCTCGATAAAGCGGTGGCCGCTCCTGACTTCTGGAACGACAGCGAGACCGCCCAGAAATCCGTCCAAAAACGTTCCATCCTTCAGCGCAGTGTCAATCTCTGGAAAGATCTGGCCAAGGAAAGCGATGACCTCGAAGCCACGCTGACTTTGCTGGTCGAGGAAGAAGACGACTCCCTGCTGGGCGAATGCGAGACGATCGTCTCCGATCTGGAAAAGCAGTTGGAAGCGGCGGAGCTGAAGGCCATGCTCTCCGGCGAGAGTGACGGCAACAACGCGATCGTCGCCATCAATTCCGGCGCGGGCGGCACCGAGTCGCAGGACTGGGCGGAGATGCTCCTGCGCATGTACATTCGCTGGGGCGAGCGCAATGACTACAAAGCGGAAGTGCTCGACATGCAATACGGCGAGGAGGCCGGTATCAAAAGCGCGACGGTGAACTTCATCGGCGATTACGCCTACGGGTATCTCAAGGCGGAGATCGGGGTGCATCGACTGGTGCGCATCTCGCCGTACGATTCCAACAAACGCCGGCACACGTCCTTCGCTTCGGTGTTCGTGTATCCCGAAGTGGCGGAGGATGTCGACGTTGAAATCAGTCCCGACGATCTTAAAATAGACGTCTACCGCGCCTCCGGTCCGGGCGGGCAGGGCGTGAACACTACCGACTCCGCCGTGCGCATCACTCACAAACCGTCGGGAATTGTGGTGCAGTGTCAGAACGAACGCTCCCAGCACAAGAACAAGGCATCGGCCATGAAGGTGCTGAGATCCCGTATCCACGAAATGGAGATGGAAAAAAAGGACGAAGAGAAAAAAGCCCAGGAAAAAGAAAAGAAAAAAATCGAATGGGGCAGTCAGATTCGATCCTACGTTCTGCATCCTTATCAAATGGCCAAGGATTTGCGTACCGGTGTGGAAATGGGAAACGTCGAGGCGGTGCTGGACGGCGATTTAGGCCGGTTCATCGAAGCGTATCTATTGAAGGGGAATGCCGCCTCCTAAGCGGCGGCCTGAACTATGAAGCCGATTCTACATCCATCGTTGG
Organism: Nitrospinaceae bacterium; assembly: GCA_029261395.1. Lineage (GTDB taxonomy): Bacteria > Nitrospinota > Nitrospinia > Nitrospinales > Nitrospinaceae > SZUA-226. The sequence continues at coordinate 1,337 of JAJDBJ010000081.1, forward strand.
TGAACGATCCGTTGGGCGATCCCGGACTGTTCGTGCAGTTTCTGTACGAGAAGCGGGCGTTCCTGTTCGACATGGGGGATCAGTCGCCGCTCACCAACGCCGACCTGCTGAAGGTGACGCACGTTTTTGTCAGCCACACACACATTGATCATTTTATTGGATTCGACCGGTTTCTGCGACTCGTGTTCGGACGGGGAAAGACGATCACCCTGTACGGTCCGGAAAACTTCATCGCCAATGTCGAGGGCAAGCTGGCCGGGTTCACCTGGAACCTGGTCGACCGCTATGACGAATCGCTCACCCTCGAAGTGGTGGAAGTGCATCGCGACCGGTTGCGTAAAGCGACGTTCCGCGCCATTGAAAAATTTAAACGAAACGACGAGCGGGAGGAACCGTGGGACGGTGGGGTGATTCTCGACGAACCGGCTTTATCGGTTTCGGCGGCTGTTCTCGAGCACCGGGTACCTTGTCTGGGATACGCACTCAAGGAAAAGTTTCACGTCAACATCAACAAGGATGAATTGACGGCGATGCATCTCGCGCCGGGGGAATGGCTGAATCGGGTCAAGCAGAATATCTATGAAGGTGCGTCCGATGACCTTGCGGTGCAGGTTCCGGTGGGCGTTAACGGGTCGCAGGAGTTTGCGCTGGGGACGCTCAAAGAAAAGCTGGTGACCATCACGCCGGGGCAGAAAATCGCTTACATCACCGACACGGTGTATACGCCGGAGAACGTTCCGCGTGTGGTGAATTTAGTCCGCGAGGCGGACCTTCTGTTTTGCGAATCGCCGTTTACTGCTGAAGAAGAAGACCGCGCGCGGGACCGATGCCACCTCACCACCCGGCAAGCGGGACTGCTGGCAAAAGAGGCCGGAGTCAAGCAACTGAAAACTTTTCACTATTCCAAACGCCATTCCCACCAGACCGAGCGTCTGGTCCAGGAAGCCCAGGAAACTTTTCGTGGTGAATAAATCAATATTTATCACTTCACCTACATAAAGGTCTCTTCGGAAAAGGAGGAAGGTCATGCCGGATCAAAAAAAATATAAAATAGATTATAAGTTCCACAAAATTCTTCAGAGAGAAGACGACCTTGGTCTTGTCATTCGAGTACATATTTCAATCGAACAGCAACTCAACGAGTTCCTAAGTCTTTTCTGTTGTGATTTTAATGCTCTTGAGGGTCAGGAAAAACTTAGTTATTTTCAAAAGGTTTGCTTGGCTGAGGCTCTAGGGGTAGTCCCAGAGTATAGTCGGTTGTTAAAAGTGTTAGGAAAATTGAGAAATAATTTTGCACATAAGCCGAATGTTGAACTAACCGTATCGAATGTTTCTGGGCTCTATGAAGCTTTCTCCTCTGACGGAAAAAAAATCCTTCAAGGTGTTTACGATGTATTAAGAAAGAAAGCCAAATCTGAGGTTCCGAAATCTTTTAAGAAGTTACCTCCAAAGGATAAATTTATCTTATTGGCTGTGACTATTCAGTCAAGACTCCGCGTGGCTATTGGACAAAAAAAAGATTCCTTGGGAAGTGGGGAGCTTACGTATCGTTGCGAATGTGGAAAAAATAATCTCGTTGAGTTGCCAAGTAATTATAATAAGGAGTCACCAGAAGCTATAGCGTGGTCTTGCCTGCAATGTGAGAAGGAGTATCAATTTGAATTTAGTTTTACAAAAATATAGCATAACCCCTTAGAAAGAAGTCAAAAAGAGGGGCTAAGTCTCTTATTGCCTATGCAAGGAAAACTTCCAAGTCTCATTCAAAGAGAGCGAAAATCCGGTCGCGGTAATCCTTGCCGATCATTTCCCAGTCATATTTTTGTACCGAGTCGCGCGCGTTTTTGGAGAGGGTGGCGGCATCGGCGTTGAGGGCCTGTACCATTTTCTCTGCGAGGTCGCCGGGGTTTTTGGGTTCGGCGAGGAATCCGTTGTGACCGTCGACGATCACATCCGGTGCACCGGCGACACGGGTTGCGACGACGGGTTTTCCTGAGGCCAGCGATTCTAACAGGACGACGGGCAATCCTTCCGTTTCTCCGGTGGAGTCGATGATGGACGGGACGACCATCAGGTCCGCCGCCTGAAAATAATTCCGTACGGCCTCCTTCCCCTGTTGCCCGGCAAAGGTGACGCGTGATTCCAATTCCAGCCGTTGCGTTTCGCTCTTGAGCGCACTTTCCAGCAAACCGGCTCCGATGATCACCAGATGGCAATTGGGCTGATCCTGTGCGATGGCGTGAAAGGCTTGGAGCAGATAGGTGACGCCTTTTTTTTCGTTCAGTTTCCCGACATACAAAATAATTTTTCCGGCAGGCAGGCCCAAC
>JAJDBJ010000082.1 GCA_029261395.1 Nitrospinaceae bacterium
TGGCTGGAAAAGTTTGCCGGTGCGCCGTTTCACGATTTCGCAGGATCAGTGGTGGTCCATTCCATGGGCGGCTGGCTGGCCTTGACCGGTGTCTATATTTTAGGGCCCCGTATCGGCCGCTGGGATTCGCAGGGCAGAAGCCGGCCCATCCCGGTCAGCAATATTCCTTTTCTGGCGTTGGGCGCGTGGATGTTGTGTATCGGCTGGTTCGGATTTAATGTCATGTCCGCCGCTACTCTTACAGGTATCTCCGGACTGGTAGCAGTGAATTCCCTGTTCGCCATGGTCGGCGGAATTCTATTTGCCCTGGTCGTATCCAAAAACGATCCCGGCTTTATCCACAACGGAGCGTTGGCCGGACTGGTCGCCATCTGCGCTGGCTCGGATCAGGTGCATCCCATCGGTGCATTCTTTATCGGCGGCATTGCCGGGATTATCTTCGTTTATGGGTTTACCTGGGAACAGGAAAAACTGAAGTTGGACGATGTCCTCGGTGTCTGGCCATTGCATGGGATATGCGGTACCTGGGGCGGCATCGCCTGCGGTATCTTTGGCCAAAAAGCCCTGGGGGGGTTGGGTGAGGTCAGTTTTGTCGCGCAAGTGATCGGCTCGGTGGCCGCCGTCGCGATAGCCCTGGTGGCGGGGTTTGCGGTTTACAAAACGATGGACCTCCTGTTCGGTATCCGTCTGGATAAAGATGACGAACTGCAAGGTTCGGATCTTACGGTACACAAAGTGGAATCGACGCCGGAAGAAGTCACTTCAAGATACTCTTAATTTGTATTTACCTTCTAAAAAGAAAAAAACCCGGAAGATAAGAAATCATCTTCCGGGTTTATCTTTTTATTTACCGTCAACGGTTAACCCAATGGGATCTGGTCGTTGGCCGGGCTATCGCGCCGAGCGTGGCTTGGCGTGAAAAGACTTGGTCTTTTTAGCGAAACCGCTGGGAGCCGATGGGTTGGCCCTTGGAGAGGACCGTCGGCCACCGGGCTTCGCAGAAAACCGAGTGCCATTTCTTTTTCCGCCCGCTCCAGCGCCCGCTCCTCTTCGCCCTCCGTTGCCGCCACTTCGATGGCTTGACTTGGTAGCAATAGACTCGGAATGATAGGCATGATCCTTGTCCACGGTCACACTTTGATTGATTGTTCTTTCGATCCCGCGCAAGTAGCCGCGCTCTTCGGAATCGCAAAATGAAAGTGCGATGCCTGTTGCTCCGGCGCGTGCGGTTCGACCGATGCGGTGAACATAGCTTTCGGCTTCCTTCGGCAATTCGTAATTGATGACGTGGGTGATGCCATCGACATCCAGGCCGCGGGAAGCTACGTCTGTTGCCACGAGAACCCGTACGTGTCCAGAGCGGAACTTGTTCAATGCCTGCATACGCGCCGCCTGTGATTTATTTCCGTGAATCGCTTCGGTTCGAATTCTTTTTTTACTCAAGTTTTTAGCGACGCGGTTGGCGCCGTGCTTGGTGCGCGTGAATACGAGAACGCGATAGACGCTTTCGTCTTCGAGAATCGATTCCAGCAAAGCGCTCTTGTTGTCCCGATCCACAAACATGATGCGTTGATCCACTTTTTCCACGGTACTGGATGGAGGGGCAACGCTGATTTTGATCGGGTCTTTGAGAAAGTTTTGAGTGAGACGAACGATCTCAGTAGGCAGAGTCGCGGAAAACAATACGGTCTGACTTGTTTTCGGAATCTCATTGAAGATTTTTTTGACGTCGGGCAAAAATCCCATGTCGAGCATTTGATCGGCCTCGTCAAGAACAAAGACATCGACCTTGTCCATGCGAAGACAGCCCTGATTGTACAGGTCGAGCAATCTTCCAGGTGTCGCAACGAGCACATCAACGCCGCGTGATAGCGCACGAATTTGATTTTTGATGCTCACGCCGCCGAAAACGACCGCCTGGTTGAATTTCATATAACGTCCGTAGACCCGAAAACTTTCCTCGATTTGCATAGCCAGTTCGCGGGTGGGTGTCAGAATGAGAGAGCGGACTTCCTTGGATCGGGGTCTGTCTTTATATTCAGCGAGACGTTGCAGAATGGGCAGAGCAAAGGCCGCCGTTTTACCAGTCCCGGTTTGTGCGCATCCCAGAAGGTCGCGTCCCTGCAGTAGATGCGGAATCGCTTCCGTCTGAATCGGCGTCGGCGAAGTGTACTTCTCTTCGTTGACCGCGCGGCAGATAGGGCTGATGAGGTTGAGTGTGTCGAATCCTCCTGGGATAGTGACAGGTGTAGATTGGGTTAACATGTTTTCTCCATAGTAAAATAACGATACTGCACAACGCAGATCGTCTGAGCATAAGGCTCAAGCTTCTGTTTGTTTGGTGTGATGGATTTCTAGTTCTTTAGAAGAAATCGGGCAATATGGAGAAAACAGGGGAGAAATTCAGACTTAGGCCTTGCGGAGGGTCGGACTTTTCTCAACCAAAAGGAAAACTATTCCCTGGTTCGACACCAGTAATTCTCTAGACGGCTTCAACCACCTAACGTGAAGGTCTCATTATAGCTTTGATTTCCCATTTCACAACTAAAATCGCAAAATAGTTTGTCCAGACGAAAAGATAACAATGAGATACGGGTAGAATCGACCGCGCAGGCGGCTTTTATTTTTCGATGGCGGATTCCGTACATTCGAATTCTGTATCCGAAATCCATTGAACTTCGAGGTTTTGCGGCAGTTTTGTTTTCCGGTCGATCTTCGCCGTCATTAAATTTTCACGGGTAAGATTGGTGACCAGCGAGAGGTCCGCGCCCGTCAGGTTGGTCTGGCTGAGGCAGGTCTCCCCCAGGTCCGATCCCCGGACATTGGCACCGCTCAGGTTGGCATCCGTCAAATCAGCTCTCTTGAAATACACCCGGTTCAGAATCGAATTGGAAAGATCGGCCCCCTTGAGATTCGCATCTCTAAAATCGCACCCGCCCAGGTTGCACCCGCTGAGATCCGTATTTTCCAGTTTGGCCCCGGCAAAATTGGCTTTATGGAGGTGAGATTTGGGAATACGGGCACCGGACAGGTCGGATTTCATCAAAATCGCCCCCCGCAAATCGCATTTGCTGAGGTTCACATTCCGGAAGTCGCACCCCTTCAGCTGAGCCTGGTTGAGTTCGGCCCGGTTGAGATTGGCATCGTGGAAATCGGCTCTCAGGGCGACCGCCTTGTTGAACCAGGAACTGCTGATATCCGTTCCACTCAGGTCGGCACCGCTCAGGTTGGTTCTTGAGAAGTCGGCCCGGATCAGTTTCGCCGATTTGAAATTGGCACCCACCAGAAAACTGCCGGTGAAATCCGCCCCGTTCAATCCCGCATTTTCAAAGTTGGCCTTTTTGAGATTCGATTTTTGAAGCTGAGCTTCCTTGAGGGCTCCCTGGCTCAGGTCGATGCCCTCCAGATCCGCGTTGTTCAACTCGGCTCTTTCCAGGTTGCTTTTTTGAGACTCGAGTTCCTGCTTGTCCAGTTTCCTTATTTTCGCCATGAAACGTTTCCCTGATACTTAAGTCGCTGATTGAATTTCTATGGATCGTCATTGTACGGAGAAGGTGTGTTTGAAGTAAAGGAGAATTGGAAAAATCACTGATCCGGGGACAAAAGAGGGGATGTCTGAGGATCATTCATACAAGGAAAGAGATGTCTATCTTCCGCCGCTGAGTAAAAATATCATTTATAATTATGCGAAAAAACGCATAAAATGGTTGACAATTTATGCGAAATTACGCATTCTTGTTGAGGGCAGTAAACTTGAAGAAACAACAAAATGCCGGAACATAAAAAACGCGAGCTAAAGTTTATAGGAAGCGCATTAAAGGATTTGAAGCAATTCCCTGGAAAGGTAAAGCGGGAAGTCGGCTTTGACCTGGATATGGTACAAAACGGTGAAACACCTGCCTCAGCCAAACCTTTAACGGGTTTGTCTGGCGTTATGGAGCTTGTTGAGCGTTATAGCAGGGATACCTACAGGGCGGTTTATGTCACCCATATAGGAAGTGTTGTCTATGTATTGCATTGTTTTAAGAAAAAATCAAAACAAGGCATTAAGACTCCAAAAGGAGAGATTGATTTAATTCGGCAACGCTTGCAACAGGTACAAGAAGAAAGCAAAAGGAGCTAAACCTATGAAAAAGAAAGATCAAATTATCACAAAAAGCAGTGGCAATGTTTTTGCTGACTTAGGCTTGGAAAATTCTGAAGAACTACTGGCCAAAAGTACTCTGGCTCGTACTATTCGAGAAATCATAAAGCACCGAAAGTTAACACAGGCAAAAGCCGCCAAATTACTCGGCACACATCAAACTCAAGTAAGCCGTTTAAATAGTGGTGCAGGCATAGATAGCATGTCTTTTGATTTGCTTATGAATTGGCTTACGCGTCTAGATCGCAATATAACGGTAACAGTAAAAAAGACCCCTAAAAATCAATCAGATTGTGGGCATATACAAGTTGCCGTTTAAAAACGATTATCCCAATTTACCAAATCATGGGCTGGATATTCCTATTTGTGTGAGAGCTTTGCGTAAGGGGTTGATTAGAATTTGTAGTTGCCCTATTTATGGGGCGGTTTTGAAAATCTAAACATAGATTCTTCGCTAACGCTCAGAATGACAAGACGTAACTCTCTGTCATTCTGAGGAGCCATAGGCGACGAAGAATCTGTGTTTTAAATTCATGCCTCATGAATGAGGTAACTACGGTATCAAAAAACTACTTATGCAAAGCTCTCCTTTACAAAGAGGGGCTCCAAAATAAAAAGGGGAGTCGCGGCTTAGGCCACAACTCCCCTGAAAATTCTATAGTGTCAATTGTCGACGGGAACTCACATCTTATTTGTTTCTAACGCGCCCTGAAAATTGGGTCCGCGGAGGGAGCTTTTACGGGCTCCCCCCACGGGTAGTGGTGCCGAAGGTCGGAATCGAACCGACACGAGGTTGCCCTCACTGGATTTTGAATCCAGCGCGTCTACCAGTTCCACCACTTCGGCATGATTCGGAAAATTTATCACACCCGGCTAAAAAGGACAACGAGATCTTTGCATAACGGATGTCATTTAATATTCCTCCCCTTAACCGAGGGGAGGATACAGGTGGGGCCGGGCAAGGCCCGGACCTAATATTCTCCTCTCCCCTCATGGGGAGCACCCACAGGGTGATGGATTAAGGTGAGGGGTGGAGTTATTATAACCTCCCCTGTATCCCCTCCTTCGTAAGGAGGGGAAGCGAAGACGCGGACAAATTTATTACTTCTGCAAAGGTTTTAAGGACAACGGGGAAAGCCGCCGGAGGGTTTTTTAATGGAAATCCTGCGTCTTCGGCGCGGGTTCCAGTTTCTGCTGTTCCTGGAATCGCTGGGCGGCGACCCGTAACTGCCGGGCGTTGTCATTGTCCGGGTTGATCTCCAGCAGGCGGTCGAGGTAGATAATGGCCTGATCGTATTGCTTGAACATCATGCTGGAGGTGGTCAGGTTGTTCAGCGCGTCGGCGTATTGTTTATCCAGCTGGTAGGCCTGTTGAAAGGCCGCGTCTGCGAAATAAAAGGATTTCAGGTCCCAGAACAGCATCCCCATTTCGTTGTGCGCGACTGGTTGGTCCGGGTTGATCTTGAGGGTGGCGCGGTAATATTTCAAAGCTTTCTGTAGCTGATGTGATTTGTGATAGGCCCGTGCCAGGGTCAAATGCCAGTAGGCGACGCCCGGTTGCTTGTCCACCGCTTCTTCCAGATACGGCACGGCCTCACCCGGTTGCTTCATTTCCAACAGGGCCAGGCCGGCATTAAAGTAGACTACGGGGGGCTTGATATTCTGGCGGATCAATTCCTGATAAGACTCCAGGGCTTTGGCATACTCTTTCCGCTGAATATGAAGCTCGCCCATCTTGATCAGCGCCGGGATGTGTTTGGCATTGAGCTCCAGGGTGGTGACCAGTTCCTTTTTGGCCTTTTCGGTCAATCCGCCGGTGAGGTACGCCTTGCCCAGCTCATAATGGACGCCCGGTTTGTGGGGTGAGCTTTGGGCGGTTGCCTCCCACAGGGATATCTCCGACCGGTAGTCCTGACCCCGGCTGAACGTGAGGATCATGAACAGCGCCGGTATCCCGACTCGCAACCAGCCGGCGATCGGGTGGCGGATTCCCAGTTCCACCAGACCCATTGCCAGTATGAGATGAATTCCCATTCCCGGCAGGTAAAAGCGGGGTTCGGAAACCACTGGAGTATCCATCGCAAAAGCATAAAAGCTGATGAAAATTATAAGGGACCAGAGGAAAGACCATTGCAAAAGGCTGGACCGGGTGGCCCGCGCCAGGGCAAACAAACCGCCAATGACGACCAGAGCAAGCATCCATGTCCAATCGGTAAACCCGCTCACCAGACGGAAATCAGGGTCCAGATTCAAATGAATAGGGAACAGGGCCTTGGGCAGGTAATAAAAAACAAACGCTTTAATCTGAGTCAAAAAATAGACAGCGGCCAGACTGCCGGATTGACCCGAAAATGCCGCCACCAGATCGGCGGCAGGAGTGGTGATCTGGTAAATCAGGTAAATGACCCAGGGAACCAACGTCAGGGCAAATATCTCGCCTTCGACTTTCCGGCTGGAGGCCAAATAAAACCGAGAAAATATCCACCCCATGAACGGCAAGGTGACCATTATCGGATCGCTGGTGCCGCCTACCGCGAGACAGGCCATGACCATTAAAAGGTCGATCGATCCCTTGGCTTTTTTAGGATCCTCTCTAAACTCCCTCAGAAAACGAGCGAGGAATCCAAATGTCAGCAGATAAAACAGACTTGCGAAAAGGATGGGGCGCGAGGAAATAAGAATGACCGCTTGCGAGTTCAAAGGGTGGAGCAGATGGATCGCGGCCGCGACCAAAGGCAACCCGTTGAGATAGGCAGGATTTTTCTGATCAAAAAAGACCAGCCATTCCCGGACCACCCAATAAAAAGCCAGACCCACCGCCAGATGAATCAACAGATTCACCAGATGATAGCCCCAGGGAGTGCTGTGCCCCATCAGATAATTAATGGCAAGAGACAGCTTGGGAAGCGAGCCGTTGAAAACCTGGTCGATCCGGGTGATATTGTTGACCCTCGAAAAATCCTTAATGTCCGGATCTTCCAGCAGAGTCCGAACCTCTGAAGCCAGAAAAGGAGACTGGAGGGTCGCCGCATAGGTTAAAAATCCTATCCCGATCAAAATAAGGACTGCGACAATATTTTTTTTAAACAGAGGTGTCTTCATACTCTTCGATTAATCAACGCATAATAAATACCCCGAATAGGGGTGTGTGAACATTTAAGAATATTGGAGATTTTGTCCCAAAGCGATTAAAAAATGATTACAATGATTAGTATATTGTAGAAATTTTATAAATCGTTAAGCTGTTTGCTTGTAGTCTTGTACTCCATTTTCAGCTAAACCGCCATTTTATAAATATTTCAGGCGGCTGTTTACAGATCGAAATCTCTCTCGAATCTGTATTCTTTTTTAACAAATATTCTTTTTTGAAGAGTTCCGCAGTCCAGTCCGAACCAAATTATGAAACAAATCACCGAATACGCCAACATTCTGACCCTGAGAAAAATTTCGTCCCTGTTCAAAACCACGTTCAAGAACGTCGATGAATTATTGAACATTGTTCTTGAGACCGCACAAGTCACCGTCGGGGCGCTCAATGCCTCGTTGCTGATGCTGGATGAAAAAACCAGCAAACTCCAGTTCTACCAGGCTTCCGGCGAGGAGAGCGGACAGTTGAAACAGGTGGACATTCCCCGTGGCGTCGGTTTGGCCGGAATAGTAGCCAAAACCGGGGAGGCCATTGTATCGAATGATGTGCAAAACGACAAACGCTGGTTGAGCCAAGTCAGCGAAATGATCGAGATAGATGTCAAAGCCATCGCCTGTCTACCGTTGACTCTGAATGGTGTGGTCATCGGTGTTGTGCAGTTCCTCGACAAACAGGACGGTAGTGTTTATACCGAAAGAGACATGGATATCCTGAACCGCTATGCCCGAATCATGGCCATGTTTTTTGAGGTGACCCGCAGCAATGAGATGCTGGGAGAGGAATTTGGCCGGCTCCAGGAGAAATACCGACAACGCTACACCATCGTGGGGGAGAGCCCGCAAATTCGCAAGTGCATCTCCCAGGCGGAAAAAGTAGCCAATTCCAAGGCGTCCATTTTGATTACTGGAGAAAGCGGCACGGGTAAGGAGTTGTTTGCCCATCTGGTACACGACCGCAGTCTGCGCCAGACCAAACCCTTTGTGTCCATCAGTTGTGGTGCCTTACCCGCTTCCATTCTGGAGCGCGAGTTGTTCGGTCATGAGAAAGGAGCGTTCACCGGAGCGGACACCCAGAAGATCGGTTTGTTTGAAGCGGCCGATGGCGGCACCCTGTTTCTCGACGAAATTGGTGAGATGCCCCTCGATATGCAGGTCAAACTGCTCCGCGTGATCCAGGAGGAATCTTTTTTAAGGCTGGGCGGCACCAAACCCACCGAGGTGGATGTTCGAATCATTTCCGCCACCAACCAGGATCTGGATAAAATGGTGAGCGAGGGCACGTTCCGTCAGGATTTGTTTTACCGCGTCAATGTCATCAACCTTCATTTGCCTTCTCTCAGGGAACGCAAAGATGACATTTCCGATCTGGTTAATTTTTTCATAAGAAAACATACCCCGGAAGGCGAGAAGCCTAAAAAAATTCAAAAAGGGGTGATCTCATATCTTGAAGGGTACGGTTGGCCGGGCAATATCCGCCAATTGGAAAATGCCCTCGAGCGGGCCATTGTTCTGGAAGATGGGGATGAGTTGACCACGGATGCCTTTGCCATCGAGTCCAGCCAGTCGCCGATCGAAATCAACGTAGGCTCCACCTTGAAAGAGGCCAGCGACGCCTTCAGAAAATCCTTCATTTTCAATACCCTTCAATCGACCAAGGGAAACCGGACCCAGGCGGCTAAAATTTTGGAGGTTCAACGGTCCTACCTTTCACGATTGATCAAGGAACTGGGACTCAGCTGATCCGCGTTTCCCTATTACTCAACGTGATTCACTCACCTTAACTGAGAACGGGTATGAGCTTGAGCGGTCCACAAGACTTGATCGGCAAGGAAGGTGAAATCATCTTTTCCCTGCCAAAAGTTTACTTCGAACTTCAGGCCGCCCTGAGCGATCCCGACAAGACGTTCCAGGACCTGGGCGATATCATCGGTTTCGATCCGGCCCTCTCTGCACGTTTGCTCAAAATCGTAAACAGTCCCTTTTACGGATTCCCATCCAAGATCGACACCGTCTCCCATGCCATATCGATCATCGGCATGGACCAACTCACCGATCTGGCTCTGGCCACTCTGGTGATCTATCAATTCCGGGGTATCCCCAACAACCTGTTCAACATGGAAAAGTTCTGGCGGCACAGTATTGCCTGCGGCGTGGTGGCCCGGTCCATTGCCGAATTCCGTGGCGAGAAAAACATCGAGCGGCTCTACCTGGCCGGTATCCTGCACGACATCGGCCGACTGGTGATTTTCAAAAAGGAACCGTCTCTGGCGCGGGACGCCTTTTTCCGGAGCAAGGGACAAAAGGAAAATATCTATCTGTCCGAACGGGAACTGATGGGATTCGATCATGCGGACGTCGGCCGGGAATTGTTGAAGGCCTGGAAACTGCCGCCGCGCCTGGTGGAGGCGGTGGGCTGTCACCATGAACCTCAAACCGCCAAAGCGTTTCCCGTCGATGCGGCCATTATCCACACCGCCGACTATATTGTTCACGTTCTGAACGCGGGTAGCGATGCCGAATTCTGCGAACCGCAATTGCATCCCAAAAGTTGGGAGACTATTGGACTCAGCCCCGACGATTTTGAATTCATAAAGGACAAAGTGATCCAGCAGTATCAGGAGATTGTCGGCATGTTTTTCGGAGATTCCTGACCGGGCAAGGCCCGGAGCTGATTTTCTTCCATCCCCTTCCGCCTCGAATATCAACCCCTTGCAGGAGATAGTACTTCCCGATTTTCTACCCCTAAAGAATGGCAGTCCTTCTCTTATAATAATGAAAACACAGATTCTTCGTCGCCCTTGGCTCCTCAGAATGACAATACCTAACTCTCTGTCATTCTGAGCGTTAGCGAAGAATCTATGTTTGGATTTTCATAATCGCTCGATAAATCGAGTAACTACAAATCTTCCCCCGTCACATTTAATCCCGGTTCTGGTAAGATGGGGCCCATTATGGAAATATTGTAGACCCTCATTATAAGAACGGTGGAGTAATGGACGTGATGACCCTGATCGACGGTAAAAAAGTTTCGGCTGAAATCAAGGAACAGGTTGCGGCGGAAACGGCCACCTTGCAACAGCAAACAGGAAAAATTCCCGGACTGGCAGTGGTGCTGGTGGGCGAAGATCCCGCTTCGGCGGTGTACGTCAAAAACAAAAACAAAACCTGCGAGAAGATGGGATTCCAGAATTTATCGCACACCCTCGCCGCCGATACCGAAGAAACCGAACTGCTGAAACTGATCGCCGAATTGAACGCCAACCCGGAAGTGAACGGCATCCTCGTGCAGTTGCCGCTACCGGATCATATCAACGAACAGAAAGTGTTGGAGGCGATCGATCCGAAAAAGGACGTCGACGGCTTTCATCCAATTAATGTCGGTTACCTGACCAGCGGGGCCAATGCGCTGGCCCCCTGCACTCCGGCGGGTATCATCGAGATGCTGGATTTTTACAAGATCGATATCGAAGGCAAGAACGCGGTGATCCTCGGGCGGAGCAACATCGTCGGCAAACCCATGGCGTCTCTCTTGTTGAAGCGCAACGCGACAGTCACCATCTGCCACTCGCGCACGCGCAATTTACCCGCCGTGGCGCGGTCGGCTGATATTCTGGTCGCGGCCATCGGCAAACCAAAATTCGTCACCGCCGATATGGTGGGGGAAGGCGCAGTGGTCATCGACGTCGGCATCAACCGGGTCGATGGCAAACTGGTCGGCGACGTCGATTTCGACGCGGTGGCGGAGAAGGCGGCATACATCACACCCGTGCCCGGCGGGGTTGGACCGATGACCATCGCCATGCTGATGAAAAATACCCTGAGCGCATTTAAAACAGCCAACAATCTCTAAGCGTTTCTCCTTATGACTCAAGCGCAATCACAAACCGCAGGCCGCATCCCGGCCGAACAGCCGCACGTCTACAGCGTCAGCGAAATCACGCGCGACGTGCGCGCCATACTCGAAGCGGCGTTTGAAACGGCGTGGATCGAAGGCGAAATTTCCAATTTCCGACAGGCCGCATCCGGTCATGCCTATTTCGTTTTAAAAGACGACAAGGCGCAGATCAAATGCGTGCTGTTTCGCGGCCAGCGCATGGGCGTGAAGTTCACCCCGGAAGATGGCGATCAGGTGCTCCTGCTGGGACGCGTCACGGTGTATGAAGCGCGTGGCGATTACCAGGTCATCGTCGAAGCAATGGAACCGAAAGGCCTCGGCGCTCTCCAAAAGGCGTTCGAACAGCTCAAGGAAAAGCTGGCGAAGGAAGGTCTGTTCGACGAGTCGCGTAAGAAACCACTCCCTGAAGTGCCGTGGAAGATCGGCATCGTCACCTCCCCCACCGGCGCGGCGATCCGTGACATGATCCACGTCATCCGGCGGCGCAATCCGAAAATGTCGATCCTGTTGTATCCCGCCAAAGTGCAGGGCGAAGGCTCGGCGGAAGAAATCGCCCAGGGCATCAGGGAACTGAACAAGCGGAAAGATATCGACGTGCTTATTGTCGGACGCGGCGGCGGGTCCATCGAAGACTTGTGGGCGTTCAACGAAGAGGTGGTCGCCCGCGCTATTGCGGAATCGAAAATTCCCGTAGTGTCTGCCGTCGGTCATGAAATCGATTTCACCGTCGCCGATTTTGTCTCCGACCTGCGCGCGCCCACGCCTTCCGCCGCGGCGGAGCTGGTGGTGCCGAAACTGACCGACATCGAGCAGGACCTGCAATACCTCACCAACCAGATGATCGAACGGATGGAAGAGGACATCGAGGATTACCGCGAACGGGTCCGGTATCTGGTCGACCGCCGGTTTTTCCGGGAACCGCGCCAGATTCTGGAAGCGCCGACACAACGTCTCGACGAAATGGTCCAGCGTCTCCTGCGCGGCCTCGACCAATGGGTGCTGGTCAAACGCGGCAGTCTGACGCAAATTGGATACCGTCTCTTTCAGGCTTCGCCCAGTCGCCAGTTGAAAACTCTGTCGGAACGGAGAATCGATCTGGTGGCGCGCCTTCAGCGGCGGATGGAATCGCAGATCAATCTCAAAAAAGAAAAACTGGGCGGCGTCGCGAAAAGTCTCGGCGCACTGAGCCCACTCAACGTGCTGGACCGGGGCTACAGCATCACCACCTCGCAAAAGACCGGCAAAGCGGTGACCTCCAATCAGCAAGTGAAGAAAGGCGATACCGTGCGCATCCGTCTGGCAAAAGGTCAGCTGGACGCCACGGTCGATGAAACGATAGAATAAGGATCAGGAGAACTATGATGGCTGAAATCAAATTTGAAAAGGCAATGGACCGTCTCGAGCATATTGTCGAGGAACTGGAAAAGGGCGAGCTGGACATCGACAAGTCCCTCGAAATTTTTGAGGAAGGGATCAAGATGTCGCGTGTCTGTTCCAAGAAGTTGAACGAAGCGGAACAGAAAATAGAAAAGCTCACCAAAAACCAGAAAGGCGAGCTGGTCGCGGAGTTATTCCCCACCGATGCGGACGAGGACGTGGATGACGACGACTAAAAAAATCCGCCTCGACCAATGGCTGGTAAAAAAAAACTCGTTTCCTCGCGGGAACGCGCCCAAAGCCTGATTCTCGCAGGCAAGGTTCGCATCGGCGACACCCCGGCGGACAAACCGGGCCGCATGGTCGCGGAAGATGCCGATGTTTCGGTGGCGGAAGACCCCAACCCTTACGTCAGCCGTGGCGGATTGAAGCTGGCGCAGGCGCTCAAAGAATTCAGTATCGATCCTTCCAATCAAATTGCAGTGGACGTCGGCGCATCGACCGGCGGCTTCACCGACTGCCTGCTCCAGAACGGCGCGACCAAAGTGTTTGCCGTTGATGTCGGTTACGGCCAGCTCGACTGGAAACTGCAATCCGACGACCGGGTGGTGATGATCGACCGCACCAACGCGCGGGAACTGTCGCTGGACACACTGGGCGGCGAGGCGGTGGACCTGGCGGTGATGGACCTCGCTTTCATATCCCTCAAGCTGATTCTTCCGGCGGTGTTTAAAATTTTAAAGCCGGGCGGCGAGTGGATCGCGCTGGTCAAGCCGCAGTTTGAAGTGGGCAAGGCCGAAGTCGAGAACAAAGGCGTCATCACCGACCTCAACAAACATGTGAAGGTTTTGCTGGAGCTGAAACAATTCATCGAAGCGTCGGGCTGGTGTCTTGCGCAGGTGTGCCGCTCCCCCATCACGGGGCAGAAAGGCAACCAGGAATACTTGATTCACGGCATGCAGGAAAACACGGAGAGCGGCGTGGACGAAACCCTTATTCGGAAAACGGTGGGCCTATGATTTTAAGCGGCGACGATATTCACAAGGCGTTGGCGGAGGGGCGGATGATCGTCGAGCCCGCGCCCGGCAAGGAGCAGATCGACACCACCTCCATCGACTTGCATATAGGAGAACCGTTGTGGATCTGGGACCCTGCACTGACCCGCCCGGATAGCGAAACGCTCAAGGTCAATCTGGACGAATACAACTACCGGGAATTTTCGAAACGTCATCAGGTGTCAGTGGAAAAGGAGCCGTCGGGCAGATATCTTTTGCAACCGAACCGGGTTTATCTCGGTTCCACGTTTGAGAAGGTCCAGTTTCCGGCGGGCTCCAAACTCGCGGGACGGGTCGAGGGTAAAAGCAGTTTCGCGCGGCTCGGCCTGGCGGTGCACATGACGGCGCCGATGATCCACTGCGGCACCGGGCTGGGCATCATCACCCTTGAGATGTTCAATCATGGTCCGTTTGCCATCGAGGTGACGCCCGGCAAAACGCGCATCTGTCAATTGATATTGGAAGAAGTGTCCCGCGAGCCCGAGGAACGTACCGGCGGCAACTTTATTCGGCAGGAAGACGCGCAGGGTTGATAGAGACTTTCTTTATGAGGCAGAAATTCAAAACACAGATTCTTCGCTGACGCTCAGAATGACAATCCTCATTTCTCTGTCATTCTGAACGCAACGCAGTGGAGTGAAGAATCTATGTTTAGATTTTCAAAGGATTTACGACTTGCCCGCGTATTGAATGAACGCGGTCAGCAATTTCGAGTCGAATTGTTCCCCCATCTTTTCTTTCATCAGGGTCAGGGCCTGAAGGGGAGACATCACTTCTCTGTAGGGCCGGTGGCTGGTCAGCGCATTGAAGACGTCCATGATTTTACAGATTCGCGCGGCGGTATCGATTTCATTGCCTGCCAACTTGAGCGGATACCCGGTGCCGTCGAAGTTTTCGTGATGTTCGCCTGCCATACGGAGCACGGTTTTGGAATAACGTCTCTGTTCGTTCAATTTTTTTTTGCCGAAAGCCGTGTGTCGTCGTATGGTCTGCCGGTCTTCTTCCGTCAAGGCGTCTTTCTTGAACAGCACTTCCATGGGAATAAATTTCTTGCCGATATCCGCCAGTAGTCCGCCCCGGAAAATTTCCTCACGGTCTTTGCGACTCATTCCCAGTTCCCTGGCGAGACACAGGCAGTACATGCCGACGTTGACACAATGCGCGTGTATCGTATCTTCTTTCAGGGTGATGGCGAACAACTCGTAAAACCGCAGGTTCTCCGGGTCCAGGGATTCGGACAGCACCAGGGGTAGTTCATCCAGCAGAGCCAGAAACTCATCCGAGGTGGGAATTTCCAGATGGTCCTGAAGAATACGAGTGGCCACAGGATACACCCTTTGAAAGGCTTCCCGGGCGGGAGGTTTGTCCTGCGCCAGCTCCAACAGCAGGCGTTTTAAAATATTAAACCGGTAATACTTATAAAGATCGGTTTCCCTGATATAAAAAGCTTCATTTTGCCTTTCATCAAGAATGGCATTCAGGTGGGAATAATCCTTGGGATCGTATTCAGCGAATTTGACAAATTTTTTCTCTCCGTCGATAGTGGTTTGATAGAAGACGTCAAATCGTTCTGTCCACTCCTTTTCGAAAAAAGAACGCGTGATCGGTTTGAACTCCGTTTGTTTGGAGACGGTCATAATCTTTCCCTGCTTAACTGTTTCAGTGATAATAAAATTTTAAACGTTTCAGGGCGTGCTGTATACCTCGGATTAGCTGGAGCTGTTACGAAAACCCCTCATAGTGCCCAACGATTGGGGTTCAAGACAACAGTCAACAAAATCTTCCCCTCCTTACCAAGGAGGGGATTGAGGGGAGGTTGCTTTTCTCCTTGTTCCTAGAAGGAGTCGGAAGGGAATTCTCCAATTTATAAAATCTACCCCACCCAGCCCTCCCCTTGGAAAGGGGAGGGATATTGAAAAGTGTTCCCGGGCAAGGCTCGTCCACTGCGGGGAGGAGCGAAGAATCTGTGTTTTAATCAAAATTTTTTCACTCTGGATCGCGTTTTTATTTGGGATGGGTTACAATCCAATTTTCTGGCGGGGTTGAGTGCCGCTAACGGGAATTTCAATTTTTGAAGGGTGGATACCATGTATAAAGTAGTGCTGATGCGGCATGGACAAAGTATCTGGAATCTCGAAAACCGGTTCACCGGATGGACCGATGTCGATCTGACCGATCAGGGCCGCAACGAAGCGCAGGCAGGGGCGAAAGCCATCCTCGACGCGGGGCTGACCTTTGATGTCGCCTATACCTCGGTGCTCAAACGTGCCATTCGGACGTTATGGATCACCCTCGACGCCATGGATTTGATGTGGATACCGGTGCATCGCTCGTGGCGGTTGAACGAGCGGCATTACGGCAATCTGCAGGGATTGAACAAAGCCGAAACGGCGGAACAGCATGGCGCCGATCAGGTGAAGATCTGGCGGCGCAGTTACGACATCCCCCCGCCTCCCCTGCCCGAAGGTGACGAGCGTCTGCCGCAAACCGATCCGCGCTATTCCGATGTCGACCCGAAAGACCTGCCCGCTACCGAATCCCTGAAGGAAACCGTGGCGCGGTTTCTGCCCTATTGGTCCGACACCATTGTCCCCGCCATCAAGGCCGGTCAACAGGTGTTGATCTGCGCCCACGGCAACAGCCTGCGCGCCCTGGTCATGCATCTCGACAACATCAGCCAACAGGACATCACCGAACTCAACATCCCCACCGGCATCCCACTGGTCTACGAGCTGGATGAAAATTTAAAACCCATCAAGCATTATTATCTAGGCGATCCCGAAGCCGCCAAAAAAGCCGCCGAGGCCGTCGCTCAACAGGCACAGGGCAAGTAACCCCCTACCGGGAGTGGGGAACTGGCTGACAGTTCATGGCAATCGATGAGTCTCGTGCGCAATACGGGGATTAAAAGTTGCCTCCGGCGCCAGCCGGTGTCACTCTGAGCCTGTCGAAGGGTGACAGGTTTTCAGGGATTCAGGAAGAGACCACACCTCTTTTTTTCCACAGTTTTTGCTGGTGGAATTCTAATCAGCATTTAAAGAGTTCATCCCAAGAGGCGGTTGACCATGACATATAAAGCATGAAGTGTGCTCCAAGGTCTGAAAGAGAAAAGTCTCTTGTGCCTAAAGTGTAATAGCTATTTTGAATCAATCTATAATAAAAATCGGACAGCGGGGTATAACTTGCGGAGCAACCTGGCGAAAAATCGTCAATTGAATTAAGCTCTTGCTCATCTTCAACTAAGGGTTCGAAATGCAAACATCCCCCAATTTTCTGCTCCACTGGCTGATCTTTATCAGGAAAGCGAAGAATGTAAACATCTAAGCCAGCTTTACTAGGTTTTCCATTAGAAATATAAGATTTTTCAATAGTATCTAGTTTTTGAGAGCAACGATATGCCATAACATCTGTACTTATTGCCCCCCACAAACCCCCGCCGTAACCCTCAATTTCTGAAGCCAAATC
>JAJDBJ010000083.1 GCA_029261395.1 Nitrospinaceae bacterium
ACTGAATATCCACCACTTACAGGGTGCATTTTATAGATTCCGGGCTGGAAAGGTTTTTCAAATCCGGGTTTTTGGGAAATCAGCAGGGGCGGGCCGTCAAAATCCCGGAGGACCCGGAAGTAGCGGTTCACGTTTTCCCAGGTGCGGGTCAGTCCCTTTTTCCCCGGAACCACCTCCAGAACAAACGAACTGAGATTGTCTCCCAGCGAATCGGTCACGAAGATTTCGTCCCGGCCGTTGCCGTTGATATCGGCTACATCCACGGAAAGAAACTTGTGAACCCTTTCCTGGAGTTTGACCTGCCCGACTTTTTTGAACTGCCCTTTCTGGTGTCGGTAGATCATCACGCGATGGTCGTCGATGATGACGTAGTCCTTGTGTCCTTTACCCGTGAGGTCGCCCACCGCAAAATCGACCAGTTCAAATTCGAAATCCTGCTTGCCGACAAAACGGAACAGCCCTTTGTCCGCCCGCAAATCGGATTGCACGCTTTGCTCCGGAGCCACCCGGTTCTCCGGCAGGGCAGGAACCAGCACACGCGCTTCCTTCAATACACTACCGTCACTCGCTGACACCAGGTGATAGCTCAATACGGTTTTACCTTTTATGGAACGGACCTGGGTGAGCAGGATGGCGTCGGATGTGATTTGTTTGCGGAGGCGAGTCAGGTTTTCCGGCCGGGTCAGGGAGGGCAGGGCGACTTCGTTTTCCAACAGCCAGATGCTCAGATCAAACGTGGGTACTTTAAAGCGGACGTGATGGTTGAGTCGGGATTCGATCTCCAGTCCCAGCGCCTGCGGATTTCCCGTTACTTCGGGATCTGCCTGAACGGGAGCCACCAGGATATTTACTTTGTTGAAGACACTGCGCACGCCATCGCCCTTTTCCGCCTGCACGCCGGGGGTCATGACCTGGGCGAGAGAGTAATCCTTGCGCACTTCCTTGATCTGGATTTGGCCCAGGTCGGTTTCCTCATGTCCGATGACTTTTTGCGTGACAGGGTGGGTGATGGGTTTTCCGTAGCGGATCAGCTTGAGGGTTTGTCCCGGAGTGACCGGCTGGCCGCGTTTGAGGTCCACCGCCACGCGGTCGCCTTTCGCCGAAAGCACGTAACCTTCCAGCACGGGAAACAGAGTTTCGATCTGGCGGACCATGCGCTCGACACCGTCAGCGCGGTTGTCGTCGGCCAGTGTTGCGTCCTGGCTGAACACGATCAGCAGGGTAATTAAGAGAATATAGAATTTGAAGCAAGGTCCGATTATGGATCGGGACCAGAGGGGGGGCATCGTCATACATCCAGAAGTTGGACGGTCACCAACTCTCCATTTTTAAGTTCGTCTTTCTCCAGCGGGAATACCAGAAGGCCGTTGGCATTGACCGTGGACTTGAGCACACCCGATCCCTGCTCCTCGGCGGGGGCGACGGTGTACTCGCCGCTGTCCCACGATACGATGGCGCTCATGAAATGCAGGCGACCGGTTTTTTTGTGAATGGTGCGGGTCAGCTTGGCCTGCACGGTGCGGGGAAGAATTTCTTTGGCGCCCATCATCTTTTTGATGGCGGGCCGCGCAAACTGTTCAAAGGAGACAAAGGATGAAACGGGATTGCCCGGCAGGCCGAAGATCGGTCTCTCGCCAATCTTGCCGAAGGCGAGGGGTTTGCCCGGCTTCATCGCCACTTTCCAGAACACCATTTCGTTGCCCATTTTTTCGAGGGTGGCCTTGACCAGATCGTAATCGCCCACCGACACACCGCCGGAGGACACCACGATATCGCACTTCAGCGCCCACTCGAATTTCTCCATCAAATCTTTTTCGTCGTCTTTGGCGACGCCCAGGTAAACGGGAACACCACCGGCGGAGCGAATCTGCGCCGCCAGCATATAGCCGTTGCTGTTGTAGATGCACGGGCCTTCGGGAGTCTCGTCCAGTTCCATGATTTCGTCGCCGGTGGAAAGGATGGCCACCGTCGGTTGCTGGCTGACGTACACGTTGGACCGGCCCACCACGGCCATCATCCCGATTTGGGCGGGGGTGATGGCGACGCCTTTCTGAATGACCACGTCGCCGACTTTGACGTCTTCCCCGGCGAGGCGGATGTTTTCGCCGACATCGGCCCGGTCTTTGGCGAGAATGCCCGTGCCGTTTTTATCGGTGTCTTCCTGCATCAATACCGCGTCGGCTCCTTGCGGGATCGGTGCGCCGGTCATGATGCGGATGGTTTGTTTGTTTTTCAGTGTGAGCGTGGAAACGGACCCGGCGGGGACGTTGTCCACCACTTCCAGTTTTACGGGATTGTCGGGTGTCGCGGATTGAATGTCGGCGGCGATCACGGCGTAACCGTCCATCGCGGAGTTGTCCATCGGCGGGTTGTTGATCTTCGCTACGATGTCTTCCGCCAGAATGCGACCCAGAGCGTTGTCCAGAGAAACTTTCTCGACGCCTTTGGTTGCTATTTTGGAGAGGATGATCTCCCGCGCCTCGTCCACTTGAATCATGGCCATCTAGTTATCTTCCTGCTCGCGTTGAGTGCGGGCGACTTCGTACTCTTCTGGAGTGTTGACGTTGGTGAAATGTGTCCGGTCGGATGGGGTCACGGTCACGTGTTTGAACGGCAGTTCCTTGATGATGCGCGTCAGCGACAACTCGCGGCGCGATAACGCTTCAAACAGAGGGACGATGAATTTCGGTTCGTAGATAGCGCACATCGGTTCCACGCCAATTCCGCCTTTCTGTAAAAAACAGGTGCCGTAGCGCAGTGGATCGCGTTCGGCGACAATGCGCGCGATGGCGTCCTCCTGAAGGAACGGCATGTCGCAGGCGGTGATCAGCCAGGCTTTGTCGGGATGCGTGCCCATCAGTGTGGCCAGTCCGCCGACCGGGCCGAGTCCATAATGTTCGTCATTGATGCGTCCGCAATGCGGCAGGCCGCCAATGGTTTCGAGATCCTGTTCCTGCCGGGCTGAGAGATACACCTGATCACAAAAACCAGCAAGCATGTTCACCATGCGCTCGGTTTCCGACTGGCCCTGGTAGGAAAGCGAAAATTTGGGTTGGCCCATGCGCTTGCTTTGTCCGCCAATGAACACACCGCCGAGTAACGGACGGGTGCTGTTGTAAAAGTGATCTTTCACGAACTGGTAGATTTGATCGGCTTCGTCGCGGTGGAACAGGGGAATCCCGTGTTCCGTGAACGAGGTGTCCTCGACCACGCCTTGATGAACGATGGCCTTGATGCCGGGATCATCGGCAGAGATGGGGAGTTTGCCGTCGGCATCGAGCAGTACAATCTTGTCGAACGGCGATTTTTTGTAGCCTTCAATCAGGATGCAGTCGCATTGTTCCAGCGCGTGGGTGATGGTGCGTTTCTTAAAGGGGTTTTCGGCGATAACGGCGCAATGTTCGGGATCGTTGATGGTGACAATGCCCGCTCCCGCCTCGGCACCGCGTTGGGTGTCCTTGCCCTTTTTGTCCATTTGGAACCGGTGGGCATCGTGCTTGTAATAACCGACGCGGATACGATCCTTTTTAAAGCGGCGGATCATATGTGTCAGCAGGGTGGTTTTACCCACGCCGGAAAATCCTGCAAAGCAGATAAAAGGGGTTTTGAATCCTTCCCAGTACCGGTCCATAGCAGAAATCCTTTATCTCTTTAAAAAACAAACAGGCGCGGTCCGTCTGAGGAGGTCCGTTAACCCATTCAAATATCGGAAATTATGTGTATTATTCTCAATTCAGCGGGTGCTGTCAACCGGATTTATTGCCCTCTAGCGAGGGAGGCAATTGGTTGACCGTTACTGGTAAGCGATGATTCCTGGGCGCATTTCCAAGTTCGCTCCTCTTTTTCTAAAGGAGACCTTTGCATAAGAGATTGATTTTGTAGTTACTCCATATATGGGGCAGAAATTCAAACATAGATCCTTCGTCGCTTCGCTTCTCAGGATGACAATACCTCACTCTTTGTCATTCTGAGCGTTAGCGAAGAATCTGTGTTTAGATTTTTAAAACCGCTCGATAAATCGAGCAACTACAGAATTGAAGTAAGGTTATCACCTCCACCTTGATATGTTGCTTAAATATTGCAATAAATTAATGTAACGTTTCATTGGGCTTTAAGGTCAGCGGCTTGATTTTATAAGTGTATAAAAAATAAGGGTTAACTGTTTTTGTGGCGATTGGCACGATCCTTGTAATAGAGAGTGTAGGATTTTATAAACTTTAGTGGAATGGAGAACTAGATGAACAAAAAGATTGTGCCCGTCGTGCTCGGCGGCCTACTGATGATATGGGGATTGACCGGATGCGGCACCACCAGTGTTGCGCAGGCGGGTGCCTCGGATAAAGAGGAAGGTCAATTGACGACTGCTCCCAATGTACCAGCTCCGTTAACGCGGTCGGGCAACAAGACGGTGGTTCTCCATTTCGAAGCCAAGGAATATATCGGTGATATTGCTGACGGCGTCAAATACAATTTCTGGAGTTTTAACGGGACAGTACCGGGTCCGATGGCACGTGTCCGCGTGGGTGATACGGTTGAGTTTCACCTGAACAATCCGGCTTCGAATACCCAGCAACATAATATCGATATCCATGCGGTGAACGGTCCGGGCGGCGGAGCGGCAGTCAGTACCGTTTCTCCCGGCGAGTCGAAAGTATTCACCTTCAAGGCACAGGCACCGGGCTTGTTCATCTACCATTGCGCGGCGGGATCGATTGTCGATCACATCGCCAACGGCATGTACGGTCTGGTTCTGGTGGAGCCGGAAGGCGGACTGGCCAAGGTGGACCGCGAGTTCTATGTGATGGAAAGCGAATTTTTCGCCAGCGATCCTGATGAAAACGGTGTAGCCGCGTTTGATATCACCAAAGGCTTGGATGAGCATCCGACGTATGTGGTGTTCAACGGTCGCGAAGGCGGCTTGATGGGTGCCAATGTTCTGAAAGCCAAAGTGGGTGAGACCGTTCGCATGTATTTCGGCAACATCGGACCTAACGGCATCTCCTCGTTTCACATTATCGGAGAAATTTTTGACAAGGTGTATCCGGAAGGTGGCTTGGGCGGTACCGTGCACACGGGTATCCAAACCACACTGGTGCCTTCGGCAGGTGCGACCATCGTCGAGTTCAAGGTGGAAGTTCCCGGTGCTTACACGCTGGTGGACCACAGTATCTTCCGTGTCGCCAAGGGCGCGATAGGTCAATTGGTTGTGGAAGGTGCAGAGAATCCTGAAGTGTATCGAGCGGGGAAATAACTCAGGGTCGTTATTTACTCTGATCCTTTGTTTTTCTCGTAAAACCCCCTGTGGACGCCATAACGTCCGCAGGGGGTTTTTTATTGGGTTATCAGGTGGAAAGGCCGAACTCTTTCATTTTGCGCCAGAGGGTGATGCGGTGGACGTTGAGGCGTTCGGCGGCGTGGGTCTGATTATGATCGCAGGCTTCCAGGGCTTCCTTGACGATTTTTTTGGTCAACCATTTGCGTTTTCTTTTGACCTTTGCGCCATCGCTGTGGTTTTGTAGATAAGCTGGCAGATCGCGTAACTCGACCGCTGGACCGACGGCCTTGATACAGGCGTGCTCGATGGCATTTTCCAACTCGCGCACGTTACCGGGCCAGGAATGGTCCATCAGTTTACCCAATGCGTCATCGGACAGGTCGGTGATGTGTTTCGGATGTTTCGATTTCCACCGCTCGACAAACCGGTCCGCCAGCGGAGGGATATCCTCCTTGCGCTCGCGCAGGGGCGGCATGTGGATGGGGAAGACGTTGAGGCGGTAATAGAGGTCTTCCCGGAACCGGCCAGCATCGACTTCCTGCTTGAGGTTTTTGTTGGTGGCGGCGATGATGCGGATATCGACCTTGCGGGTACGGTTTTCGCCGACCCGCTCGACTTCCTTCTCCTGCAGAACACGCAGGAGTTTGACCTGGATATGGGGGCTCATGTCACCGACTTCATCAAGGAAAATGGTGCCATCGCTGGCTTCCTCGAAACGTCCGATCCTCTCTTGGAGAGCGCCGGTAAACGCACCTTTGACGTGACCGAACAGCTCGCTTTCCAGCAGGCTGTCGGAAAAGGCCGAACAGTTGACCTTGATCAGGTTCTCGCCGGCGCGCGGGCTTTCATAATGAATGGCGCTCGCCACCAGCTCTTTGCCGGTGCCGCTTTCGCCGTCGATGAAGACGGTGGAATCGTAGAGGGCCACATTCTGGATGGTCCTGAACACTTCTTTCATTTGCGGACTTTTCCCCACCATGTGGCGAAACGAGTGCGTTTCTTGTAACTCTTTTTTGAGACGCGTGACTTCGGTGACATCGGTCAGGGACACCAGAACCTCGGTATTGCCCTGTGGGTCCTTGCGCAAGAGACCGGCCCGAAAATCGCCGAGGCGTCGTGCGCCATCCTTGCGGAAGAAGGGGGAATCAAAATTGACCTTGTCGTTTTTAGCGTCCTTGACGGTCATACATAAGTCGCAATTATTCAGGCACAGGCTTTTATCAAACAGGGTGGTGCATTTTTGTCCGAGAACATCCTTGCTGAGGTGGCCGGTGATCTTCTCCGCCGCGGCGTTGAAATATTTGATCTCCATGTTCTGGTCGTAGACGAACACTGCCTCATTGAGCGTGTTGAAGACCTTGTCGAGATAGTTGTCGGGTTTTGTGGGCATAAGATTGGGGTATTTAAAATTTCAGGAGGAGCGGTCTCATAGCTAATAATACGCAGGAATGAGAAATGTTGCAATAATTTTTTGCAATAGCGGTCCCCAGGGGTAAAATCAAGCCAGGGTGAACTTCATCAAAAGTCAGAAATAGAAGGGTAATAGTCACTCCACTCGTGCGTCCATTTTGCCATAAAGCCAAATAGGTCTCTATTTTTAGTAAACCCCAAAAAGGCATCAAAAAAATATTAAACCCGTGGGGCAATGAAATCAATCAGTAAGCTCGGGTGTATACAAAAATAGATGCATTTCAGGTTAAAACGTGTGAAATTTTGTTGATTTACCTTCGTTTTCCATGTTAAATTATAGGGACTCGAAATGATTTATCGTAATGTTTATTTTGATTTAGAAGGACTTGCGCTGTTACGATCTGAGGCCTTCTCTGAGTGGTATGGAGAGTGCATGAGATTAAGGAACTAGCAGTGAGGAGGGAGTATTTAATGAGAAGTAACCAAAAAATTTATTTAGCGAGTATTGCGTTTTCTTTCCTGCTGATCGCACCTTCCCTGGCTTTATCCAAAAATGCGGCAGAGCCCAAAGCTGAGATCTCCCAGAAGAAAGAAACTTCCAAAGCCGAGCCGATTAAAGTAGCGGCGGTGGGCACGACGGGTTTCGGGTTTTCCGAAGCCGCGACCGATTTGAAAATGACCGTGGATCAGGTTCTGGAAATTGTGACCGACGAGAACATGAAGAAGGATGTTCGGTCACGCAGGCTGGCTCTGCGCAAGGTGATCGGGCAACGGTTCGATTTCAGGCAGATGGCCAGGCATACTCTTGATAGTGCCTGGAGTGGTCGCTCCCGGAAAGAGCAGGCACAGTTCACTCAACTGTTCAAAAAGCTCCTGGAGAAATCGTATATGCATATGATTGAGAATTTCCAGGGAGGCAAGGTGCATTTCCTGAGTGAGCGGGTCAAAGGCAACTACGCTTTTATCAAAACCAATATTGTGAGCTCGGACCGGACGATTGCCATTCACTACAAATTGAAGCGGGTGGGTAAACAGTGGCGTGTGTATGATTTCCTGGTGCAGGGAGTCAGCATGGTTCGCAACTACCGTTTCCAGTTTACGAAAGTGATCCGGCAGGAATCCTTTGAAGGACTCTTAAAACGTCTTGAAGAACAAACTGCCTGATCCCCCTCGACAGGCAGTTTTAAAAAAGACCCATGAGCTCAGGCTCCTGGGTCTTTTTGTTTTTAGCGGATGGGTAGTGTTACCACCACTCCCCCCATGACATCCAGCAATTTAAAATCCCGTTTGGGGCTTTTCGGGTGGGCGTTATGGCATTCAACGCAAGCCGGGGAGACCGCCAAATCCGCGTAAATGGATTGAAAAAACTGTTTGCGTCCTATTTTGATCCGGCCGGTATAAGGCCGAATAGGATGGTAATCCACCGTTTCCAGCCCCATCTGCTCAAACTTATTGTCCGGGCTATTTTTCATATTGATGGGCCACAGGCTGATCAATTGAAAGTTAAGGCCCAACCCTTGTTCCCGGATCAGGCGGCTGGTATTCATCAGAAATTGCGCCGGGAGCATCAGGGCATGGTTTTGTTCCCAATGTTCGCTGGCGGATAGTATCTTCCTGCTTTCGAGGCGCTCCACAATATGCTTGGCATAGACGGCTCGATTTGACTCCAGAATGGAATGGACATAGTCCGCCACCACTTCCGGCGGGAACAGAAAATGGTCACTCGGTTTTTTATTGAATCGCCTGCCCAGGGGAAGATCAATCACGATCCCGCCCATAACGTCCCCGATTTTGAAATCGGTTTTGGGACTTTTCGGGTGTTGGTTGTGGCAGGAGACACAGGATTCGACTACGGCTTTATCCGGGTAGATGGCTTCGTAAAACCAGACACCGTTTTTCTGGACGACCCAGGTAAAGGGTTGGTCGGGGTTTTGCGCCACCTGTTTCAAACCGCGTTTTTCCGTTTGGGAGGGTGGAACATTTTTGGGATTGATGGGCCACAGGCTCATCAACCGGTAACGCATTCCGATCCCGCGCTGATTCGACATGTGGGAGGACATCATCAAAAATTGCGCCGGCAAGGGAAGGGTGTTTTCCTGTTTCCAATTCTCGGTGGTTTTAAGAGAGCCAGATTTGCCGAGACGGTCCACAATAGTCTTGGAATAGGTGGTGCGACCGGCTTCAATGACACCATGGACAAAGTCGGCCGTACGCCGGGCGGAGATTCCGGCAGGTTCCTCCGAAGGGTTGGATTGAACGAGAGTGGAGTGAAGCAAAAAGAGTGCAGTTAAGGTAAAAAGGAGCGGCAACTTGAAAATCAACCGGTTCATGGGAAACCCCCTTTCCGGTATAAGACCGTGTGGCAGGGCCTGGCGAGACGGAGCCCTACGGTCGATTATTTTGATTGGGAACACCAAGCGGGGCTTCCCTGTGCAAGTTTTGCCGGAGCAGGGAAACCCGAAGGTTTACGACCTATGGAAAAAATATAGGCCCTTTTTTCAGAAATTCAATGGAAGAAGGGAATAAACAGGGCGGAAAGAGACCAGCCTCTGGGAGGATCGGCGTATCGCCGCCCAGCGTGACGCTGGAACCGATTTTGCTGAGGCTTTATCGCGCGTTCAATAAGTTACTTTAGCCAGCGGGGGTTTTAAAGTTACCTGCGGAGGTACTCCGCTCAGCCAGTTGCCTCCCTCGCTGTGGAGGCCTTTGCATAAGAGGTTGATTTGAATTTGTAGTTACCCCATTTATGGGGCTCATTTCAAAACCGCTGGATAAATCGAGCAACTACAATACATGGAATATTTGCCTTATTTGGAATCTTGGCGTTATGCAAAGCTCTCCCCGCTATGGAGATCCTCTTAAAACCGGAAACGGGCGCCGAACAGGAAATCGTGGCTGGTGTATTCCGTTTCGAAGGGTCCTGACAAGGGAAGGTTGTAAGAGGGGTCGGAGGTGGTGAAATAACGGTATCCGAACGTCAAGGTGGCTTTGGGGCTGATATCAAACCCGATGCCCGCCATCAACTGAAAAGCTCCCACCACATCGGAATCATCCGCCGTAAACCCGAGATCCTCTTCTACATTGACCACTGCAAATCCCAGTCCTGCACCGACATAAGGTCTTATCGGAGAATTGGTGGGAATGTCAAAATAACCGTTACCCATGAAGCTGACCGCTCTAAAAGTGAAATCTTGGGGAAACCCAGCAACATCGGCTGTATTAGAATGCAAGCCGATTTCTCCTTCGACACGAATCATCGGGTTCAGTTCTACACCGATGGCGCCATTGATCACAAAAGCAGGATCGTTATCAAATTTATTTCCAGAAGGTCCGGCTATATCGGCATCCGGTCGAATGCCGAATCCAATATTTCCGGAAAGGTACAAATTGTGAGGACGAGCTTGCGCCCATGCCTGTGCCGCAAAAAGAAGAACCAGAACTCCGATGACCAGTCCAAAAACACGTTTCATATCGTCTCCTCCCCAAAGTTTAAACATTTTTAAATTGGGTGGATAATAGCAAAAGGGCGAGGCTTCCCGCAACCGGATTTAGAAACAGGCCTCTATTGGGTATTTTAAAGGGCTGTTAATCAAAGGATTTAATGGAGTGCGTGAAGTCCTGTGGAGATGAGGCTTAAAGGTTGAACAGGTACCGCATTTTCAGGATGAACTCATGGTTTTCCAGTCCCATCCGCACCCGTTGACCGGCGGGCAATACAAATTCCGGATCAGCCGCGTCGAAGAATCGGTATCCCAGGCTGAATGTGGCCTTGGGGTTGTAGTTCCAGCCGATGCCGGCTTCCAGTTGATAAGCGAACACGGATTCATCGGCATCAATCGCCTGGCCCAGTGAAACCGTTTCCAGTTGGGCGGTCGCGACACCGAGGCCTCCTCCCAAATAAAGCTTCAAGCGTGTTTTAGAGGGAACATCGTAATACCCGTTAAACATCATGGCAGAAGTTACGGCTTGGGGGTCTTCCCCGCCCCCGGTTCGGATGTCATTCTCGCGGTAGGAGAGTTCCCACTCTGCCCGGAGGCTGTTGCCGAAATCGTAGCCCAGAAAACCTCCGAACGTGTATCCCGGACTGAATTCCATAGTTTCGGTTCCCAGGCTTGGACTCGAGAGAACGGTATCCGGTCGAAGGGTCGCGCCGACACTGGCTCCGACATAGATTCCACTGCCTTCGGCATACACGTTTGTGGTGAGTGTCAGGAACAGTCCAAGGTGGATTAAAAAAGCCAGCTGGCGGCGCATGTGTTTCTCCCAATTGATAAACAAGGTATTCGAGTTTGCGAATATATATTTCCGCTTACAGGTTGTCAATAAAAGGTCGTAAAGCCCGCCGACTCCTGACACATTTTTTGCAGGTGCCGGGAAATAATTTAAATTTGCCGGATCAGGGATTGGATATGGTGTTGTTCACTGGACGAGAAGGGAAGATTGCCAAAGCGGTTTCGTTCGTAGAACCGTGTGATGGACTCTACGGCTTCCCGCTTTTCCGGGGGCAGGCCGGTCAGTGTATCCAGAAACTCCAGATGTGTTGCGGTATTGGGCTTGAGGATTCCCTGGGACTCCAGACGTTTTAGCATTTGACGATAGATTTGAACTGCGAAGGGCAACCGGGGTGCCCACGGGGTTCCTCGCCACTGGTATTTTTTGGATCCAAACCTCCATACCAGGAACCCTGTCACGATCAAAAGGAGTACCCAAGGATTATTTTTGAGGGTGTTCAGCATGTCCTTAAAGCTGGGGGGCTCCCATTTTTTCCATCGGTCTTTAAACGATTGGGTTTCCCGGCTGAAATAATCCACCAGTTGCGTCTGGTCCTGCATGGAATATCGAATGATATACCTCTGCCAGTAAAGACGCATGAGATCGAACCTGCGGGACAGCATATTGGGCGAATGGGAAACGGCTCCGGGATCGGGCGGTGTGGGATCGTAGACCTGCCACCCCTGGCCTGCAACATACGCCTCCACCCAGGAGTGGGCATGAGTCTGGCGGACGATCATGTATTGTCCCAGGTCGTTCCATTCCGTACCGGAAAAGCCGTTGATGATCCGTGATGGTATTCCGTTCAGCCGCAAAAGCACTGCCATCGCCGAGGCGAAATATTCACAGTGACCTTCCTTGCGCACGAATAAAAATTCGTCCAATGCCGATTCATGGGTTTTCCGTTTCATGTCCAGTGAATATCCGTAATTGTTCTTCAGATACTTGAGGATCTTGCGCGCCTTGACGGTTTCGGGATCGCTATTATCCACCAAATTCTGAGCCAGTTTGCGGGTTCTGGGGCTGATTTTCGGTAATTGCAGAAACCGGTTGGGATAGATATTGCGTGAATTGACGTGGAGGGGATGAGGATAATTGGTTTTGGGATTCCCTATGTCAGCGATGACGGTGTATCGTCTGGGTCCAGTGTGCCTGTCCAGGGTTTTCAGAGAATATCCCTGATCCATTTGAATTTTCTTGAAGGTTCCCTCAATTTCAAGGGGGATTCCGTAGGTGAATACCACCGGTGAATTGAACGATTCCATATAGATGTCCTGGACGATCATTTCCCTGGGTGCCGGAACGGTGAACAAATGCGCCCCCCGGCCGTGAAGGTTTAAAGACTGCCAAGCGGGAGGCATGGTGGAGTACCAGGTTTTGCCGTCATAGTAGTCCAGATTCACGCCCCGCCAGAGAACCCTGGAAGGAGGCCGGTAGATCTGTCCGTTTTTGCGAAACTCCACCCGCATGACCACGCTGTCGTTTTGTTTGATGCGGCCCACTTCTCCCAGTTCCACCCGGTCGGAAAATCCGCTGACTGGTCCCCCTCCGGAATCCAGCGACAGAAACCCCAGTCCCAACCGTGGAAAACTGACGAAGATAACCGCAGTCAATAAAAAGCTGGCCAGAATCATGGTTGCGGACAGGACGAACAAAGAAAAACCGGTGGCTTCATGCTCCCCCGTGTGGCGAAAACCTGATGGAGGGCAATGGGTTCCCACCCGCTCCACCATCATGTTGTAAAAGATCAGGCACCAGCACAGGACGAGATAAAATGACAGGAACAGCAGGCCGAAGACCATATCCTGAATGAACAGGGCTCCAATCAGCAGGCAGACGATTGAGATCAAATAACCGTAAAGATAATCATTGAGTTCGGACTTGAACACAAAACGGGTGAGCAGGATGAAAATCAGAAACCAGACCGTTAAATCGAGGATTGGGGGTTTCCATATAAAATAAATAAGGGGTAGAATAACCAGACCCGTCAGCCAAATGGAAAATCGGACCGGAGGGTGGACCGGAGTTTTATGATATATTTCCAGGGTGAAGCACCCCATCAAAACCGTTAAAATCAGGATTCCAGCGGCCAGGGGAATAACCGCGCCAAAAATCAGACAGGCTATCCCCAAAGCCGCGAGCAGATAGCTGAATCCTACAAAACAGGTGCGCAGGCGGGGGTTGCGATTTCGTATGTCAATTGACAATAAAGTTTCCATTCCTTTACAATGGCCCGGTTGCCAACCCTCCATTGCCTTTTGATCGATGTTGAGATTGCGGTGGGGTATATTGAATAGTCTAAATCATTTTTTCGGGGGTTCCATGCGAAAGATCATTATTCTGCTTTGGATTGCGATTCTGGCAGGAGGAGCAGGTTCAGCATTTGCAGGTGAAATTGCCGTTATCGAAACCAAGTTTGGAAATATCGAATTGGAATTTTTTGAGGACAAGGCCCCCGGTCATGTTAAAAACTTCAAGACCCTCGCTAAGACGGGATTTTACAACGGGACTCTGTTTCATCGGGTGATCCCCGGTTTCATGGTTCAGGGCGGAGACCCCAATACCAAAAATCCGGATCGCTCCATGCACGGTATGGGTGGGCCCGGCTATAGCATCAATGCCGAGTTCAACGATACCAGGCACGAACGGGGTGTGCTCTCCATGGCCCGCTCGTCGGATCCAAATAGCGCAGGATCGCAGTTCTTCATCGTGGTCAAGGATGCCAATTTTCTGGACGGTAAATACACAGCGTTCGGCAAAGTGATTAAAGGGATGGACGTGGCGGATAAGATTGTCAGTGCACCACGAGATGGGAATGACAATCCTCACGAACCCATCAGGATGAAAGTTACCATTCAATCTAAAAAATAATTTTAAAGCCAAAGGAGCTTTTTATGAGTAAGGAAGTCGCAGTCATCGAAACCACGCACGGAACCATTAAACTTGAGCTTTTTGAAGACAAAGCTCCCGGTCATGTCAAAAATTTCAAGGACCTGGCCAATAAGAATTTTTATGACGGCACCACGTTTCACCGCGTCATTCCCGGCTTTATGATTCAGGGTGGCGATCCCAATTCAAAATCCGACAACCGTTCCAGTCATGGCACGGGCGGACCGGGACATACCATCGACGCGGAATTCAATGACACCAAGCACGAACGGGGTGTGCTCTCCATGGCGCGGTCGCAGGATCCGAACAGTGCCGGGTCGCAGTTTTTCATCTGCGTCAAGGATGCGTTTTTTCTGGATGGCCAGTACACGGCGTTCGGCAGGGTTGTTGAGGGCATGGACGTCGCGGATAAAATCGTCAATGAACCCCGCGACTCCAACGACAACCCAGAGGAAAAGATGGAAATGAAATCCGTTACCATCGTCGAGGAGTAGGATTTTCGTCAGAATCTCTTGAAGGAAGGAACTATGGAAAACGAATTAATTGTTAATGTGTACAAATTTATGGGGAATGACTTATTGACGGGTCGTACCTCAGACGATGGCTCTCCTTCGGCCGAGTCTCTCAGAAAACATGTTCTGGAGAACTGGGATAAGTACGAACGGATTTCCATATCGCTCGATAACATAATGCAGATGACTCGTCCTTTTCTGGACGAGGCCTTTGCCAAACTGCTGGAAGACCATACTTTGGACGAGTTTAATCAGAAAATTTATCTGCCCGATGCGAAAGAAAACATTGTTAAGGATTTAAACAACGCATTTAAAATTCGCCAGAAAATAATCCAGTCGCAAAAAGCAAGAGAGGAAGAAGGTAAGGGAGACGAGCTTGGACTTTAGAGGGATGCGGCTCTGCCTCAGTGAGGCAACCGCAGGCAGTCCCTTCTTGTAAGGCCAGGGTTCTCTTATTTTACTTTAGTGAGCATTACCGCCTCGATGATGGCTTCGGTAAACTCTTCGACCGCTTCAGCCCCTACCGCAGTGATGATCCGTTCGTGGATCACCATGTTTTCGTCCGCTATGATGGCGGCGGCTTTCTCCAGTTCTGGGAGGGTGTGTTTGTCCTGTGGCGCGGCCACTTCGATATTTTCCAGCAATCCTGCAATTCCCAATGCCGGAACGCCCTGTCCGATGGCGGCGATCACCATGTCACTTTTAAAACGATCCAGTATCAGCAAACGTGTCAGCTTGTCGGGCCACACATATTTTCGGGCTCCGCGTCCGCCGATGACTACCACAGCATGGTACACACCGACGACTTGGCGCGTCCCCTTGCCCCCGGTCACATAACTGTCTCCCGTAATACCTTCGATGGCGTCCACGATCAGAAAGTCTGGCATGATCCTCCCGGATTTCATACCTACGGCTTCCTTGAGTTTGGAGGAGGCGATACGTACATCCGCTCCTTCCTCGCGGAATTTTTTTAGAGGGAACTCCAGTTCCGCTTCGTCGTAATAATCTTTTGGAATAATAATCAGTATGTTTTTACCTTCCAAACGTGCCATCGCTGTATGTCTCCTGTCCCTTCCCATAGCCTGAGGCCGGGCGGGTGCCTGCTGGATTTAAAAGAAGGTTTGAATTATAGATGAAAACCGCGATTAGTCCAATACCAGTTGGACCAGGAAGAAATTATCTTTCTGCTTCAGCAATTGGGCGTGATTTTTCAGAAACCCGCTCAGCGCGGCCTGGTGGTCTGGAGAAAATGCGGTTTCTTTCCCGAATACGTATTTGCGGTCAAACATCAGGTGGGTCATGCCCAGAGATCGCAATTGACGACGGATGCCCTCGGGCGAGGAGTCCTGTGTCAGAAGAGTCTGCAGAGTGTACGCCTCAAACACGCTGTCACTATGGAAAGGCCGCTCTGCCAAATAACCCAGATTACGCATATAGACGAACAACACCTTGGACTCGGGGGGCAGTTTGTTCATCGCCTGATACATGGGGTAACGGGGGACGTTCCGGGCAAGATACTGGTCGCGGGTTTCCTCCCCGGTTATAAATTTGCCCGGCGCCTTTTCCTTCCATACGTCCCAGATCAGATAAAGATTGAACGACACCGCACAAGCGGCCATCCCCAGTAGTACTTGGCTCAGCCAGCGCGGCGTGGAACCTCCCTCGGATTTTGGACGGGTGATCTTTGCCAGCCCGGCGACGCTCAGCAAGGTCAGTATCGTAAAAGCGGGTGCCAGGAACCGGACGTATTGGAAGTAAACGAACCAGAAGAAAATCAACACCGCGAAAACTACAGCCAGGGAGGTCTCTCGGGATGAGCGGGATTTCCACAAGCCGACGATCAGCGCGGGAATCAGGATGAAGAAAGCGATGCCGATCTGCCCGTCGAACCTCAAAGTATGCGGTTGGGCATGAAAGGTGAGGTTGTAGGGTAGCAGTATCAAATCCCACAAGCCTCTTCCCATACCGAAGAGTTTTACATAATGATCGAAATCCAAAGCCCGGTTGGGGTCCCAGTTGACACGCTCCGCCCCGCCCAGAAACTGCATCAGCAGTGGTAGAAAAGGGTTGCCGGAGTATTGATAATTCCGCCACCACCAGGGAGCCATGAACAGAAAGACGATGCCGGAGAAAATCACGATATGTTTCAGTACCCGTGCCGGATTGTTGTCCTTTTTCCCCTCCAGAGCGATACCCAGTATCACCAGAGGGAGCACAATCAGTCCGGTCAATTTGGTGCCCCAGGCCGCGCCGGCGAACACCGCCATGTAGAAAAACCAGAAGGGCAGGCGGGTTTCCCGCCACCGGTCCCAGGCATAAAATGTGAAGAATATAAATCCCGCCAGCGCCAGATCGATATAGGCGGAAGCGGAAATCTCGAAAAAGGTCGGCGTGCTGAAAAACAATACCGGCACGAACCAGGCCAGACGCGGCGACAGGTACTGGTGGAAATAAACCCCCAATCCCAAGAGAAGAAGAAAGGCCATTCCCAGGCCGCACAGGGCGGGAAGAGACTCCACACCGAACATCATGGCAAACAGAAACACCATATCGAACAGCAGGGGGAAAAAGGAGTACATGTTGTTGGGCAGGTTGACGATGCCGTGGTGTTCGAGATAAGCCTTGGGGATCGCCAGATGATAGACCAATGCGTCGGTTTTCACCGGCGGAGCCAGCGCCAGTATCAGCGCCAGCACTACCAGTATCGCGAGGATCATAATGGCGAATCCCTGAAACCCCCGGTCGGGCTGATCTTTACCGAGAAATTTTCCAAGTGAAGGCTGGAAGGCAGAAACCTCCTGCCAAAGGGAAGGCCCGATTTTTGCGGAACCCAACACAATCGATCCGATAATGATCCACCCGGTCACCGGATAAATACCTCCGGCAAAAGCGAGAATGGTGGTCAGCAGTGCCACCGCCACCAGGCCCAGCAGGGTATGAAACACCAGCCGTTCCAGGAAGTGCGCATAAACGGGTTTCCAAAAGGAAGCCAGGATTTCACCTGCCAGAAAAAACGCCAGAAAAAGTATCGTGAAGAGGAGAAGGTCCATGGGGTCAGTAAAGAGGCTCTCGAAAAACAGTTGGGGCTCAAATGCGGGATATACCGCTAAAATTAACCTTAGCGCTTATTTTATATCCATTTACAGGATAACCTGAAATCCCGATAAGTAAATGGGGCGGGCAGGATCGATTCTTCCAAATTAGCCAATCCGGGAAATTTGGAGTTGACACATGCCTCAAATTTAATATAATTTAGCCCTCTTTTTTCGCTGGTAAACTTCGCGGTATCTGAAGGCTGTTTATCCTGCATACGGCTCATACGGCTCATAAGTTTGATTTTCCCGGTTTTAATTTTTACCGTTTGGTTTTGATATACCTTCATTCAATTTGAAAGGATTACACCGATGAAAAAATCTGTACTGTTTCTAGTTTTTGTCATTCTGACTTTGTTCACGGTAAGCACCGCCGTTGCTGGTGCCGCCAAGTGTCCTCAAAAGCGCAAAACCAAAAAAGCACCCTCCAGCCTGTACAACAAGGATGAGACCGGTAAAGCCGATGCCGCGAAGGGTAAAGCTATTTACGAAAAAAAAGCCAAGCCAATGGCCTGTAAAATGTGTCATGGTCCTAAAGGTGACGGCGGTGGTAAACTGGGTGCGGCTTTGAAACCGAAGCCCCGCAACTTCGCCTGTGCGAAAACCATGAAAGATGTTACTCCAGGTCAAATGTTCTGGATCATCAAGAACGGCTCCAAAGGAACCGGCATGGCTCCCTTCAAAACTTTGAAGGACGGCGAAATCTGGGATGTTATCAAATACATCCGCACGGATTTGATGAAGTAAATTTTTAAGTTTTTAAAGGGGCAGGGCGCTTTGGCGCTTTGCCCCTTTTTTATATGTCTGTTGCAGAAGTCGTATATTGGCAATGACCCGCCCCCAAGTTTCACCTCTGAAATGTCTGGTCGGCTGAATCTCATCTCCTCGCCGGAACCGATTGAAGCGGAACCGGATCAGCCGGAACTTATGAGTTCCCGGCTCCTGGCTCAATCTTTGTAAGTGATTGAATTATAGAAAGTTGGGGGAGGTGGCGGTGTTTGATATATTCTTTTCTTTGATCTGGAAAGTGTGATACTTTGAGACTTAGGCTTTAATTGACGTATTGGGGGTGAATTCAAAGGAGCATTGAGATGAAAGCGCGTTTTCTTCTTGGAATGATTCTGGTTCACATGGTGTGGATACATAGTCCGGCTCACGCTCAGGACTCGTTCCCTTCGTTATCCCAACGGTCCGATGAAGTTCAAATTCCCACAGAGCCGGGGTGGGGACAGCCTTCCTACCGCGGATGGGAACTGGTCAGCATTCCGGGTTTGATCGCCACCTATTACGATCTGGATTTGGATGGCAAGCTCGACTATCAGGTCATTCGCAAGATCATCCGCAAGGGGTCGAGCGAGAAGATGACCATTCAGGATGCCATCCAGAGTGCGAGAATCGACCACCTGACGGTGTACGTTTCCAAACCGGTGATTTATTTCACCTCAAAGTATCCCTTATTTTATTGTCTGGGGGTCGACTTCAGGCGCAATTGCACGAACATCTGGATCGACATCGCTGAAGATGGTTTGAATGGTAATGAAACCTTATATACATTATCGAAGCCCCGAATACAGGTCCGTTAGACGTTTTTTCCTGTCGAGTCTTCTGGTCACCGCCCTCATCCTTGGTTTTACAGGATCGGATGGCGGTCGGCTGTATGCCCACACCGACGATCCCGGCGATCATAAAGGCCACGGAAGTCAAACCAGTAAAACCATCGGCGCCACCGTGTACAAGCACATGTGCACGTTCTGTCACGGTGAAGACGGCAACGGCGGCGGCAAGGCCATCGACTACCTGTACCCGTGGCCGCGCGATTTCCGCAAGGGCGTGTTCAAGCACCGCTCCACCCCGTCCGGTTCCCTGCCGCTCGATTCCGATATCTTCAAAACCATCAGCAAGGGCATCAAAGGCACCGCCATGCCGGCTTGGGGATCGGCATTGACCGACGACGAAACCCAGGCAGTCGTGGAATACATCAAAAGTTTTTCGAGCCGCTTTCAAACTGAAAAACCCAAAAAACCGATCAACCCCGGTCCCATTCCGCCCACCACCCCCGAATCCATTAAAAAAGGCGAGCAGGTGTATCAGGAGATGCGGTGTTCCCGCTGTCACGGCACCGACCTCAAAGGCGGCGGAACGATGGCCGATTCCCTGTACGACATATGGGACCACCGGGTATTTGTCTACGACCTGACCAATCCCAACATCAATAAATTCGGTTACGAAAAACGGGATTTGTTCATGACCCTGACCACCGGCATCGACGGCACTCCCATGAAATCGTTCAGCCATCTGACCGATGCCGAGCGCTGGGACCTGGTGTCCTATGTCCGGTCCAAAATTCAGATGGACCGGCTCCAGAAGGCCGAGTATGAAATCGATCTCTATTCCAAAACAACTGATCAGAAAATTGTAAACGATCCCGAGAGCCCGATCTGGAAGGACGTCCCCAGCTACGACGTGCAATTGATCGCGCTCAACGCCCGCAAAAATCCCATCAACCGGGTGCGGTTTCAATCGATCGTCAACGATAAGGAAGTCGCCATCCGGGTGGTGTGGGACGACCCGACCGCCAACCGGACCTCCAGCCGCCATCAGGATTTCAAGGACGCTATCGCGCTGGAGTTTGCCCTGGGCGACGTGCTACTGCACACCCACGGTCATAACGAGCCGTTTTTTGGAATGGGCAACCGGTCCAAGCCGGTCAACATCTGGCAATGGCGCGCCGACTGGCAATCGGAGATCGAAACCAAAGAAGAGTTGGAATACGCGACCAAGGGCATGGATATGGACGTCATGATTTTCGGCGGCGAGGTGAACCCGGTCGAATCCCTGAATCCGTTCCGGAGCGTGCCCATTGAAGAATTGAATGCCGAAGGGTTTGGCACCCTGACGCCGCAACCGAAGACCAAACAGAACATTATCGGACAAGGGATTTGGAAAGAGGGCCAGTGGCATGTGGTCTTCCGCCGCTCTTTAAAGTCTCTCAACAAGTGGGACGTGAAGTTTATAAAGAAACAGCCGATCCTGATTGCCTTTGCGGTGTGGGATGGGGCCTATCAGGACCGCAATGGTAGAAAGATGGTTTCCATGTGGCAGCGGTTGAATTTACCTTGATCGAAACCCCAGTATGGGATATTAATACAGTTACACTAACGATTTTATTTTCACCGGTTATAGAGGACCCTTGTGTTTTCGGCCGGTTGAACCATTTATTAAGTTTTAAAAGAGGTGGGTTCAATGTCTGAAGACCATGTCAACAAGGAAGAAGAGCTTAATGATGAGGCCCTCGAAGTGGCCGAAGAAGTAGAAGAAGAAATTGAAGAAGATGCCCTCACCGAAGATGAAATGGATGAGATCGACGAGGTTGACGTCGCGGATGAGGAAGCAGAGAAGGAAATCGGCGCGAAGATGGTCATCGGCCAAAGTGATTTTTCCGTACGTGATGCCAACCGCGGAGCCGACGATCCCGGCGACAACACTCTTTCCGAACCGCAATTCGTTTGCCGCTACGGCGACATGTTATTTGTAAGCGACTGGGGCAACCACCGGGCATTGGTCTGGAACCAGTTTCCTGAAGAGAACGGCGAACCTGCCAGCATTGTACTGGGTCAGGAGGATTTTTCCGACAGTCTGGAAAACCGCGGCATCAGCACCACACTCGACGAAATGACTTCCGGCCTCGGTGACGAAAATCTGGAAGGCTTCACCATCAGTAAACCGGAAGAAGACACCATCTCTTCACCGGCGGGACTTGCCGTCATTGACGGAAAATTGTATTTGTCCGACAGCGGCAACCACCGTGTACTCCGTTGGAACGGCCTGCCCTCCGAGGACGGCGAAGTTCCGGGTCTCGTGTTGGGTCAGGACAATCTGGAGTGTGGCGAGGCCAACCGGCGCGGCTTGGTCGGGTCGGGCTCCCTGTTTTTCCCATACTCCATTCGTTCCGGGGATGATCAGCATGTCCTCGTGGCGGACAAGGACAATCACCGGATTCTGATCTGGAAGAAAATTCCTTTCAACGACGGCTGGAATGCCGATGTCTGCCTCGGCCAATTTGGTATGGACGAGCGCGAACCGAACCGCGGCGATTTTGACAATGTGACCCCGGAAACGCTGAGTTTTCCCACCTCTGCTTTTTACGATGCGGAAACCGGAAAAATATTCGTAGTGGATCAGGGCAACAACCGCGTTTTGATCTGGAACAAAATGCCCTCGAACAATGGCGTTCCCGCAGACCTGGTACTGGGTCAAAAGGATTTCTACAGCCGCGAGGTCAATGGCGGGCTGGGGATGAAACGGGCTGACTCCGTTGGAATGTATTTCCCCACCGATGTGGTCTTCGGCCGCAAAGGACTGTTCGTGTCGGATTCCGGTAACCACCGGGTACTGGTTTGGAAGGAACTGCCGACCGAGAACGGCCAGCCAGCGGATATGGTGATCGGCCAGAACTCCTTCGCCGGATACCAATACAACCGGGGCGGCGAGGTATCCGATTGTACCCTGAACGATCCGTACGGAATGTTTATCGACGAAGATCTGGAAGACGAAGATGATATTGGCAAACTCTTCATCTGTGACCGTGGAAACTCACGGGTCGTAATCTGGGAAGAGCTTCCGGACTTCAGTAAAGAAGGCAAGCATGAAGAGATCGATCATCCTGCCATCGAGGATCCCGAACTGCTCATGGGCCACGATGACGACTTTATGGACGATGACGACGACGATGAGGATCCCAAAGAGCTGGCATAGTCCTTATCGTTAAGCAAAAAAACTCAGAACGGCGGAATCCTGATAATCCTCAGGGTCCCGCCGTTTTTTTGTGTGGGTTTTAGAATAGTTTGGATTAACGCAAGGTCATGTGACCGAAGGCGATGGCCTGGGTGGTGCGGTCGAAGGCGGCTTTTAAATCGCGTTCGCCGTAGCCGAGTTTTTTGAGGCGACCGGAGGCGTCGGCGACTTCGCTGGCGGTGATGTAGGCCACGGTATCCGGCACGCCAGTGGCGCTGAGGTTTTTGGCCAGCTCGGCGATCTGTTTTCTCTGCTTCTTGGGGGTGCCGGGCATGGGCGGATAATCCATTTTGCCTTTGTAAGGACTCCGGTAACTTGCATTCAACGCCTGCAGGGTCTGGAGCATCAACAGGTCCGCGTCCCACGGCTCCATGCGCGAAATTTTCGGGTGCACCTGCACCAGTTCCAATGCGCTCAATACTTTCTCCGTCAGGTTGCGCCCAACAAAATCGTGTTGATGCTCCAACTGCACGTCGGCAAACCCCACCGCCTGGGCCACCTCCGCGATCAACGGGAAATTGACCATCGACGTGTACTGCCCGCCGTACAGTTTGTAATAAGGACGGCCCCGCCAGTTGAGTTCGTGATCCGACAACATACCGTAATCGAATGAAGTGTACCCCAAGTTATTTTCGGCGAGCAATTGCTTCGCCCGCTCGACAGTTTGAAACGCGCCGGTATTGATCGGGATGGGCGTTTCGTCCGCCAGCCGGTTCAGGTGGTTCAGGATGACGTCGCCCTGCGGCCAGTCGGAGATGTCGGTGCGTTGGAAACTGCGCTCCCACACGATCTGTTCCAGAAACGGCGGATTGCTTTTCAGCGCGTCGAGATTCTTTTCGGTGAACTGGTCGATGAACTCCTCCCACGTCACGTTTGGGATGTTGCGCGGCAGGAGTGGTTGCAGGTATTCCTCGTACAGCATGCCGTTGTTTTTGAGCAGGACGCTGGTCGCGAGATCGTCCCAGATTTCGTTGGAGATGATTTTATGCACCGAATGCGGCTCGAAGTCGTCCTGCGTTTCCGCGTTGACGTGCTTCAAGAAAGTGCGGCCTTCATGTTCCTGCAGATTCAGGTTGTCGCGCACGCCGTTCAGGATTTCCTCGGAGTAGTCACACAGCGTGTAGTGAATGCGCGGGTAGAACGTTTGATCGGTGTCGGCAGATTTCAGGCGCGACAGGAACCGCGCCGCCAGGTTGCCGTTGCCGACTCCCCACTCTTGGACGTGTATGGGGCCGTCGGTGGGGCCGTGTTCTTGGACGCCATTAAGAAATTCATCCGCCAGCGCGTGGGCGAGACGGTAGTCCCGGCTGACGTAGGTTTGGAAATGGTGGTGAATGGCGGGACCCTTGATCCCGTAGAAGATGGCGTTGACGTGCGTCTGCCACTCATCTGAGGGTTTAAAGTCGCCGAGGGGCAGAAGTTGTGATTCCGGACGAGCCATGAAACCTTTGTGTCAGTGAAGAGGGCAGGGTTACGGGATAGAATTTACCACAGAGGGCGCAGAGGACACAGAGAAAACCAAAAGCAGACAGGATA
This sequence comes from Nitrospinaceae bacterium, assembly GCA_029261395.1. Lineage (GTDB taxonomy): Bacteria > Nitrospinota > Nitrospinia > Nitrospinales > Nitrospinaceae > SZUA-226. The sequence goes on from JAJDBJ010000083.1 coordinate 23,781, forward strand.
ACGGGATAAAATCAGAAAAACCCGGAACAAGGACTGCTCCGCGCGGGAGGTGGAGTGCCTCTACGGGTAATATAAACCGCCTTATGGACGAGGTAAGAACAGAACTCAAGAGTGGATTTATTTGATAGATTTTGGGAGTTTGGCAAAGCTCTCTTCTTGAAAGAGGCCAAAGGAAGCCTATGATAAATCCCTTCCTTTAACCTGTTTTTATCCTGTTATCCTGTCAATTTTTTTTTGAATAGAAGCGGGGGCTACCCCGCTACTCGCCCGCAGTATCGCCGGTTGTGGACACACCACCGGGAACGCCTGAGAACTCAGCTTTACCGCCGCCGGGTGCCTTTTCCTTGGTCAGCATTTCATATTTCTGGAACGCCTTGGTGGAGTCTTCTGGCCGTCCTATTTCTTTATAAGAATGGTACAGGTTCAGCCAGGCATGCGCATCGCCGGGGTTGAGGCTGGTGGCTTTTTTGAATTCCTTGATGGCACTTTCAACCCGCCCGACGGTTCCGTACAAACTGCCCAGATTGGTATGAGGGAGTGAATATTCAGGGTCTATCTCGATTGCTTTCTGGAATGCCTGTATCGCTTCTTCCACCATGTTCTGAGCGGAATAGATACTGCCCATATTACAGTAGGCCTGCGGGTCCTTCTCATCCAGCTCGATGACGCACAGAGCGCTGGTGAGTGCTTCGTCGAAATCGCCCAAATGAAAATAAGCATTACTCAGAGCGGAGCGCAGTTCTTTGTTTTCCGGATCGAACATCAGGACTTTTTTCAACGTCCGGATTTCTTCCAGATGACTTTTCTGCATGGTGTATGCGGCCGCTAGGTTGGCGTAGGCGGTGGTATCCGACGGGTCCAGATCAACAACCTTTAGGAATTCCCGTTCGGCGAGGCCAAACGAATCCTGTAGCATGTACACTCCGCCGAGGTTGAAATGAGTTTCTATATCATCGGGGTCCAGTTCCGCGGCGCGGTTGAGTTCCCGGACAGCTTCGTCTTCCTGATTGCTGAGTGCGTAGCCGGTGCCGAGGACTTTACGGGCGCGGGCATGCTTGGGATCTTTGCTGACCACGGCCTGGACTATTTTGATGGCGTCTTCGTAGTTGCCGCCGTCAATGTAAAGGGCGCTCAACTCTACCTGCTTGTCCAGATTGTCGGGATCGGTCCGAAGTTCCTTTTTGATCTGCCGGGTTTTTTTCATGATGGCGGTTTCCAGCTTGATCTGTTCCGGATCGCGTACTCCCAGCTCATCCCAGATTTCAGGATGGATTTTCATCGTGATCAAATCCGACTCTTTTTTGCTTTCCTGCTTGTCTCGGAACTCCTGAGGATTGAAATCCTCATTGACATCAATATCCGCCATAACTTCGGTCCTCTCAAATACTCAAAAAATTAAATAAACTTGGATGGATACGATTTTAGGTTATCCATTGGGTGCGTGTCAAATGCGATTACCCCACTATGGGGCCGATCGCCTAAAGATACAATCGGGAATTTTCAGGCCCCCACGGTTTCGGTCACCGTATCGTCTTGTGCCATTTTCAACAGCTCTTCCCGTCCAAACCGGTCCAGATAGAGCAGAAAATGCTCCCGCGACAGGTAGTTCCATATCTTGCGGGAGGGGAATTGCTCCTCCAGCACCCCATCGAATCGTTGATACACTTCCATGATTTCATCGCGTGGCATGCCTTTTTGTATCTCGTAATCGAAGATAATAGCCATGTCGCGGTCGGGATCGCGCAGGATGCGGTCGATTGAGAATTTTTGCGGGTTGTGGTAGATGGCGGAATCTTTTTCCAAAGTAAAGGTCGATTGCCCGACCGAATGGACGGAACCCGTTCCCCGTTCTCCATGGTCGATGGTGAACTGGATGGTGTCCTCTGCCTCTTCCCGTTCCTCCGTGGGAAAACCGAAGAACAGGTACAGATGGTTCCAGATGCCGGCGCGCGAACTGTTTTCGAGGACCATTTCTTCGGTTTTCTGGTCACAGCCTTTGTCGATGATCGACAGGATGCGGTCGTTGGCGCTCTCCAGCCCGAAGAACAGCATGATGAATCCCGCATCAAACATATTCTTAAACAAGTCTTCGCTTTCGACGGTGTCGGCCTCGAACTTGATCATGCCCAGCGCTCTCATGTCCACCTTGTGCTTGAGCACAGAATAGGACATGCGTTTGAACGCGTTGGGTGAGATGGCTTCATCCGAGAAGGTGAAGTAGCGTGTGCCGTACCGTTTGCCCAGATAATCGAGATCGAGCGCCACGCGCTCCTCGTTATCCTTGCGGTAATAGGAGTCGTAGATGTGGCTGTGAGTGCAGAAGGTACATTTGCCCCAGTAACAGCCCCGGCTGGCCATGTACGGCAGAACCGGGTAGGGCATCAGGTATTTTTCGAGCGGAAGCTGGTCGAACGTCGGCCGCACCAGTTGGTCGTAAGGCAGAGATTCAGACTTGGCGTTGGTGGTCACCTTGCCCTGGTCGAGATGCGTCAGGTTCGGGACCTCGCTCAAAGAGCCGCCGGATTTGAGTTGCTCCACCAGCTTCAATAGAGGGTGCTCCCCTTCGAACTGGATGATGCTGTGGAAGATTTTTTCAAACAGCGCCTGCTTGTTTTCCATGATGCCGGAATGCCGGGTGAACACACTGCCGCCGATGCAGATGTGAAGGTGCGGGTATTTCTCGCGGAGCAAACGGGCCAGCGTTAAACCGGCAATCACCTGCCCGACGTGAATGATTGAGATACCCACCAGGCCGTACTCGTCCCAGGACACCTTGGACAGCATTCTGTTTTCAAACAAAGTGAGGTACGGGTTGGTGACCGGGTCCGTCGTGGCCTGCAGAATCCCTTCCATGTTTTCCTCTGGATTGCCCTGCATGAAATACGACTCCAGATCTATCTTGGTCGGGTAATGGGCGTAGGAGATCAACTGCATGGCCACCTTCAGGGTGGTATAAGCCTGCTTGTAAACCGGGAACTGGAAAAACATCTCCTCGGTTCTCATTGCATTTTTGGCATCCTCCACGCCGTTCAGAACGGATTCCAGAAAATCGGTGTCGCCCAGAATTTCCCGGTACACGCCTTTGACCTCATTTTCCTCCGGGGTGTAGGCGGGCCGGTTGAGGCGTCCTGTGATTTTTTCCAGGCATTCCTCCAGATAGTCGCGGCTGAGGAACGTGTCGTAACTTTCGATATTGAAATCGAATTGATCCACCGCGTGGCCGTGGTGCTGAAGAAAAGCGGTCAGCGTGGGCAGAGCCAGGTAAGGCTGACTGGGGAACCATTGCGGTGGGAAAATCAAGGCTGTCTTCATAAGATGATCGGCTCAATGTATGGAATTTATTGAAGATCATCATAGTGGAGGGGGCTCCACTCTGTCAATCAAGGGTTTGGGTTTTGGCGTTTTCCGCCTTTTGGCTGACGATGTATAAAGTATGAAGAGGCAAGGGTTTTTACATGGAACCCCATTGTGAAAAACCTGAGGAAAAGAGGGGGCTTATTGTCTTGACACTCTCGACGATATCCATATATAATCCGGTTGATTCCACGAAAATCGTCTAAACCGTTAATTTTGAATATATTTTCGGAAGTACTCCGGCGGATTATTGTTTTTTTGAAGGAGATAAGGCATTGAGTGAACAAGAGACCAACACAGAAGAAGCTGAAAGCCAGCAAGGGGCCGAAGGTACCGAGGGCAATCAGCGGCAGGATGATCCCATTGGTGATCTTTCCGAGCTGGAAAAAATAAAAAAAGAACTGCAGGCCGAGAAAGCCAAAGCGGCGAAAGAACTGCAAGAGGGAGAAGATGAGGATGAAGATCTCCGTGAGGTCGATTATCTCCAGAAGCTCGTTACCTTGTCCGTTCAGTTTGACCATCATGTCGGTGTTTACCTGATGGCCGGTTACATTGACTGCGGTTTGAAATACAACCACATGCTGGCGGAAGCCTATCTCAAGCATCTGGGTTCCATTCAGGGTTTCCTGCGTCTGCTGGAAAAAGTGGATGGCGTGACCCGCGAGACGGTTACCAAAGATTGTATTATCCGTGTCCGTAACGTGATTCAGGAGATCCATAAAAATCTCGTCAAGCCGGTGTACAAGGAAGTCAGCTTGATGAAGAAAAAGCCCAACATGGAGAACCTGGATAACTTTCAGCGTGAATGGAATGAGCGTCTGAATGAATTGCAGAATGCCTGTGACTTCGAGTACCAGATTCTGGATGTGAAAAAGTTCATGGTGGAATAAGGCTGGAATAGGCAGTCCTGAAGGTATTTCCCATGACGGGTGTGGCTATATCAATATGGGCTTGTAGTTGAGCCGAGAACACATAATCAATGCGGAAGCCTTCACCGGCTTCCGTTTTCGTTTAGAAGAGTCTTTAGCAATCAGCGTAAGGCCACGCCGTTCACCGGTGTCGGTCACAGGAAATATACCCAATGGCGCAAGATGATTTAGAGCAGAACTCAGCACAGCAGGGAAGCACAGCAGAAGCCGCTACCGGTGCTCTGGAGGTGATCGAGGGAGCGGAAGGAGTTCTTCCTGAGGAACAACCCAAGTGGGCGGATGTCGACCACTCCCAATTGTATGTCTGGATTGCAGACTCCGGGAACGACCGTATCCAGAAGTTCGACGGTAATGGTAAATTTCTATTTCAGTTTGGTAAATCCGCCGGGACCCGTCCCCCTTATCGCGAAGGATTGTTCAAAGGGCCTTTCGACGTGGCCGTGGACAAGGAAGGGAATGTCTGGGTGGCGGACACCGGTTGCCATCGTATCCAGAAGTTCGATCCCGAAGGTGATTTCATCCTCGCGGTTGGCACCGAGGGTTGGGGGCAGGAAAAGTTCTACTGGCCTGAAGCCATCCTGGCCGAGCCCGGAGGAACCATCCTTGTGGCCGATACTCACAACCATTCCCTCAAGCGGTACGACGACGACGGCGAATATCTACTGGGATTCGGTTTTCCGGGAGACTTCGACGGATTCTGTAAATTCCCCACAGGGGTCGCCGTGGATCAGGAAGGCAATATTTATGTGGCCGACCGCGACAACCAGCGCGTCCAGATTTTCAACGAAGACGGGCAGTTTCTATCCAAGTTCGGCGAGTACGGATTTGAGGAAGGGCGCTTCAATTTCCCCTGCGATATCACCGTACGCAACGACGGCACCCTGCTGGTGGTGGAAAAAAGCCAGAACCGGATGCAATTGTTCGACCGCGAAGGAAACTTTATCCGGGTCGTTGGCGAATTCGGAAAACGCGATGGCCAGTTCAACTGCCCGATGGCGGTGGTTGAAGACCCCTACGGTTTTGTCTTTGTCGTCGACACACTGAATCACCGAATTCAAAAGTTCGATCCGGACTTGAATTTTGTCGCCAAATGGGGATCGGTGGGTAACGAAGAAAAACAGTTTAGCAATCCCTCTGGGGTGTGCCTGTCCTGGGAGCCTGACTGGGCTCCGATGGACGAGTAGGATGAGGAGCCAACGCATGGCAGAGATCGACCCGATTCAACGGCAGACCCTGTCCACGTTGGCAATCGTCTTTCTGGCGACAGCCTTGGTGATTGCTCCTTCTGCCGGTCTGGCAGGCGAGACGATGGATAACCCGACGGCGCAACAGGCCAAGGAAGACAAGACGGATTATGAATTCGGCGGGCAGATTTTAACGCTGACCGAGCCGAAAAAAGACGTTGCTCCCGCTTCCGATAATCCCCGGTTCCAGGACAATAAAAACGGAACCGTGAGTGATCTCGAAACAAAACTGATCTGGGTCCAGATCGATTCGTATCAAACCCTCAAGCAGTGGATCAATTGGAACAAGGCCCAGGATTATATTCGCGAGTTGAATGAAGCCAAATTTGGGGGAGCGAGCAACTGGCGCCTGCCCACCCGCGAGGAACTGGCCGCTCTGTTTGATGAAACGCAGTCGATCCCCTGGAGCTATTACTGGACCAAAAACGAACTGCATATCGACCCCATATTCGGCAAGAGCCATTGCTGTTACTGGTCCAGTGAAGAGGCCAAGGGGGATATGGCCTGGGGGTACAACTACATCCGGGGCAAGTCTTATTTGAGCATGAAGGGGGGCATCCAGCACTCTCTCAGTGTGATTCGCGCGGTGCGCGATAACAACGGTTCGCAACAGGCCAAAAAATGAACCCAGAAGATAAAGAAGAAAACACTGTTCCGGAGCAAGAGGCCGCGACTGAAGAAGAGACCGATCTCAGCCCGCAGGATGAGGACGAGGACGAGGCGGCCCTCGACAAGCTTGAGAAGGAAGGCGGGGATCTGGCAGAGTTCGATCTGGAGGCGCAGATCGAGGAGTTTCGTGCGGCCCTTGAAGAAGAACCGGATAATTGCGTTCATCATTACAACCTGGCGGAAGCCCTTGAGGAGCTGGGGGATCGGGAAGAGGCTAAAGTTGAATACGAACACGCGCTTGAATGCGATACGGAGCAGGACTTCCATGCTATCATTCACTATGGAATGGGCAATCTAATTTTCCATCAGCTACTGTCGGGAATTCAATCCGTGGTGGTGAAGAGCTCCGTCGGTTTGCATTCCGCTCATAAGCCGGGCGATTCCATCGTAGATGTTTTCGAGGAAGATTACACGATTCCAATTCATCACTTCCAGAAAGCGATGGAATTTCTTCCGCAGTTAAAAGCTGATGAGGAACTGGTGGACTACATCGGCAAGGAAGCACCGGTTCAGCTGGCCAATATTTATTACAAATGGGGATCGGATCTCATCGATAAATCTCGGCAGATTGCCAAGTATGGGGGCGAAATTCAGGATGTTCAAAAAGCCCTGAAGCTGATTAAGAAGACACTGGAAATAGACCCCAGTCATTCCCAAGCCAATTTGATGGTCAAATATGCCAAGAAAATGCTGGCCGAGGGGTGGAAGGCGTATGACGAATACGGATTTGAAGCCAAAGACATCGAAGGCTTGGGGTGAGCTGAATTTAATTTCAACGAAAATAGAAATAGGCTATTCATGGCGGATATAAAAAAACTGATTAAAACACATCTGAGCAAAGACGGGCAAGTGCTCAACCTCAAGGCAAAATATATTCGTGAGGTTGGCGCGAAGGAACTGGCTCAATGCGAAGAATTGTCCACCTTGCGTGCGTTGGACCTATCGCAAAACGATATCGGCGATGTGGGAGTCAAGGCGATTGCCGAGTCACCCATCTTTTCCAATTTGAGAACGATAAACCTGAAGTCCAATCGTATCACCGATGTGGGTGCGGAATTTCTTGCCGGTTCCACCACCTTGACCAGTTTGAAATCGATCCAGTTGGTGGTCAACGACCTGACTGAGGAGGGGGAGCGTATTCTGATGAACTCCACATGCTTGATAAACTTGACCTCCCTCAAATTTCAGGTCTGAGAAGGAGGTTGTGGGGGCTGTCTGGCCTCGGCGGAAGTCTTTGTTTTTTAGGGCCTTATAATTCAAGGATTGTGTTAGAATTAATACCTTGACTTGGTAGGCAGGTTTTGATATTTTCCCTTCCATACAAGACCAGTGGTGGGCTCTCACAAGGAGCGGGCCATGGGAGCGGTGTATAACGGGCGGGTTTTGAAGGATGTTCGAACCGTATCAAAAAAGAGTTTTTGAGTCCTATCGGCTTTTTTACATATATAAAAGTAAAGTTCTTAAAACATAACTAATTTGAAAGGGGGAGCACAATGGTAAGAAAATTTATTGCCGTCCTGTCCGTGGCTTTCGTTCTGTTGGCCTTCACGTCTTTGGCCTCAGCAAATGAAACCACCCTGAAGTCAGGGCAAAGCTCTGTTTGTGAAAATGCTTCATGGATCGCCTACAACACCAGTGAAGATCAAGACACTGCGTTGGTATTCAACCTGGGTCCCATGGCTTATGGTTGGGGTAAAGATGTAACCCGCCAAATTGCACCGGGCGGTTACCAGGCTAACGCTATGGCCAAGAAGACTGTTTTCACCAACAAAGGTCCGGGAGACGTGGTTGTTAATTGTCAGCGTCAGCGATTTGACCGACATGACTGGAGAATTGATGCAGGTTCCGGGAAAACCTATCAGTCCAATTACCACATTGACCATGTTCGCCCCAACACCTACATTGAGCCTGGCTTGGGTATTCCTGAAGGTACCGAGCGGGGTATTGGCGCTGTTACAGGTCATCGCTCTGAGGCCAATCGCTAAGCTTTAAAATTACATTAGTCTTATAAAAGCCGGAGGGTTTCGACCTTCCGGCTTTTTTTTTTGAACCGAATGTCCAGGGACCTTATCTAAATACTGAAGCGAAACTCATGCGATAGGGTTTGAAGGGGGCACTATGGAAGAACGATATATAGACAATGGCGACGGGACCGTCACCGACAATAAAAGCAAGCTGATGTGGATGCAGGGCGATTCCTATAACATATTTAAAAGGTTTCTCGTCTTTTCTGCCGCCAAAAAATTCGTCATTAAAATGAATGAAGAGTCCTTCGCCGGATACAATGACTGGCGAATGCCCAGTAAGGAAGAAGCCCATTCTCTCTACTACCGGGAGAAGGAAAAATCCATCTTCGACAAGTACGAAATGCCCCTGTATATCGATCCCGTGTTCACCGAAGGCGGTGGATATGATACCTGGACCAACAATTCACGGGGCAAAATCACCGCGTATGTGTTTTCGTTTGGTAGCGGAACCGGAGGCCATAAAGAGGTGGATGACACCCTGGATACCAGCATTCGCCTGGTGCGCGGAACGATGGACGAGGCAACAAAGTCTACCCTGGGTAAAATTCCCCCCAAGAAAGGCATGTACATCACCGATCAGCGTTAATTTCAAAGCGTTTGCCGAAAAAGGGCGGCTCGGCGATTTTGCCTCGGTTAGGTGTTGAAAAATGCATGTGTGGGTGATACTTTAACATTAAACTTTCTTAAAATTTAGGGTGTTATAGAGGCCGCCCTCGAAGGGGGTATGGCCGCTCTGAAAAACTCACAAGAACCCAGGCGAGAAGTTGGTTTTGGGTTTTGGTAACTTAATATGTCAAGCTGGGAAAATCTGTTTAAAGATAACGGTAACGGAACCATCGCTCAAGTGGACGAGGATTTGATCTGGTCCAAAAAGGATTCCCGGCAAGAATTGGGCAAGTGGCTCAATTGGGACGAGGCCAACGCCTACCGGGATGCCTGTAACGAGCAGAAGTATCTGGGGATTTCCGACTGGCGATTGCCTACGAAAAGCGAAATGCGAGGCCTGCTCAAAGCGAAGGAAGCCTATGAGGAGCTGTTCGTGAACCTTCCCTCAAAAAAAAAACGTTCCGTTGCCAATTATCAGGCAGGAGGAGAATGGAGTTACTGGACCTCGGAAACGCGGTACGACTCCTATGCCTGGAAATGCTATTTCCCTGTCATCAAAGAAGTGTGTGTGGATCAACAGGTCTCGACCACGGGAACTTCGGTCCGCCTGGTAAGGGACGCTTGAAATCGTAACCCGCCGCCCCAAATCTGATCGGCGAAAAGGAGAATCATCGTGTCGGAAGAAGAAGTGAAGGACCCCTCGGGAGAAAAAAAGATCCCCGGTGAGGAAGCCAAAAAGACCCTGCCGAAGGATGACGGCTTCGAAGATGATGAAGGCTTCGATGTCGATGAGTGGATCGGCGATGACGATTGGGAGGAAATTGAAGAAGACGAGTCGGAAGAGGAACCCGACGTCCCTCAGTTTGTCGACAACGGTAATGAGACGATCAGCGATTCCAGATCCAATCTGATGTGGAAAAAAAGCGACTCCTTTGCCGATTTCGGGTACGGCATCAATTGGTTTGAGGCCAACGACCATATTGAAGAGTTGAACGAAAAGAAATTCGCCGGCTTTGACGATTGGCGGCTACCTGGGTTTGATGAATCCAAATCGCTGTTCGCGTTTGCCGTGTCCAACCGGGACAAGGATGGCGCGGAAATCCATATTGACCCCATGTTTACATCCGGTGGCGGACACAATACCTGGACGTATGAGGAAAAGCCGGGCTACCAGCAATACGCCATGATATTCAGCTACATTACCGGCAATGATATGTGGGAACACAAGGACAACGAATTTTGTCATGTCCGGGTGGTTCGTGATGAACTGAAAGAGTCTTGGGAACCGGATTGGCGGAGCGAGACCAAAAAATTTGAAGGTTAAAGTCCGGGGCTTGATGAAAGCCCGAAGAGAGGTGTTGTTGTGAGTCACTACATGATATTTGGGAAAGACGATTGTCCTTACACCACTAAGGCCCGTCAGGATTATAAGAAACAGTGCAAGCCTTTTATCTATGTCAATGTGGATAACAATCCGCAGGGTCTTGAGAAAATGCTGGAATATTCCAACGGCGATTATGTGGTTCCGGTGATTGTCAATGTTGATGAGGACAACGTCGAGATCGGTTATACCGATTAAGGGAGAAGTTACGCTATGGCAGACGAAGAAACCAAACCGGTTGTTCATGATGCGCAAGCCGACAAACTGGAAGTTGTTGATGAAGGCCCCAAGCGGTTCGTGGCGCACGGACCCTTTGTCGTTCATGATACCGTTACAGGATTATACTGGCTGAAAAAAGACTCCTGGCAGGATCGAGGGAAATATTACAACTGGCACGAAGCCAAGGAGTTTGCCGAAAGAAAAAATGTTCGTAAAATCGGTGGATTTTCAGACTGGCGCCTGCCGACCAGCGAAGAGGCGGCCACTCTGTACGACGCGGAATGGAAGAATACCAGCAAAACCGGTGAGGTTCTTCATATCGACCCTCTGTTTCCCGAAGGTTCATTCAAAATGCAATGGACTATGGCAGACACCTCCACACGGCGACCTCGATTCGATTACACTCAGGGGCAAGTCGCCAGCGCCGATGAATATGCTTTCGGGTCCGTAAGGATCTGTCGAAAAGACCCGGTCAAAACCGTGGGTCGCAGAAGAAACACTTGAGGAAAACCTTATTATGAGTGGAACCAAAGTTAAAACCAGATTTGTTGACAACGGTGATGAGACCGTCACCGATACGCGAAGAAACCTGATGTGGGCCAAGGACGATACCTGGGTGAAGCTCGGTAAACTGGTGTCGTGGTGGCAGGGCCAGGAATATATCAAAGAACTGAACGAAAAAAAATTCGCCGGACACTCGGACTGGCGATTCCCGAACAGGCAGGAAGCCCACGAGTTGTATGATCCCGAATTCAGCAATACCGACATGGAAGGGTGTGAAACCCACATTGACCCGGTATTTACCTCCGGTTGCGGGTATACGACCTGGACCACCGAAACCCGTGGCGCTAAGGCGGCGATGGGTTACGATTACCGCGCTGACTACGAATATTGGCTGGCCCGCGAAAATGAAGGATTCCCGAGCGGCATCCGTCCTGTTCGCTCCATAATCGACGCATCAAAATTACCTCCGGAGGAACGCTATGTGGTTCACAACAATGGCACCGTCAGCGATCTGGAAACGGGATTGATGTGGAAGCTGGATGATTCCTTCCTGGATTTGGACAAGTGGATCAGCTGGTCCGAAGCCAAGGTTCAGGTTGGAATACTCAGTAAAGAAGAATTCGGCGGTCACACTGACTGGCGGTTGCCCACACGTAAAGAGGCGCAATCCATCCACGATCCCAACAACCCCGTAGTCGATACTTATGGCGATACCCTGTATCTGGTTTCAGTGTTTCCTCCCGGTGCCGGACAGACCACCTGGACCAAAACGCTGCATAAAACCGACAACACGATAGCCATGCGATTCAACTATTTCAGTGGGGATTATAAGTTTCATAAAAAAGGCTTGCGAAGCCATGGTGTGCGCGCGGTTCGCACACTGCGTCCCGAGGAAAAAGAGTGACGACCCCTTCCGAATCGACTCCCGGCCCCACAGCCGGTTCGGAGCGGTTTGCTGAGGCGGATGAGCATACGGTGATTGATCTCAAACGGAAGCTGGTTTGGCTCAAGCAGGATACCTATCAGATGACCGGTAAGTGGCTCAACTGGGTTCAGTCCCGCGATTACGCGAAGGAGATGAGTCAGTCTCATTTTGCCGGTTACAACGATTGGCGGCTTCCCACGACGGAAGAAGCGAAAAGTTTGTACGATAAGACCCAGGTCAATAAGGACCATATGGGGCAAAAGGCGTATTTGCATACTCTTTTCCCCGGAGGGTTCGGGTTTTTGTGTTGGACCAGCGACGTGCGGAATAAAATTCAGGCCGTTCGCTTTGGATACCGCAAGGGCGGAATGATGTACGACGATGTCTACCGGATTTCGAGGGGTTCTACCCGTCTGGTACGCGATATGAACAAAGTTTGATCGGACGGATAAGTACTATCGATGGCAAAGCGCTTTAAAGATAACGGGGATGGAACCGTCACTGATACGGAAGAAGGTTTGATGTGGAAGCAAACCGACGGGTTCCAGGACCAGAGCATGTATCATACCTGGTATAAAGCCGAGGATTATATCCGGGAATTGAACAATACAAAGTTTGCCGGCTATAACGATTGGCGTATGCCCAATCTGGAAGAAGCGGAAAGCCTGTTTGACGAGGAAGTATCTATTCGCGACTGCGACCGGTTTGAAATATTTATCGACAAAGCGTTTTCGCCGGGAGGCGGCCATACCGTCTGGACATGCGATCTGAGACCCCATAACGGCGCGGTAATTTTTTATTACCGCTACGGCCATGCCAATATCAATAACCGGGACGATCCATCCAAGGATTCCATCCGGGCAGTGCGGACCATTGCGGAAGAAGAGTGAGCCCTGGAATTAATGTCGTGAAGAAGGAGAAGCGTCATCGAAGCGTATAGTGTTGTCAATAATCAAGAGAGCCTGAACTCGGTCATGACTTACCGGTTTGAGGAAGAGGACTTCAAGAGTCTCTACGTTTTAGAGGACTACTATTGCACCAATCCTTTTTGTGATTGCAATCATGTCACCATTTCTCTTTGTGATAAGGAGGACGATGATAATCGGTTTTCCTTTCTGTTGAATTTCAATAAAACGCAGGGGATTCTGCCCAATCATCCCGAGTTGACCGCCTCCCAAAAATCCATCCTCGACGAATTCATGCAGGAAGTGACGGATGAGATGATCATCCTGTTTAAGCAGAGGTATATGGAGGCCAAGGCTTATGGGGAGAATAACCCCATGTCCTATCTCGTGTTCGAGTCGGGACGCTACGTCAATTATATGGAGTTGTTTCCCCGCGCGAAGCAACTGTTGGACTTTAAATATAATGAGGAAAAGCATTTCGCTGAAGAGGCCTACGAGCTGGATCCGCGCACTGACAACAGAAGTGTTCACCTGACGTTTTACAAGTTCGATGCCTCCGAGGATCGCCCGCCTCCCATTTTCTCCTACACCTATTACTTCAATGAAGAACAACGGGAAGAAGAGGAGGCCAAGCTCGAGCCGGCCAATAGTGAACTCCTTAGAGGATTTATCCAGTTTATTCCCAATCTCAACGATACTCTGAAACAGCGTTACAAGGAAGCCAAACAGATTGGTGAGGAGTTGTTGAAGTCCTCTCCCAAAATGGAAGCCACGCCCCACAAGGTCCAACGCAATGAAGTCTGTCCTTGCGGGTCCGGGAAAAAATTCAAAAAGTGTTGTGGTTTGAAATTAAATTGATGGATATCAATTCAAAATAAAGGCAGGAAAGCTATGAGTAACCCAGAGAAGAAAGTCAAAAAAGTCCAAGCCCGTCACATCCTGGTCGCGACCAAGGAATTGGCGGAGGAAATACAGAAAAAATTAGATGACGGTGCCGAGTTTTCCAAAATGGCCGAAGAGTACAGTGAGTGTCCCTCCAAAAAGCGCGGCGGCGATCTTGGCTGGTTCGGCAAAGGCGCCATGGTCCGTCCCTTTGAGGTAGCGGCGTTCAGTGCGCAGGAAGGGGACGTCGTGGGTCCCATCAAAACCGAATTTGGCTGGCATTTGATCTACGTTTACGAAGTCAAGGACGACATCAATCCCGATGAAGGCCCACCCACCGGCGACGAAGACGCGGACGATAAAACCCTGCGCCTGGTGGCCGAAAATTACGCCCACGAATTTATGATGCTCGGGTATTCCAGCAAAAAGGTAATGAGCCTGTTCACCAGCGCCCACTTCAAGTCGGCCAACGCCGTATATAATATTTTAGGTGAGAAGGCTATTAACGAGGTCATTGCTCAAACATTCGGGCAGACAACTGAGGCCGGGGAAAAGAAGTAGAGCTTTTCTGATGGATGCCGGAGCAGTCCGGCGTTTAAAAATAAAAAACCCGCTCCCTTTTGGAGAGCGGGTTTTGTTGTTTGCGCGGTTTGCTAGAGAACGACCGAATGGACCTCAACCACATTGGGTGTTTCCCGCAATTCCCGCAAGGTCTCGCTGGTCGGCGGCGAATCAATATTAACCACCGACACCGCATTCCCCGTTTTTTCCAGGCGGCCCAGATGAAACCCGGCGATGTTGATGTTGTGCTTGCCCAACACATTACCGAGATTGCCGATAACTCCTGGAACGTCCTTGTTGCTCAAAATCAACATGTGTTTGGAGATGACCGCTTCGAAGTGATATTCATCGAACCTCACGATGCGCGGGTCGCCTTTACCGAAGATACTTCCGGTGATATCGCGAGAGCCCTGATTCGTGGTCACCTGCACCTGGATGGTGCTGGTGTAGTCCTTGATCTCGTTGCTCTTCAACTCCTGCACCTCAATGCCGCGCTCCTTGGCGATGAACGGTGCATTGACCATGTTGACCCCTTCCAAAGAACGCGTCAACAACCCCTTCAAAACACAAATCGTGATGGGTTGAACATTCAGGTTCGACACGTCACCATTGTACTGAACTTTGACTTGAGTGATGGGGCCTTCGACCAATTGTGAAGCCAGTTGTCCCAGATCCGATCCCAAGTCCAGATACGGCTTGATCTGTTTCAGCGTTTCTTCGTCGATGGAAGGCATGTTGACCGCGTTGCGGATGCTTCCGTATTTCAGGAAATCGATCATCTGATCGCAGATGGCGATGGCCACCTTATCCTGCGCTTCGCCCGTTGATGCACCCAGATGCGGCGTGCAGATGATTTCGGGAACATCCATGAGCGGGCTGTCGGGACTGAGCGGTTCTTTAGAGTACACGTCCAGAGCTGCCTGGGCTACCTTGCCATCCTTGATAGCCTGGATGAGGGCCGCTTCGTCGATCAATCCACCGCGGGCACAGTTGATGATGCGAACCCCCGGCTTGACGCTGTTCAGTTCATCCTTGCCCAACAGGGGTTTGTCGCCCACCTTTGGCGAGTGCAAGCTGATGAAGTCGGCGCGTTGGAGCAAATCCTTCAACTCCACAATCTCCACCCCGATTTTCTCCGCCTGCTCCTTGGACACAAACGGATCGTAGGCGATGATCTTCATGGCGAACCCCTTGGCACGGTCGGCAACGACAGAGCCGATGCGGCCCAGACCGATGATGCCCATCGTTTTTCCGTACAACTCGACTCCCATAAAGACTTTCGGAGACCATTTTTTGTCCTGTTTGACGGAAGCGTTGGCCTGTGGAATGTTGCGGGACATGCTCAACATCAGTGCCATGGCATGTTCGGCGGTGGTGATCATGTTGCCGTCCGGCGCGTTCATCACGATAATGCCTTTTTTGCCTGCCGCTTCGAGGTCGATGTTGTCGACCCCCACTCCGGCGCGGCCCACCACCTTCAGGTTTGTCGCCGCCGCAATCACATCCGCGGTGACTTTGGTTGCGCTTCTCACGATCAATCCGTCGTATTGCGGGATGATCTTGATCAACTCTTCCTTCGCCAGACCGGTATTGACGTCAACCTCAATGCCGGCTTCCTTTTGTAATATTTCCACACCCAGTTTGGACAGATTGTCACTGACCAGAATTTTCATTATTTCAAAACTCCAAAAATTTAAAATTAGTTTTATTTGTACTTGAGAAGATTTTCGTCCGTTGGCCGACCGAAAACCTTTTAGTATGCTTCGAGCAAAATCTCCTGCGCCGCCGCAACGCCTTTGCCCATTTCCACGGCATGGCCGAATTTTTTGAGCGCCATCTCAATGGCCGCAATGGCGACGATGGTATCGAACGTATCCACATAACCGAGATGCGCGATGCGGACGACTTTACCTTTCCATTGATCCTGTCCACCTGCCATGGTGACCCCAAAGTCATCCCGCAGGCTTTTGACGAACTTGCCGCCGTCAATACCGTCGGGAAGAAACACGCCGGTGAGGCTGTCGGCGGGCGCGTCGGGTGCGACCATCTTCAGTCCCAACGCCTGGGTTGCCGCACGGGTGGCACGCGCCAGACGGTTGTGACGTTTGTGCACGTTCTCAATTCCTTCTTCCTTAAAGCTTTTCAGTACGGCACGCAGTCCGATCACCAGAGAGACTGCAGGCGTGTAGGCCGAGGTTTGGGCAGCCAGGTTTTTACGTTCTTTCTTGAGGTCGAAATAGAAATGCGGACACTTGGACTGGTCGGCAAACTTCCAGGCCTTGTCACTCAACGCTACCAGGGCGAGGCCCGGTGGCAGTTGCAGTGCTTTTTGGGAACCGGTGACAAGGGCATCGATCCCCCACTCGTCCATCGGCAGAGGAAACACACCCACGCCGGTAATGCCATCGACTACCAGAAGAACATCATCCCGGTCACGGGTCAGTTTCGACAAGGCTTCGATCGGATGCGCCACGGCGGTGGAGGTTTCGCTGGCCTGCACCAGGACCGCGCGGATGTCCTTGTCTTTATCCAATGCTTCTTTCACTTTGTTGGCGTCGACCGCCTGTCCCCATTCGACATTGATCCAGACTGGTACGAGGCCGTACGATTCGCTGATTTTGCCCCAGCGTTCCCCGAACTTTCCGCCGTTGACGACCAGGACCTTATCGCCCGGTGAGAACAGGTTGGTGATGCAACTCTCCATGCCGCCGGTGCCGGTGGCCGCCAGAATGATGACGTCCTGTTCGGTTTGGAACAGGTACTTGGCGTCTTCGGCCGCTTCGCCGAAGATCTTGCTGAATTGCGGAGTCCGATGGTGCACCATCGGTGCGGCCATTTCGAGATTAATGGTTTCTGGGACCGGAGTCGGTCCTGGGGCCAACAAATACGTTTTTTTCATTGAGTCTGATTCCTGCAATATTAAGGTTTATGAAGTCGCGGGCCCTATCACCAGAGTCCCGGCAATTTTATCGTGCCAAGCTTGATTCTTTTTATCCACCAGAGCCCAGTAACATCCCAGGCCCAATGGCAAGAGCGAAACGGGATAACCGATGAAACACCGGACCGATGCGGCCTCCCAATCCACAGGCGTTCCGTTTTCATTAACAACGTGCAAGCCCATGATTCTTTTTCCGGGAGTTTGTCCGCAGATAGCGGTAAACCCGACAAAATACATGCCCCACAGCAATCCCAAGAGCAAGACGTACAATGCCACCAGCCAAACACCCTCCGGGCTGATCTTTCCCATGGCAAACCAGCGGATCAGGATCTTCGCCAGATTCTGGTCCGTTAGATTGACCAGAGGCATGGTGGTTAATACACCCAGTATTTCCAAAAAAGAGATATCCAGCAAAAACGCGATATAACGACGTCCGAAACGAGCTGGCATCATTGAGGATATCAGGAAAAGGTGAAATGGAAATGCTGGAACCAAAAGCTTCCCAGTCGCCAAAGGTGGATGGTGTTCTCGACGTTTGCTCCTGAACAATCTGGAATCGCCAATTTCCTTTGGAGACGGATTTGTTTAGGTTAATTTATAAATTAAAATCGACTCAAAATCCAATGTTTTCCCTTAAATGGGGGAAAAGAGTCTTTTTAGCGTAAAATTAAGGGGAATCCGAATTTCCTGGAGAATAAGTAGAGTTTCTATTTAGGGGGTCGTACCGCAAGGGGTCGAAAGAGACTACAAAATAGGAAGTGGGGGGGTTACTTCTTTAACTCTTCATCTTCGGGGTCGTCGGGGGTTTCCATTTCCAATTCCAGTCCATCGAAATCCATATCCATGGAGGGCTTCTCACCGTCGGTTTCTGCTTCAGGAACCTCATAGGTGACTTCTTCCGGCTCGTCTAAATCCACGTCATCGAGATCGAATTCTATTCCACCCTCATCTTCCAATTCGGCCGATTCGTCCATGGGGGAATCGGTTAATTCGGGTTCTTCAGAAACGTCCATCAGTTCCGGTTCTTCAGCAAGATCAAAGTCCTCGGAAAGTTCCAGAGAGGGTTCCTCTTCGAAAGTATCCGATTCTCCCCTATCCAGGTCAGGTTCCTCAGAAAGTTCCAGGGAGGGCTCTTCAGAAAGCTCCAAAGAGGGCTGATCGTCGTCCATATCTAAATCTAATCCCGATTCGTCGGAAAGTTCCAAAGTGGGTTGGTCATCATCGATGTCCAATTCCGGCTCGAGGGAAATCTCAGGTTCCAAATCGGTATCCAAGCTGATTTCTGCGGTGCCACCTTCTTGGGCCTCTTCAGTGGGAGATTCGTCGTCTCCAAATCCCAGGCCTTCTACTTCATCAAACTCGTCCTCAAAATCGAGGTCCACAGCATCATCTGCCGGTTCAGTTTCCAGGGTTCCCATAGAAGTCGCTTCGCCATCGGTGAGATCGTCGGAAAGACCCATGTCAAAATTATCAGGTCCGGCACTTTCCATGGAAGGCGTGTCATCCATGCCTGAGGTGTCAAATTCAAAATCATCAACGCCCATAGCCCCGGTGGCGGCACCTATACCAAAACCTTCGGCTTCCGCATCGCTCAGGTCGAGGACATTTTCATCCACGCCATACTCGGTTTCGCCGGTATCAAAATCATCGGTAAAATTATAATCCTCAACCCCGGCGTCCGTCCCGGTCGTTCCCATGCCGCCCGAAACTCCACCCTCACCGGGTGCCATCTCGAAGATGGTGAACAGGTTTTCCTGTCCCAGATCAAAAGCGGACTGAGCCGGCGCATAAGGCGCACTACAACAAGCGCACTTTTTGGAAGGCTGAAAGAATATGTAACCACAATTATCGCACTGCATATTTAAAGGATAGGGGATGAAGGAAATAACGTCAAGAAAAATAATGCATTAGCCCAAGGGAGGTGGATCAGGACAGAATCGGGTTTCGATTTAAGAAACCTCAAGGCTCTCCTTAGCAAAAGGGCGATCCTTTGGCACGGTCCTGAAATGATTTCTTTATCCTGTCAGCGGTTCTATTTTTTGGCACACATATTCGGCAAATGGAAAGGCGCAGGTGAAGGCGGGGGAGACGGCGTTCAGTATATGCATCGATTCACCATCACTTTCTACAACGAAGTCCATTTCAAGTTTTTTTCCTCTGAGATCCAATAATTGGGCCCGGATTCCCGGTGGCCCCCATTGTTTGTACTGGCTCTTGCGGACGCCCTGGAGCAGGTTGGAAGCAAGGGATACCAGATGGCTTCGTGAATATTTTTGGATTTCTTCCCAGGCGAGTCGTTTGAAATCAAAGTTGGAGGAAAAAAAGAGGCCGGCCTGCCGGAACAGAATTTCAATCAGCTCGGAAGAGTTGAAATTTTCCACTCCCTTATATTGTTCCCGCCAGAAAGCCGGGATCGCCGTCGGCCCGATCTTGACGGCGCCCTTTGCGGTTACGGTAAAGTGAACGCCCAGGAAAGGGTTGCGCAGGTCGGGCACTGGATAGATGTTGGTGCGGAGCGATCCCGCCGGCTCATTGGAATACAGATACAGGCCCTTGAACGGCAGAATGCGGTAGTGCTTGGAGAATCCGAAATCGCGTCCGATGGTGTCGGCGTACAACCCGGCGCAGTTAATAATGTAGCGCGCATTATAATCTCCTGCAGTGGTTCGAATGCCGGTCGCAGTCCGTTGCAGGTAACGCACTCCCAAATGAACGTCCACGCCCTCGGCCAGTGCGTCTTTATGGAGATGCGCCATGACTTCGCCGGGGTCCACCGATGAGGTGGTCGGGGAGAATAGAGCACGCTGGAAAGTTTTGACCCGGGGCTCAATCGACTCCGCTTCTTTTTGATCCACAATTTGCAGGGCGACGCCGTTTTTCTCCGCCCGGCTCATCAATTCATCCAGCCACTGCAATTCGCTTTCGTTCTGGGTCACCACCAGTTTGCCGCATTTGTTGATTTTGAGGTCGTGGGATTCGCAATATTCGGTGAGTGCCCGGTTGCCATCGCGGGTGAAGCGGGCCTTCAGGCTGTCGGCGGTGTAGTAGAACCCGGCGTGCAGAACGCCGCTGTTGCGTCCGCTGGCATGCTCGCCACAATGATCTTCTTTTTCGATCAGGACCACCTTGGACCCGTGAAAACTTTTGCGGAGTTCGCGGGCGATGCTCAGCCCCATCACGCCGCCGCCAATGATCAGAAAGTCGGATTCGAGAGTCATAGATTCCTTAATAGAGTGGCTTTGATCCGTTATAAGACTGCGAATGGAGCGCAGACGTGGCGTCCACCTTAACAAAATCCCGAATCAGTTGCCAGAGTGCGGCGAAGGACATTGAAAATCGGCCTGAATCCGATACAATGCCGATGAGCTCGTATAGCGGATTTGCTGTCATGATGAGTTTGTCGAAGCATGACGCGTTGTCCCTCTTCGACAGGCTCTTAGTGACAGTATTCTTTTTA
Source organism: Nitrospinaceae bacterium (assembly GCA_029261395.1). Lineage (GTDB taxonomy): Bacteria > Nitrospinota > Nitrospinia > Nitrospinales > Nitrospinaceae > SZUA-226. The sequence goes on from JAJDBJ010000083.1 coordinate 44,382, forward strand.
GCTCTCTTATTTAAGGTGAAAATTGATCAAGCGTCAGGATATTGAAAAGCTGGAGAACGAATACCTGGCTCCGTTTGCCGTCAAAAGCGGGGAGAGCTGGGGTCGCGCGCATAAGGAAGACGAGCATCCCTACCGCACGTTGTTTCAACGCGACCGTGACCGGGTCATTCACACGTCCGCGTTTCGCAAGCTGGAACACAAGACGCAGGTGTTCGTGTATCACGAAGGCGATTATTACCGGACGCGCCTGACTCATTCGCTGGAAGTGGCGCAGATCACCCGCTCCATCTGCAAATCCCTGCAATTGAACGAGGACCTGGCGGAGGCCATCGCGCTGGCACACGATCTGGGGCATCCACCCTTCGGGCATACCGGACAGGATGTATTGAACAAACTGATGAAAGACGATGGCGGATTCGAGCACAACAAGCAGAGCTTGCGGATCGTCAAGGTGCTCGAAAAACGCTACCCGGAGTTTGAGGGATTGAACCTGACCTGGGAAGTGCAGGAAGGCTTCAGCAAACATTCCCGGGATACCGATAACCCGCTTTTCAAAGAAGCCAGTCACCGCTATCCCTCGCTGGAAGGGCAGGTGGCCGATTTCGCCGACGGCATCGCCTACAACGCGCACGATCTGGACGACGGCATCACTTCCAACCTGATCGACTCGGGCCAACTGCAGGAAGTTGCGCTCTGGCAGGAAAATGAAAAACTGCTGGAGCAGAAATACACGAACCTGGATTTTGACCTCAAGAAATATCAAATCGTTCGAAGCATCATCAACGACCTCATCACCGATTTCCGAAAAACCACTCAGTCGAATATCGAGCAGTACGGTATCCAGTCGGTGACCGATGTCCGGTCCTGTCAAAAACGTGTGGCGGGATTCAGCAAAGAGGTCGCTGAAAAAAACAACGAGCTGAAAAAGTTTTTATTCAAAAATATGTATCATCACCGCCGGGTGCGGCGCATGGAATTCAAAGCCGAACTGTGCCTGACAAAACTGTTCGAGGCATACACCCGAATCCCCCAACTCCTGCCGGAAAGCGTGCTGGCCAACGAGCATCAGGGGTCTCTACCGCGGCGTATTTGCGACACCATCTCCGGCATGACCGATCGCTCCTCCATCGACGAATATCGCAAGCTCTACAGCCCCGACGAGAAGGACTGAGATGCCATAAACAAATGGGCCATCCCAAAGGATGACCCATCGTGAAATTCAGGTGCAGATAACACTCTGCCTGTTATTCCATATTCTTGCCAAGAAAAAACATAAATCCTCCCGCCGCTAAAACGGCCAGGGCTCCCAGCAAAAATCCTCCAGTGGTTCCAACTTCAATCCATTCCATGGGTGCACCTCCTAGGAATCAGAGAATTTCAGAGAATCCTCCGGGTCCCCGACTTAGGGAGCCGGCTTCTTTAATGGAATATGGGAGCCTGGAGCAGATCTGTCAAGGGATGCCTATGCAACTTATTGTAAGTAAATGAGTTTTATGTCGATGTCCCGCCTGTTCAACGGACCTGAAAAGGGCTACAATGGTCCCCTTTTAACCTGCTTGATACTGTGCCGAGAGTGAAATGAAACACATTCGTTCGATATGCGTGTTTTGCGCCTCCAGTAATGCCGTCGATGCCGTGTACCTGGACGCCGCGACCGATCTGGGTCGGCGCATGGGGCAGGCGGGGATCGATCTGGTCTATGGCGGCGCGTCCATTGGCCTGATGGGCGCGGTGGCGCGGGGCGTGCACGAAAATGGAGGCAAGGTCACTGGCGTCCTGCCTAAATTCTTCAAGAAAGTAGAGATCGAATACGGCGAGGCCGATGAATTGATCGTCACCCGCGATATGCGGGAACGCAAGGCCATCATGGATGAGCGGTCGGATGCGTTCATTGTTCTGCCGGGCGGGGTGGGGACTCTCGAGGAAGCGATGGAGATCTTTACTCTGATCCAGTTGAAGCAAACTCTCAAACCTTTAGTGTTTATCAATACCGAGAGATTTTACGACGGCATCGTCCGCCATTTTGAAAAGCTGGTGAAGTTGAAGTTTGCGAAAGAGGAAACGTTGAAGATGTACGCGCTGGTGGAGTCGCCGGAAGAGGCGATGGAGTTTATTGAAAACTTCCGGCCGCCGGAAGTGCACAGCAAGTGGATTTAAACGGTCGAGGTGTCGACGGTTTCAACTTTCAGGTCTTTGCTGAGGGTGTCCTTGAGGAAATTCTCGATGAACTCCAGGGTTCCCGTGGTGGAACTCGGGCAGGTGCCGCAGGCGCCTTGGTAGTGTACCCGCACCAGGTTTCCCTCAACACCCAACAGGGTGATGCCGCCGCCGTCGTTCGCAAGGGCAGGGCGGACCGCATGATCCAACATGGCATCAATCACTTCCGATTTTTGCGCATCGGTCAGGTTCGGAAAATCTTCCACTTCCACCTTTTCCAGAATATTGGCCGTCTCCGTTTCGGGCTGGGCGTCCTCATCGCAGGTTTCGTAAAAGGTCGTGTGTTGTTCCAGCGCATTTTGGATCGGCTCCATCACGGTGGTCCACGCCACGACCGGTGATTTGGTAATGGTCACGAAGTTTTCCTTGATGAATACATTTTCCACGCCGTAAATTTTGAACAAAGCTTCGGCCAGAGCATCCCCCTTGGACAATTCCGGAGAAGAAAATGTTTTCGTGCCTTTTTTCATTACATCCCCGCTCATAATGAACTGGGCCGCCTCCGGGTTGGGCGTGTGATGAAATGTCATGACCTTGAATCCTTTGATCACGGTGAAATCCTTGTGCGCAGGTTTAGAAAATTAATTGCAACTCATTATACTTGGATTTTCCTTGAAATTATAGTGCGCTGTTTGTCTGTGATAACCGGATTAGGGTCGGCAGTCCGTTATTACTTACAGAAACCAACATTACTCTTTATATTTCATAGGCTTAGAGGCAGAGCAGCAAATCTTTTTTAAATAGGGTTGTTTATACCGAAAACGTTCACAAACCAGAGGGCTCATGTGCCAGAGAGACATCCTTTTCTCCCAAAGCGAACTCAATGGATTTTAAAATTCCCAATGGTTTGATACTGGGAAAAACGGTTCGCGCCCAATCGTTGTGAACGACAGTCGGGGTTTTAATACTTTCAATCAATCTTCTACCCACTCGCGCGTACAAGGGTGTGACCAGTGACAGCCACAAACTGGAAAGCCAGGGGGTTAAAACCGGAACCGGGAACAGCCATCGTTTCAGCTTTCGTTGTCTGGAATATTCTGCAATCAAATCCTTATAGGAGACCTGATCCGGGCCTCCAATTTCAAAAATTTCATTCTGGCGGGTTTTAAGTTCAACGGCCTTGACCAAATAATCCAAAACATCCTGAATGCAAATAGGTTGAGATTTAACGTTTGTCCATTGCGGCATGATCATGATCGGTAATCTTTCAGAGAGTGTTTTTATCATTTCATAAGACAGACTGCCCGAGCCCAGTATAATCGATGCCTGAAATTCGATGACTTGGACACCCGAAGCTCTTAAAATATTCCCAACCTCTTTGCGGCTTTTAAGATGAGGGGATAAGGGTCCTTCCTGAGGGTTTCCCAATGCGCCCAGAAAAATGATCCTCCGGGTTCCCGCCTCCTTGCAGGCCTCGGCAAAGTTTTTCGCCGCTTTGTATTCTTTTTTTTCAAAGTCCTGCTTTGCGTCCAGGCTGTGAGCCAAATAGAAGGCGGTTTCGATTCCGTGTAACGCCTTAACGAGGCTTTCGGAGTTCAGCAGATCACCATGCACCACATCTACCTTGCTGTCGAATAGTCCTTTCTTCAATCGTTTTTTTCGAGAGAGACACCGTACTGGATATGACGATTGCACTAAACGCCGGATCAGGTTTTTCCCAACATATCCGGTTCCACCTGCAACGAGAATCGTTGGAGCAGTTATTGTTTTTGGTTGCATGAATTTAAACCTGAGTATTGTGTTGCCCGTTATTGGATTAGCCTAACAAAAACCACGGCCACTATGGTCAATTGAAACGTATTCAAAACGACGCTGGCGCGATGCATTCTTTCAAACAGTTTTATGGATGATGAGTCTCCGGCCAGTTGGGCATCCCGGTACTTGTTGATCACCGGCATCAATACTTTCCATCCGAAAATAAACATGGCAAAGACGAGAAATAAAAGCAGTGAGCTAGGCGTTCCCAAAAAAATCACTCCCGATATAAAAGCCAGGGCGGCCATAACCAGGCTGTAAACCGGGAACGCTTCCCGTATGAAAGGCCCGGAGATTTCCGGCGGGAGTTTGGTGAAAACGAGAGGGGTCATGATGCATGCAAAAAACATCATTCCTCCCAGAACCAATGCAACGAGGACCAAGCCTAATACATTTATGAATTCGACGCTCATGTGGCACCTCTGATAAATTGATGAATAAATATTGTGATCCGCTCAGCGGAGTCACGGTTTTCTCTGGTAGATATCCCAACTCATATAAGTCTGTTTATCTGCCTTCTCTTCTGATTCATAAAAGAATAGTTTAATTTCATTGAAAGTTCTCCAATGGATTTTGCTCAGCTCCTGCGTTGAAACCACCTTCTTTAGATCGCCTTTAGGGGTCAATATTCGAACTTCGTAAAACATGACGGCCATCCTTTCTTTGTAGAAAATAATTTACATTTTCGCGGGATCGTTGAGCCATTTGTAAAATTGATTGAAATCGTCAATAACCTTTATCCCATCGAGATTGTCAGGAGCCCCGCCGCCTCCCACCACCACATCCGTTTTTTGGCTCAACTCTTTTCGGAGTCTCCACAGAATAGGTTTGGCTCGGGATGCTCCATACCAGCCAGATACGCTGACACAAAGGAGAGGCGCGCCACACTGGTTAACCGTTGCGACAATGTCTTCTTCCGGTGTGTCCAGGCCTAGCGAAACAATTTTCCAGTCGGTGGTCGACATCACCACCGCACACATTTGGAGTCCCAGAATGTGGCTTTCCCCCGGGAGTGTTGCAATAATCGCCGTTTTGCCGGGTTTGCGTTCATTCTGGCGTCGCCAGCGGGTGCCCAGAAAATTGCTCAATAATTCCGTGGCAAAATGCTCCTGAGCTACCGTAAAGTCGCCGCACTCCCACTTCTCCCCGATTCGAGTTACCAAAGGGCTTGCCAGGTTTGTGATGAAGGCAAGAGGTCCCAGTAATCCCCATTCCCGATGCATTTCAAAATTCAAATTCTCTTCGTCAAAATGACCAATCCAATCGAGCCACTGATTGATTTTGGAATCGTACTGGCTTTGTAGAAAATCAGATTGAGCAGAGGGCGATACCTTGGAGGAGCGTTTCGATTCAAAACCCATGAGGTTGTGCAGTTCCTCCAAAGTACCACCCACAACTTTACCCGCTCGAAATCCCAATTTAATAACCCGTGCAACCGCCCGCAGTCGCTCGATCTCTTTCGGGAGATAACGCCGATGCCCGGAAGGCAGTCGGATCGCCTTCGGGGAATCGTACCGTTTCTCCCAGATTCTCAGCGTGTGCGTGGTGATCCCGGTTCTTCGGGAGAGTTCGCCGATCGTGAGTAAACTTTCAGTCTGTTCTTCTACATCAGCTAACATAATGTGTATCCAGGTAAAGGTTGTTAAAGATGCTTCTATTACATATTGGTTTGGCTTGAATTCATTTGAGCCACTTCATTGTTGGAGAGGCCCATGATTCTCAAGCCGCCACTGGTGCGCTCGGCCATCGTGGTTTGACCGTTGATCACCGTGTGAAACTTGTTCCCTATCTTGATGTTGTAGTCTTTCAATAATTTTTGTTCGAAACGGTTGAGTCCAACGAAAACCACCTCTTCTGAACCCAGACGTTGTGAAATTCGATTCTGTGTGGATTCACCGAAAGACCATTCGTAAGGTAGCCGGGAATGGTCATGGCCGGAATGGTTGGCGCTACCGGTAGAAATCCGGGAGATCCAATTCAAGGTCCGGATGGGGAGTTGTTCATTGACAGTAATATTCATCGTGCCGCTATCCATGATTTGAATACCCGCAGAGGTTCGTTTGACATAAGCGTTGAGGCCATCCATCTGGGCGGTGAAGATATTGCCGGACCGAATGCCATAACGGTTCAAGGTCTTTTGCCCATGAGCTGAGAGTCCTACATAATGGCCGGTCTCTTTCAGAGTCCCCCGGTCTTGAATCTTGGCCTCAACTTTTTTGGAAAATTTCCATTGGAGAGAAAGTTTGGAGTGATCATGCTCGCTGTGAGCGGAGGCTAGGCTGGCGCAAAGAAACAAGCTGGCGGTGACTACTGTCAGTGTTTGGATCATTTTTGTCGTTTTCATTTTGAATCCCCTTGTTTGTATTTATAAATTATCAGAGTTAATAGTTAGACGCAATGTCTAAGTACAATATTAGACAATTATCTAGTTTTGTCAATATAAAATCTAAACATTTTGTAGAATTTTTATATTCTATTTAACTATTTGTTTTTAAAGGAGTTTATTTTGATGGATGTGGAGGATAAGGTGAGATTTATAACAAAAACTTTAAAATACTGGAAAAAATGAAGGGAATTTTGACTAAATTTAGGGAGCGGAGGGATCCGGGATTGGCAAAATAATACTTCACGTTAGTTTAATTATTGAAACAGGCTCAATACCCGCTCAGTTTTTCAGTCCGAGCCGTTTGATGCGGGAGGCGAGGGTGGTGGGGCGGGTATCGAGCAGTTCGGCGGCGCCGTTTTTACCAAACACCTTGCCGCCGGTTTGCTTCAGGGCCGCGAGGAGGTTGTTGCGGTCCAGTTGCTTGATTTCTTCAAAGGTAAGAACTCGGGGGTGTTCTTCCGTCACCGTTGTCCCGCGGCCGGGGGATGGGTCCCCTTGGGCCGATTGGCCAGCGGGCAGATCAAAGTGGAGTTTATTGGATTGTGAAGTGATGATCGCACGCTCAATCACGTTCTGCAGTTCCCGGACATTTCCCGGCCAGCTATAGTTTTGCAGTTGGTTCATGTTGGCCTGGCTGAGTTTCGGTTTGGGATGCTTGAGTTTCTTCGCCGTCAGTTCCAGAAAATGAGCGGCCAACAGTGGGATGTCCTCTTTGCGTTTGCGGAGGGGAGGCACTTCGATGGGAAACACATTCAGCCGGTAATACAGATCTTCGCGGAACCGGCCCTCCTCCACTTCCCGCTTGAGGTCGCGATTGGTGGCGGCAATGATCCGCACATCGGAAATGCGGGTTCTCTCGTCACCCACCCGCTCAAACGTTCCCTCCTGTAACACCCGCAATAATTTACTCTGCAGTTCGAGAGGGATCTCGCCGACTTCATCCAAAAACAGGGTGCCCTCATGCGCCAGTTCGAACCGTCCGGAACGATCCTTCACAGCCCCGGTAAAGGCGCCCCTGACGTGGCCGAAAAATTCACTTTCATACAGTTCTCTGGGAATCGAGGCGCAGTTGACGCGAATCATGCGTCGCGCACTGCGATCACTTCGGGTATGCATGGCATGGGCGATGAGTTCCTTACCCGTTCCCGATTCACCGGTGATGAGAACGCTGGCATCGGTTGGGGCGACCATTTCGATCTGTCTTACAATATTCTGCAGGGCGGGACTCTTCCCGACAAAATCGCCAAACGTCCGCAGTTCCGAAACCTCTTCCTGCAGATACTCATTTTCCAATTCGAGCTGATTGCGCAAGCGGCAGATTTCCTTGTAGGAGTGGGCTCTTTCCTCTTCACTCTTTTTGCGCTCGGAGACATCCCGGTTAAACGCCACGGCGTACTCCCGACCTTTATATTCGATAAAATTTACTTTGGTTTCCAGCGGAACCAAGTGGCCGTCACGGGTACGATGATCGTCTTCAAACGCGATAACCTTTTTCTTCTGCAGTTCTTTCCAGAATTTCGCCCAGGTTATTGGAGTGGAGTTGGGATTGATATCCTGAATGGTCAGCCCCAGCAGTTCCTCCCGGCTGTACCCCAACAGATCGCAGGCGGCCGGATTGACGTGCTGAATACGCGCGTCACAGTCGTGCCAGATGATGGCATCGTCCGCCCGTTCAATGGTGAACTGGGCCAGCCCCGGATCATTTTCGATTTGTAGTTTCTTCGCCATCTCGCGCTCCTGATTAAGCTGTTATTGTATACGCAAAATCGTATTACTACTATTCAAAATCATTAATTACGATTTTGAGTAGTATCTGGAAATGGTTTTAGTGCTATTAACTCATTGCAAATAAAGCAATTAATTGTTTCTCTGCATTTGGCACGGGCTCTGCAATGTAATCAATAGAGCAAGTACTACGAGCCCATTTAAATAGTGAAGGAGAGCACCATGCCCTACAACAATGAACCAACGGTGGTTGACGAAACAGAAGGTATCAAACATTATTGCACTTGTGGGGAATCGTCCAACAAGCCTTACTGCGATGGGTCCCATGAAAAGCTGAACACCGGCAAATTACCCAAGGAATTCAAGATCACCGAGGCCAAACAAGTCGCGATTTGCGACTGCGGCAAAACCGGAACAGGTCCATTTTGTGACGGCTCCCATTTGAAAGGTTGAATGAAGTCTGAAAAACAAATAGCACCGTATTTTTCTTGTATAAAAGAAAGGATAATAAAATGAATAAAATTTCAAGTGAACCTAAAATACAACTCGACGGTATCAATCATTTTGCCTTGAACGTTCGCAATATGGAGCGGTCGCTGGAATTCTACAACAGACTCCTGGGGTTTCCGGTGATCACGCGGACTGAAACCCGGGCCGGGCTGAAGCATGTGGAAGTGGATGCCGGTAATGTGGCCATCGCTCTGTTTGAATCTCCGGACCTTGATTTAACGGCGGCGCAGAAAACCATGACCGATGACGGCTATTTGCATTTTGCATTTACCGCTTCGTATGACCGGTTCGATGCCACCCTGCAGGCTCTCAAAGACGGTGGAGTGACAATGGACGGCGAACCGCGTGACTGGGGTGAAGGGGTTTCAATTTACTTTCCCGATCCCGACGGTCACCAGATCGAAATTCATTTTGATAAATAACATTTTTTCTTAAGGGCTGAGAAAGCCATCAAGGGGAAAATCATGAATACAAAAACGAAATCACTCGAAATAAGTGTTTATCCGCCAGAAGCACAGGCAGTTGGCCAGTTCGACGGTGGGCGCATCACTGAAATCAAACCCATCGGGTTCCCGCAGGACGGCCCTGCGCCGAAAAACCTGGGTCCATTGTTTTACTGGGCGTGGGCGACGGCGAAGGGCTATGGCAAGATCGGACTCCACCCGCATCAGGCGTTTGAGATTATGAGTTACGCCATTGAAGGGGAGATCGGTCATTACGACACGCTGGGAACCAAAAGCCGGGTGAAAGCCGGTGGCGCCCAGGTCATGCAAACCGGTTCGGGAGTTTCCCACGAAGAAGAAACGGTAGCGGATCATAACGAATTTTTCCAAATCTGGTTCGAGCCGAATCTGAGCGAAGCGATCACCCAACCTCCCACCTACCGGGAATTCAGTCACGAAGATTTTCCGACCGAGACCCGCGACGGGGTGACTCTCAAGCACGTTATCGGCGAAGGGGCACCGGTCACAATCGAAACGGAAGCGGCCATGCAGGATATTCTTATTGAGCCGGGTCATCGTTATGTCCGCGAGCTTCCTGCAAACCGCGCCCTTGCTATAGTCGTAATCCACGGCAAAGGCGTGCTGGTGGATGAAACCACGATGGGTAAACATTACCTGGAGTCTCGCTACTTTGCTGTGGTTCATGCCGGGGAATTGGGGGCGGTTTCCATTCAGGCGGAAGCGGACAGCCCGTTGCGTATCGCCTTGATCGAAGTTCCATCCAAGGTGAGTTATTCGTTGTATCGAGAAGGTAGATAGGAGAAATAGATCATGTTTGAAAAATTATTCGTAATGATGGTCGCTGGTTTTTTCTTTTTTGGGTGCAACTCCATGCCTGTCGCTGAGAAAACTGAAAATGCCAAACCGGCAGAGGAGAAAAAGGAAAACCTGGTGTGGGATGCCGGGGCGGTACAGCTGGAATATCACAAGCTGGCTCCGGGGGTGTATGCCTATTATCCGACCGATGCCCGGGAAAAAAACTCTAAGGGATACCCTGCAGCTACCGCCGGCGGTTTTGTCGTCGGTGATGATGCCGTATTGGTCGTCGAGTCGATGGTGAACAAGCGGCTTACCGACCAGGTGTTGGGTTTCATCAAGGAAGTCACCGACAAACCTATTCGTTATTTGGTTAACACCAGTTACCACGGCGACCACAGTTACGGGAATTATGTGGTTCCCAAGAGCGTTTCGATCATCCAGCATCGCGAGACCCAAGAGTTTATGGACAATCAAGAGGGATTTGAAGCGGACAAAAAATTCATGGTCCAGTACTTCGGTGCCAACCGTGGCATTGAGGACGTCGTTGCGCGAACGGGGGACATTATTCTGGAAGATGGCGCCCGGTATGAAGTCGATCTTGGCAACAAAAGGGTAGAAATCCGTCATTTCGGCTTTGCCCAAACCGAAGGCGACCTGTTCATCTGGGTGCCGGAAGACAAAGTGTTCTGGACGGGGAATCCGGTTGTGGCCCAGCCTCCCGCTCTCCCATGGTTGTTGGACGGAAGACACCAGGAAGCCTTGGCCACACTGAAGAAAGTCCGCGCGTTTCTTCCAGAGGATGCGATTGTTGTCCCTGGTCACGGGGTTCCTATTAAGCCCATGGATATTGATTTTAAGATTCGATATCTGGAAACCTTACACGAAGAAGTGAAAACCGCTGTAGCACAAGGAATGACCGTCGAAGAGGCCCAGAAAGCCATCACCCTGCCTGAATTCCAAGGTTATGCTTTATTCGGTTGGGTTCATTCAGGAGTCAACGTGCCCAACACCTATAAAGACCTCTTAAAATAAACATACAATAAAAAAGGAAATGTGTAATGGAATTTTCAAAGATTGTTCAGCAGCGCCGCAGTATCAAATCCTATGACCCTCAAAAAACCATCAGCGACGCGGAACTCAAAGAGTTGTTTGATGAAGTGGTCCTGAGTCCCAGCGCATTCAACTTACAGCACTGGATCTTCATCGCGGTCAAGGATGCCGACATGAAGAAACAGTTCCGGAAAGCGGCGTGGGGTCAACCGCAGGTGGAGGAGAGTTCCGTGCCGATCCTGGTGTGCGGCAAGCTGGATGCTTTCAAGGATGCTATGAAAATTTACAAGGAGACTCCCGAAGACGTCCAGCAAAGGATGGTACCTATGATTCACGAATTCTACGAAGGCAAAAAACAGCTGCAACGCGACGAAGCCATTCGTGGCGCCTCGCTGGCGGCAATGTCGTTGATGTATGGCGCGGCGAATCGTGGCTGGGCGACGGGTCCGATGATCGGATTCGATCCGGAAGCGGTTTCAAAACTTTTAAAACTAACTCCCAATATAATTCCCGTAATGATCGTCGTGCTGGGTCACCAGAAAGACGCGCCCCGGCCAAGGGCCTACCGTCACCCGGTAGAGAATGTCGTGCGCCTGAACACTCTCGACGGACCGGGACTTAAGGGGGCGTGAAGCCTCCGTTTGGGTCTCAACAATTACATAATATTTTTTGAAGGAAACACATTGGGTATGTCACTAGGGGAGGGTGTTCCCCGTGGAATCTTCTAGGTGATTTTTAATATCTTTCAGATCATTTGCTATATGAGCTCCAATTTTGCGGACTGTCTCAAGGTCTACTAAAATAGATTCTTGAAAAGCCTCGATCCGTCGACAAACTAATAATAGAAGGATTACGATAAAACACAGAAGTGCCACTACGATAGCAAGCACCCATCCTAATAAACTCAAAGATCCCATATAAAAATACCTCCTCGTCAAGTTTTATGATTTTTTTTTGACAGGACCCGGTCCCGAACTAAGGGGAGTAGGTTGATACAGGTTCTATTGGCGCTTTCGTTTCGTTTTAGCCAGTAACTCCCGCCGATATTCCTCCTCCAAACTCAAGCCTTCCGGTTCCATGTCGATCGCTGTGGTGTCCTTATTTTCTTTTGCCCGAGTTCGGATTATAAAGCCATGAGCCAGGCCGATAATGATCCAAAAGGCGACGTTGGCCATCGTTGGCGCCAAGGTGTATTTGTCCGGGCCCCCGAATTTAATGCCCCATATCCCAGCATTAATCCCAGCTGTAAGGGTCGCCGCGAACTCCTGTTTAGAAAGCTCTTTCTCCAGCAAAATACCGATAAAGTTTTTGGAACCCCTAAACACATTCAAAACCAACCAATAAAAGAACCAGGAAAATAATGAAGCTCCAAGAACCTCTGTCAACAGGTACTCAAAAACGACTTGAGACATATTCCCTCCTCAAAAACTCCATTATGTTTCATCCTTTTCCGAATCAGGTCTCCGACCAAGCGGTTTTCCTCCGTATTTCCAGAGAACCATACCGACAGCGCCCACAACACAAACCAAGCCCCAATTAAGAACTTGATCCTTCATTAAAAACCCAGGGCTCTCATAATCGAAGGACCACCAAATTCAAAACGCCCACGCGAAAAATGGGATTGAAAGCGCCCTAAAAAGTATCCACTTACTAATCATTTCCCCCTCCTCTCCTCTAGTTACTGGATAGGGTCCGGTCGCCATCGTTGAGCCCGAGTAGCATTTTGGAGATGAGCTTCTTTTCCAGTTCTTTCATGCTACCCTCCTTGAAATTTTCTAAAATCATCAATCATTATATAGTCTTTCATCCTAGGGCCTTCGTCGGTATCATATTTTAACGGGTTTGAAAAGAAAGTCTCTTTTTTGAAATCCTGATGATTGTAACAACAAGCAAATTGATATACTCTTCCAAGCAAACTTTCATATCCAAAAATAAATTCAATTTTTTTATCTGAGTTGCCGCTATATACAATTTGAATAAGAGTCTTTTCATTTTTTTTTACAGCGAAATTTGGAGTTACCCGACAACCTATTTTTTCTGATTTGTTTTTTACGAACAGGTTTGCAGCTGTTTCTCCCAAATTAACTATGTGAATGTCAATTCTAGAATTACCTGCCCCCGAACTGGCGGCCGGGTTTTCGCAAACAAATTTTGGTTTATGCGCTATTTCAAATTCTGCCTGCATTATTTTTGCCTGTGTTGAGGCTTGTTTGACGAGGGCTTGTGCTTCTTCTACCTGTGCGTTCATTACCTCGCGTTGAAGTTTCAATTCTTCCCTTTGTAGTTTAAGCTCAATTCTTTGCATCAATATCGCGCAAATCACGCCGACAAAAGCGAGGCCTGAAAAAAGAGAGTTTATCCCGCCAAACATATCCCCAAACAAGCCTCTGTCGTCCCAACCTTTGCCGTCGGGGTTCGGGAAATAGTTGGTCACGGAATACCAGTACAAAACCCACAAACCGATTACGACGGCCGAAATAAGAAAGAACGTTTTGATCGAAAATGTTTGTTCTTTTGATTGAGGCTCAGAGTCCATTGCCTTACCTCTTTAAAATGAGTTTCTGTATGAGTTTAGCGTTCGACTTTATGCCGATACATTATATTTGGTACGTCGAAGAATATCATTAGAATACGCCCAAAATTTACATAGGTAAATTAGTGCGGTGTAGAGCTTTTCATGAGGTATCTTGAGATTAAGTTATTGAATATTCAGGTAAATAGGTGCATCTTCCTCAATTTTGGTGTAGGCCTCGGACGAAAATTCATTTAAAATGGGACTCTAAAGTCAACTCGCCTTCAGGAGTCCCAGTGAGCGATTCGGTCATTCCCAGTCATAATAAAAAAGTTTTTTCCAACCCTGCTGATCTGGTGCCCGTGCTGGAGGAGCACCGCAAGGCGGGCCGCAAAGTGGTGTTCGCCAACGGCTGTTTCGAGATTCTGCACGTCGGGCACCTGCGCTACCTGTTCGCCGCCAAGGCGCTGGGCGATATTCTCGTAGTCGCCATCAACACCGACGCGTCGGTCAAGCGCATCAAACCGGACCGCAACCCCGTCAACCCGGATTACGAGCGGATGGAAATCATCTCCGCCATTGAGGCAGTCGATTACGTAGTGCCGCTGGAGGACAATCACCCCGGCCCGTTGTGTGCTTTGCTGAAACCCGACATCCACACCAAAGGAACCGACTACGCCGACCGCCTGGAGCAAATGCCGGAGTATCCCATCGTGAAAGCTTACGGCGGCGAGGTGGTGACTGTCGGCGATGCCAAAGACCACAGCACGACCGAAATTCTTTCCAAACTGAAACAATAATATGAGCAATCCCGTCGAGAGGATTCTGATCCGCTTTCCCAACTGGGTGGGCGATGTGGTGATGGCCGAGCCGGTCATCCGCATCCTCAAAAACAATTACCCCAAGGTACGCATCGTTGTCGCGGTGCGCAAGTACGCCGCCAAAATTCTGGTGGGGCATCCCGATATCGACCGATTGATTCCCTTCAATGACAAAGGTCTGGGCGGCATGCAGGAACTGGCGTCAGCGATTCGTGACGAGTCGCCGGACCTGGCCATCCTATTGCCCAATTCCTTCCGGTCGTTTTTATCCGTGCGCTGGGGCGGCGTGAAAAATATCGTCGGCTACCGCCGGGGGTTCCGGAAGTTTTTCGTCCAGGGGCCGAATCCCATCATGGAAAACGGACGCTACCAGCCGGTGCCGATGACGGATTACTATCTGAATATTCTGCATTGGATGGGACTGAAGATCGAAGTTCCGGTGACGCCGCAGTTGTACCTGACGGCTGAAGAATCTGCGCGGGGAGATGAGCTGTTAAAAAAATACGGGATACAGGTGCAGGATCACGTTGTCGCACTCAACCCCGGCGCGCAGTTTGGATCGTCCAAATGCTGGCCGCCGAAACATTTTGCGGCATTGGCGGAACAGGTTCAGGATCAATATAAAAGTAAATTACTGTTACTGGTGGGACCGGGAGAAGACAATATTGCTGACGAAATCGTTCAAACTTCAAAAGCGGAAATCATCAATACCGGTCCGGACAAAGTCGATCTCGGCGTATTGAAGGCCCTGGCGCGGCGCACGGACTTACTGGTGACGAATGACACCGGGCCGCGCCATTATGCGGTGGCGTTCGGTAAACCGGTGGTGGTGCTGATGGGCCCGACCGATCCGCGCCACACCAACTGTCACTTGGATAGGACCGTTATCCTGCGCGAGGATTTGCCCTGCGTGCCGTGTCACAAGAAAGTGTGTCCCATTGATCATCCCTGCATGATCGAGATGACGCCGGACAAGGTGTTTCATGCCGTTCAACAGATTTTGAATTGAGGAGGTGTCGGTGAGCGTTCATCGGGTACTGATCGTCGGAGCCAGACGGCGTAAACAGGGATTGGGCGAGTTCATCGCCCAATATTTTCACGAGCAGGGCGCGGAGATCTGCGGCATCGTCGGCACCTCGTCCCACTCGGTAGAGGAAGCCGCACAACATCTGCATCTGCAGTACGGTATTTCCACGCAGGGATATACAGATTTAGCCACGGCTATCAGGCAAACCCATCCGACCGTCGTCGTCATCGCGTCACCGACCGGGGTGCACCGCCAACATCTGGAGACGGTGGCGGCATTCGGAATTTCCTGTTTGTGCGAAAAGCCGTTATTCTGGGAGGGCGGTACAACCTGCGAACCGGAGGCAGTGGAACGCTTGGTCGATCGGTTTTGCGGCGAGGGACAACTCCTGCAGTTGGTGACCCAATGGCCGGAAACCCTCGACGAATACTACTCGCTTTACCCGGAAATGAAGGATCAGCCGGTCGAACGGTTTGGCATGTTGTTGGGACCGGCGTCGTCCGGCATAAATATGGCGATCGACGCATTGCCTCACGTGCTGAGCATGGTACACTGTTTAACGGGCGTCGGTGAGGTTCACAAGGTCGAGGCAACGCACAAAAGTCACGATCATCTGAACATCACATTCGACTACTGGCATGCTCAGGGTCGCCTGGAGGTGGCGGTGGATTTGATTCAATCGCCCAAAAGTCCGCGGCCGGCGGGTTATGCCATCAACGGCCATGAGGTCCGGCGCTCCATCCAACTCCCCGAATATCAAATGATGTTCACCGACGAGTCGGGGAATCAAATAGCGGTGGAAGATCCGCTGAGGAAACTTGTACGGCGCACCCTGGCCGATCTCGAAAACGGGAAGCCAACCGATAAAAAACAACTCATCGCATCCATGATTGATTTAAAGATCCTGGTGGAGAATCTCCAAATATGAATACTGCTGAAAAACAGAAAGTTGCACTGTCTTCCATTCATGATTTTGCCGCCAAACTCCGCCAGCCGGACACCCTGCCGCGCGTTAAGGAGTACGTGAAGTGGCTGGCCAGCGGCGAGAACCGCAATCCGGAAGCCATGCCCGACTTTGCGCCGGTGTCGATCAATCTCGACCTCACCACCGCGTGCAACTTCGCCTGCGACCATTGCGTCGATAAAGAGATTCTCAATCTGAACATACGGTACGATCACCAGCGCTTGCTCGATTCGTTGCAACTGATGGCCGAGAAGGGCCTCAAGTCCGTCATCGTCATCGGCGGCGGCGAGCCGACCACCTATCCGAAGTTTGAAGAGACCATCCGCTTCATGAAGGAACTCAAACTGCAGGTGTCCATCGTGTCCAACGGGGCGGGCAACAAAAGAATTCTCAGTATCGCCGATTGTCTGGACGCGGGCGACTGGGTGCGGCTGTCGTTGGATTCGGGGACCGATCCCACGTTTCAGGCGATGCACCTGCCGAAAATTAAAATCACGCTGGAAGAAATCTGTTCGCACATTCCGGCCATCAAGGCGGTCAATTCAACTTTTAAAGTGGGATTTTCGTATATCGTGACGTGGAAGGGCGCCAACATCTTCGATGAAGATATCGTCGAGAACATGCACGAGATGGCCGAAGCCGCCGCGCTGGCAAAGCGTAACAAGTTCGATTACATCGCCTTCAAACCGTTTCTGACCCGCGCCGAAGTCAACAATGCGGAGGTGATCGACCTCGAAGCGTCGGACAAACGGTACAAGCAAATCGTTAAAGTCATCAGCAAACAGTTAGACAAAACCACTTCGCTGGAAGATGATAGTTTCAAAGTCCACCGCGCCACCAATCTCAAGATGCTGTTGAGCGGGGAGAAGTCGACCGACAACGTCGGTCAGCCGCAGAGATGCCACATGCAGTTTTTCCGGCAAATCTTGAGTCCGCTCGGCACCTACAACTGTCCGGTGTACCGCAACCAGCCGCACGGTCAACTCGGCGAGAAGGACGGTTACGCCGACGCCCAAGGCTACGCCGGCGTGCGCGACACCTGCACCAGCATGATCCACGAATTTAACGCCACCAAAGAATGCGAAAACGTGACCTGCCTGTACAACCACGTCAACTGGTGGTTCGAAGACCTCATCAAACACCCCGAAAAACTCGACGCCCTCATCCCGCACACACCCGAAGAAGAAGATTATTTTTTGTAGTTTTAATTGGACGGGATCACTGGATTACCAGAAAAGCCCGCATTAGGGAGGTCATTCTTTTTTTCAGCAGGAAAAATCAAGTAGGAAAATAACTGAGGAAGGGTAGGGGAGTCGTTCGTTGCCTCTCCTCGTCAGAGGACCGCTCCGCGAGGACCGATTGTGGCCGGGCGAACTTTAAACCTTGGGATGCGAGGTCAACGTTTTAATTCCTGAAATCAGCCTCGGCGAAATTGGGTCCAGCGTCACGCTGGGCCGGTGGAGCCGAAGCCGGAGCCTGCGCGGTCGGTGTCGTCGAGGTCGTCGACGGGTAGAAATTCCACGGTCTCGACTTTTTGCACGAGGAGTTGCGCGATGCGGTCGCCTTTTTGGATGAAGTGTTCGCCATCGGAGTGATTGAACAGGAGGACTTTGACTTCGCCGCGGTACTGGGAATCGATTACCCCGGCACCGCAATCAATGCCGTGTTTGACGGCCATGCCACTGCGCGGCCAGATGAGGCCGACGTGTCCAGCGGGTAAGGCGAGTCGGATACCGGTGGATACCAGCATTTTGCCGCGAGCGGGGATGACGATATCGACGGCGGAGCACAAGTCCGCTCCCGCATCACCGGGATAGGCGTAGGCGGGGGTGATCCCACCTGCTACCCGGCAAACGGTTTTCGTTTTGTCGAGTGTATCCATCTTAATATAAAGAAGCCCCGTCGGAAGATGCAAAAGAACGTTGGCATTTGGGCTGGTCAAACCCCTTGAAGTCAGACGACCGTCCTGTCCCTGGCAGTAAACAGGATTGTATTGGAAGAGTGTAAGCAGACGTGCTTTTACTCTGCCGACGGGGCGAAATAAAGAAAGGGTGGCGGGTTACTTTTCGACCTTGGCTCGTTCCGTTAAGAACGAACGGTGACCATAAAAAACGCTTCCATCTAACGCCGCTTGGAATGAGCTTTTTTGCCGATTGGTTATGCAGGTCTCGGCCGGCGCTCAATACATTTGAGGATTTAGGAAGGGGCATTACCTGCATCTCAAACCCCAAAGGGTTTAAAAGATACATGGGGGAAAAGGAAGCTGTTCTTAAAGTAACCCGCCGGGGGGGGCAGGGGAAAACTGTATTTTTAATCGCAGGTCCGAACATTCGGTTCCCAAAATTTGAGGTTGATCTCATCAATCCAAAATAACAGGCTAGAAACTACATACCTTCATATTGTATAGCTATGGGAAAATACCACCATATATTGTAGTGTGTCAAGCAGATTAGTTGAATATTTAAGGCGTGGCCTGTAAATCACAATAAATCAACAGTTTATAGTTCAGTTGAATTTGGGTTTCATTTACAATTAATAACAACCACAACATATGGGGGGAGGAATTTTTTAATCTGGCCATATGATGGGGCCCTAACAGAGAGGAACTCCTTTGAGGAATTTTCCTATTAAATAGGCCTGTATCAGGCTAAAAATTATAGAATAGAATTAACTTGTTGATTTTAAAAGGGCAGAAAAACACTATAAATATTCGCCTGAATGGACTGCATAAGCAATAAAGGCTAGTTTTCGTTTTTCCGAAAATGATCCAGCGAGTCGGGGATTTCGCTCAGGGCGTGGTCCTTGATCGGGTACAAGGTGGGGTCGCCGGTCAGTTGGCTGTAGAGAAGCAGGGTGCCTGTTGCCTGTTGGCCGATTTTAAGTTGGCCCAGGGAATTACTGCTACGGTCGAGCAGGGTGAGAGTCAGGCGGGGTTTCCCCAACCCGGTGTCTTCAGTCACCTCGGTCGGGTTCAGGCTGGTTTCGTATTCCAGATTGTTCAGAGTCCACAAAATATCTTTACCGACAAAGGGTTTGAGGTCATCCATCTCCTCCGGTTGGGTGAGTACCCATTGTTTATCCTGTTTCTCCAGCTCAAAAGCCTTGTCCGGATATTTGATTCGGATACGGGCGACCTGTTCCGGATCAAACTTCAGCAGTTTTTTATCTTTGAAATCTTCGCGGGAGCGGAACACTTTTTTCACGGTGTCGGTGTCCAGTTCGAAAACCGATTGGTCCACGCTTCGGGTGACAAATGAATGCTGTTTGTTTTTGTCGGTATTTCCCAATCGGAGTGTTTCCTGCGACCCGTCTTTTTTGAACACGGTCAGCTCTTTTTGAGGGGTATCCAATCCAAACAGCTTCAATTGTTTGCTCGGGGCGAATTTCTGGATACGCGCTTCTTGCAGGTCGAGCAACAAGGTGTTGACGGTGGCGGAATCGACTGTGCCGTTTTCTTCATTTTTGAATTTCCATCGCCCCAGATTGCTGGAGTCGCGTATCACATGAACGGTTGCCTTTCCGTCCCGGCTCTCGATAGCAGTGACATCCGCATCGTTGAAGCTCACCAGGGATTTCTCCATGAAGCTGAGAGGATTTTTGGAAAGGGTTTCGACCAGGCTGTTTGAAACGGTAATCACGTTTTCGGGTTGCCCGCGTTGCGCGTAGTAGGAATGATCGTCGTACGGCTTGCCGATTTTGAGGGTCCACGACTGCTTGGCTTTTTCCGCCTGAATCTCAAGAGCGATGAGCGGTGGGTCCAGTCCCAGGGGACCCAACTCTTCCGGCGTTTCAGAGACGAAGGTTTCAATGCGTTCGGTTCGGATATTATTCAGGAAGTTGGAGATTTCATCGGCATCGCCCTGGGCTTTTACCGGTGCGGTCAGTTTCCAGTCTTCTCCTTCTTTCACGAAGCGCTGGGTGTCCTTATTGAGCCGCAGGTCCACCGCCGTGACATCGCGTGTCACAAAATCGAGCAGAGCTTTGTTGCGCAAGTCGTTCAGCGACGGCTTGAGTTGATTTTTATCCAGGAAGGAAAGGAGAACGCGTTTCTCGTCTTTTAGTTTGATGTAGGTGTCATGGCCGAGCGGGCTGGAGTCTCCCACCAGTAGCGTTTTAGGTTCGCCGGTTTTGAAGCGTAATTCAATTTGAATCGGCGAGTCCTGCAATCCGAAATCCGACAGGTTCTTCGGCGCCTCATCCACCACGCGGGTGATCCGGGCTCCCTCCAAAACGAGTAGCAGTTGATTGATGACGCCGTCTTCTCCCGGAACGGCCAGGGGCTCGGTGATATTCCAGCGGGAGTTTTTGGGATTGCGCTGAATCCTGATCGTCCCTGAGGGCCTGATGAGATCAAGCGCCTCAACCTCTTCCACTTTGAATTGCAGGGCCTGCTTGGAACGGGACTCCTCTTCGTCCTTCTTCTCTTTGGTGGGGACTTCGACCAGAGCCAGGTACAGGACGAGACCGACAAAAATAAGGATCAGCCAGAGGGTGCCACGGAATTTCATAGCGATCGTCTTTTCCACCAGACCCGGAGGCCCATCAGGATTACCGCACCGGGGAACACGAGGACGCCGAGCAAAAAGGTGAGGCTTCCTTGTGTTTCGGTGAGGGTGATCGGACTCCACTTTCTTGTGCGGGGCCGTATGGAGATGAGGTTGTCTTCTTTTGCCAGCCAGGAAGCAGTGTTCAGGAAAAAGTCGCTGTTGCCGTACAAACTGAAAAACTGGTTGCTGGCAAAATCCGAGTCGCCGATCACGACCAGATGCGCTTTCTTCACCGATGCGGGGAGAGCGGTTTTAGCTTCGGGAGAGGCGTCGGGTTTGGATTCGGAGCTGTTGGCGGATTTGATTTCTTTCGAGGTTACGACGGCTATCGGAACGGGGCCTTGCAGATCAATTCCCGGATCGAGACTGACTTTCCCGGACTTGTAATCCTTTTCCGCCCAACTCTTGGGTCCGGAAAATAGGATTTCCTGAGTTTCGAGCCCTTCGGTGATGATGGCTTGTACAGAGCGGAGCATGGGATAGATGGTTTGCTGTCCGATACCCCGGGTCACCGGATGGTCGGCGACCTGGCTGATGATGGGCGTGGTGTAATCCGCGCCGAACAGTTTGGCGAGGGGATCAATCACCAAATCGTCGCGAATATCAATCCCCCACCGTTCCAGAAAAGGAGTGAATCCGGAATCCTGTTGCGGGTCCAGTAAAAGCAGAACCGCACCGCCCTGGTTGAGATAGGCGTCGATCGCCGCGATCTCTGATTCCTGCAGGTTTTTCTCCGGTCCATTAATGATTAAAGCGTTGGCATCGGCCGGCACTTTGCCCGTTTGCAGGAGGAGCAAGGGTTCGACCTTGTAATGATCCCGCTCCAGTGCCTGTTTGGCCTGGGAGTAGCCACTTCTTTCTTGGCTCTCGATATTTTTTTCCTTATGGCCGTTCAGGAAGTAAATTTTCTTTTGCTGATCCCGGGTGACCTGCAGTAAAGCGTTGGTCAAATCTTCTTCCGTGGCTTTTTTGATCTTGGTTTCCTGTTTGCCGCTTTCAAACACCACCGCGCCATAAGTGGTGACTCCATATTGTTTGACGACGGCAGGGCGGCGGTCTGGGTCGACCAGCTCCACCTCGATTTGGTCGGTCAGTTCCTTGTATCCCTCAACCAGTTGTTGAAACTCGTCGCGGGCGGGATTGCCGATCTGGAAGAAGGCCGTTATTTTGACTTTTCTCGGCAGATTCTTCGCGATCTTCTGGGTTTGTGGAGACAGCGTGTAGACGGAGGACTCCGTCAGGTCCCAGAGGACTTTATGGTGAAACGCCAAGACGTTGATCGCGATCAGGATACCCAGAAACACAAAAATCACCACCGTGGCGTTCATGCCATAGAGGGCCGTTCGGGTCTTCAGCGCGTGAAGGACTTCCTTGCGGTCCACTACAAGAAAGAAAATCGCGTTGATCCCTGCGATGCTGACAAAGATCAGTGTTAGCAGTGTGTATTCCGGCAGAAACAGATAAGTGACCAATGCCGTGACGCCAAAGATCAAAGCCGCCCAACCTGCGAATGGAGAGAGTTGTTTCATCGCGTCATCTCCATCTCCGGGAATCGAGCACCTGGTGAGTGATAAACAGAATGAACGCCATGAATGAGAGGTAATAAACGATATCGCTGGTGTCGATGACGCCTTTCAGGAAAGATTCCAGATGGCTTCTCAGCGAAATATATTCCAGAATCATCCCGATACCGGAGTCGGTGTTTTGCGCCGGGAGTTCGAGTAGCCACATGAGTAAAGCCATGCCGAAACCGATGACTGCCGCGACGATCTGGTTGTCCGTCAATGAAGAGGCAAACACGCCCATGGCGATATAACATCCGGTCATGAGGAGGAGACCCAGATAACCGGAAAGAATCGGCCCCAGCTCCGGTTGACCCATCAGCACGATGAACCCGATGGAATAGGAAGACAACAGAATCATAAAGGAGACCACTGTCACACAAGCCAGGAATTTTCCAGCGACGATCTCTCTGAGATGGACGGGGGAAGATAACAGCAGAGCGAAAGTTTTATTTTTTCTCTCCTCGGCGAAACTGCGCATGGTGATGAGAGGAATGATGAACAGCAGGATCACGCCCATGTTTCCCAGCGAAGGCACGATGACCATTTCATTGGCGTTGATCGAGTATCCCGCTTTCTGCAGTGCCTCCGCCTGGGGCGCCGCTTGCAGGCTGGCCTGGCTGAAGTCGGAAAAGATGGCAAAAAACAGGAAGCTGTACAGAACGAGAAACACCGTAGTCACCACATAAAAAATCGGCGAATAAAAAAACGAACCTATTTCGCGCCGGGCGATCCAGAAAACAGACTTCATACCTGAGCCTCTTTGACTTCCTTTTCTTCCGTGGTCAGTTTCAGGAAAATATCTTCCAGCGTCAGCGTCATGGGTTTCAATTCTTCAATGCCCCATAGTTGGTCCAGAGCGAGCCGGGCCACTTCATCCTGCAAATGCACATCCGATTCGCTTTCGATCACAAAAAAGTCCCGACCGCGTGTTTGAACGGAGAGGACCTTGTCCAGGCCTTCCAGTTTGTTTTGAATGCCATCAGAAGGATGGCGTACCTTGAGTTCCAGCCGGCGGGCGTGGCGCATGGAGGCATTGAGCCCGTCCAGGGTATCCATGGCGACAATTTCACCCTCATTGATGATGATGACGCGCTGGCAAATCTGCGTGACCTCCGGCAGGATATGCGAGCTGAGCAAAATGGTGTGAGCCGTGCCCAGCTCCTGAATCAATTTTCGGATTTCGATGATCTGAATGGGATCGAGTCCTACAGTCGGCTCGTCCAGAATGAGAATTTTCGGATCGTGAATCATGGCCTGGGCCAGCCCCACCCGCTGTTGATAACCCTTGGACAAGCGTCCGATGATGCGGTGGCGTACGTCCCCGAGTCCGCATTGTTCCAGCACACGGTCCACAGCGGCGGCAATCTTCTTTTTGGGGACGTTGCGAAGTCCGGCCGCAAATTTGAGAAAGTCGGCAACCCCCATATCCTGATACAGAGGAGGTGTTTCAGGCAGGTAGCCGATAACCTTGCGGATTTCCATTGATTGGTCGAACGTGTCAAACCCGCACACCCGCGCCTTGCCTTCCGTGGCGGGAAGGATGCACGTCAGAATATTCATGGTGGTGGTTTTCCCCGCTCCGTTGGGTCCTAAGAATCCGACCACTTCGCCCTGGTTGATCTGGAACGAGAGGTCTTTAACGGCTGACCGGGGACCGTAGTTCTTGGTCAGGTGTTCAACCTCGATCATGGATGTCCTCTGGGTATTCTCGGCAGGATAATAATTTTATGGAATTAAAGATTACCAATATGCGTTTAACTGCTTAAAAATTATCACAGGGGGGAACGCGTTTCCATTAAAAAATTTTAAAAGGTGTTCATTGTTGATGGTTTAGGGGCATCACACCCGGAACAGGCCCCATATCCAGAGGCCGTAAAATACCAGCCACCCGCCGGCCCAGCGCAGTGCCGGGCGGGCCTGGAACGCGCCGGTGGCGGTGAATCCTTTAAATATAAAAATGAAAGCACAGGCCACCCATCCCAAAAATCCGATCTCGGTGAGTAACGCCCACTCTGCATGCGGCGATTTTTCGCGGGACAGGAGTTCCAGATACTCGGCTTTTCGCTGATCAAAAGATTTTTTCTGTTCGGGTTCGGAGTAGGCCGGTTTGGAAGCCATCAGGCCCGCTATTTTTTCGTTGCAGCGGAGTATCCAATCCTTGCCGGGTGTGTAGAGACTGCGTGCCGCATAAAAAGCGCCCCGGAGAATCCGGTAGGTGTTCAATGCTTTTTCAATATTTCCCTGTTGTTCGTAGGCCAGGGCAGCGTTCCACATTTTCTCAGCTGCATCATCGCTCAGAGAGAGGAACGGGACGTGCCAGTGAATGACGCGTTCGTAATGCTCCAAAGCTTGTTCCGGCTTGGTTGCTGACAGCGCTTCAGCGTGATTCCATTCATCAGTAGCATTCCAGATGACCTTGAAGCCGGTGCTGGCGACAATCACCACCATGCCCGCCAGAACCCACGGAACGGACCGTTGCCAGGCACTGCGATTCGGGATGTTCTTTTCGGGGTCCAATAGTTTTACCAGGGGAGGGAAGGGTTTAAAAACATACGGGAATCATGGTCATTGCAGGCCGTGAAGAATTCCGGCAGGCAGTAACCAGTATAGCATAAGGTGATAAGACCTTTACGTAACTCTAAACAGCCAATTTTTGAAGTAAAACATAGATTCTTCGTCGGCTTTGCCTCCTCAGAATGACAGAGAGATACATCTTGTCATTCTGAGCGTTAGCGAAGAATCTATGTTTAGATTTAAAGAGCGACCGAAACCAAACAAAAAGCGCCCTTGAGAATTTCTCAAGGGCGCTTTCAATAATGAACGGAAAAAATCCGTTGAACTTAACCTAACAACTGCAGGACCGACTGCGGGATCAGGTTGGCCTGTCCCACCATCGCCGTGGCGGATTCGACCAGAATCTGGTTCCGCGTGAGCAGAGCGATTTCTTCTGCAATGTCCGCATCCCGTATCTGGGATTCGGCGGCCTGCAGATTTTCCACCGTGATGGCCTGGGTGGAAATGATACGACCCAGGCGGTTCTGAACCGCCGCAAAATTGGCGCGAGTGGAAACCACGAGGTCGATACCGGTACCGGCAGTATCCAGGGTGGTGAGAGCCGCCTGGGCGTTCGCCGCAGTGGAGATATCGATCGCATTCACCCCAAAAAATGTGGAGTTTATAAAACCGGAAGGGGCGATATTCAATGTCGTGTTCAGGTTGATCTGACTGTTGGTGGTTGCGTCCAGGCCGAAAGAGATGATCACCGGGGGACCGAGCGGATTCAGCGCACCGGCAAACAACAATTGGCCGTTGAATTCCGTGGCGGCCCCAATTCGGTCGATTTCAGCGATCAATTGAACCACCTCCACCTGGAGCAGGGCTCGTTCGGTATCACCGATGGTTCCGGAAGCCGCCTGTGCCGCCAACTCCCGCATACGGATGATCATGTCAGAAACTTCGTTAAGCGATGCTTCCGCGACGTTCAGCATGGAAATGCCGTCATTCAGGTTACGCAAACCCTGCTGGAGCACGCGGATGTCGGACCGCATTTTTTCAGAAATAGCCAGTCCGGCGGCGTCGTCCGAAGCACTGTTGATCCGGAGTCCCGAGGAGACCCGTTCGATGGACTGCGCCAGACGCTGGTTGTTGATTCCCAAATGCCTCTGCGCGTTGATTGAAGCAAGGTTGTTAAAGATTCGTACTGCCATGGTAAATCCTCCTTGATTATGAGTACTGCTCTGT
>JAJDBJ010000084.1 GCA_029261395.1 Nitrospinaceae bacterium
GCCGGCAATGCGCATGGCATCCGCCAAACCGGGACGGATGGCATCGGTCACCTTTTTGACCAGGTCCTGATCGGTATCCGCTGCCTGGATGACTGTTTTTTCCTTGCCCATCATTTCCCGTAGTTTGATCTGGCCTTCCTCAATTTTTTTGACGAAACCGAGGCCGAAATCAAGCGCACTCATCATGACATCTTCGCTGAGCTCGTTGGCGCCGGCTTCGACCATGACGATGGCATCGGCGGTGCCGGCCATCACCAGGTTGAGGTCACTGGCCAGGGTCTCTTCGTAAGTCGGGTTGATGATAAACGCTCCGTCTTTGCGTCCCACGCGCACACCCGCAACCGGATTCTCAAACGGAATGTCGGATACCAGCAGGGCGGCGGAAGCGCCGGAGATGGCGTTCACATCGGGAGAATTTTCCTGATCGTGGGAAACCACGAAACAGACGATTTGGGTTTCATTGCGGAACTCTTTGGGGAACATGGGCCGGATAGGCCGATCGATCAGGCGGCAGGTCAGGGTTTCCAGATCGCCGGGCCGGGCTTCCCGTTTGAGGTAGCCCCCGGGAATACGTCCCGCAGCGTAAGTCTTTTCTCTGTAATCTACAGTGAGAGGGAAAAAGTCGATTCCTTCTCGTGCACTTTTCGCCATGGTGGCTGAGACCAGCACCATGGTATCTCCATATCGCACGACGACGCAGCCGTTGGCTTGTTTGGCCAACCAGCCTGATTCGAGCGAAAGGGTTTTCCCATCAAGGTCTATCTCTACTTTATGTTCTTGCATTCAATAAGCTCCAATTTTCTTGATCCTATAGGTAGGATTCTAATTTAACGGCGGATGCCCAATTCTTTGATGATAGTCTGATACCGCTGGGCATCCTCTCTTTTGAGATAGTCCAGAAGTTTCCGCCTTCTGTTAACCATACGAATTAAGCCGTGGCGGGAATGGTGATCCTTGCCGTGGGTTTTGAAATGATCATTCAAATAATTCAATCGTTCGGTTAACAGCGCGATCTGGACCTCTGAGGATCCGGTATCTTTCTCATTTACTTGGTACTTGGTGATAACATTGGTTTTAAACTCTTTGGTAAACGACATGTAAAAACCTCCTCTTTCGGTCTGTGGTGGGAGGGGTTGTTGAATGTTTTCGTAGGAGAAATTCTCCGTAGGGAATCTTCCCTGCGAAAACATTCCAACCTCAACATCTCCCGTTATTTATTAAATAATTATTAGGGTTACTTCTAAACCAGTACTCGTTTCAATTTAAATGCAGTGTCTCCGGGGTCCAGTTTGTGAAACCCCTCTTCATCAAACAGCGGTTCAACGATTGCCGCAATTCGACCGTCTTCTCTCGTTACCCGGAGGTTCATTCCAGGTTGGAAATGTTCAGGCGTTTCCATCACCACGCGTTTCGTTAAGGGCTTGCCGTGGGCGATGGATGCCGCATAATCCGGGGTGACTTTGATCTCCGGAAGAAAATCCAGAACCGCTTCCGTCTCCAACAATTTTTGGGCCAGAGTCCCGTTATCCTGGGCCTGGCTCAACTCCTCAATAGTCAGTGAAGACTGCACATCAAACTGGCCGACTTGTTCCCGGACCAGTTGAGACATGTGCGCTCCGCAACCGAGGGTTTCTCCGACATCATGACACAGGGTGCGGATATATGTTCCTGCGGAGCATTTTACCCTGAAGATGACCTGATTGTCCTCTTTTTTAAGGAAATCTATGGAATAAATCTGCAGGGTGACCGGTTTTCTTTCAGTTGTGATGCCATTTCTTGCTAATTTGTACAAAGGGACCCCATTTTGCTTCTTGGCCGAGTACATGGGGGGAGTTTGCTGCTGTTCCCCCTGAAAGCCGGCCAGAACCTCCCGGACCTGCTGTTCGGTGATTTGGCTGGCGTCTCCGGTGGCCAGCACCTTGCCGGTGGCATCCTGTGTATCGGTCGCAATTCCAAGGGTCATGGTGGCCAGATAGACCTTGGGAAGACTGACCAGAAACTGAATCAGACGCGTCGACTGATTGATGCAGATCGGAAGCACTCCCTCGGCTTCGGGGTCCAGAGTGCCGATGTGGCCCGCTTTTTTGACCTTGAGCGTCCTTTTGACGGATTGCACCATGAAAAAGGAGGAGGGGCCCACGGGTTTGTACAGATTCAGGATATTATTCATGGTTCCAGTCACCCATGATTTTGGTGATTTTTTCGACATGATCGGCCGCTCCGTCCAGCCTGAAGTGCAACTCGGGGATGCGCTTCAGGTACAGGTTCTTACCGAGGCAACTCCGGAGATATCCCTTGGCGCTGTTCAGTCCTTCGATGGAATTCTCCTTTTCCTCATCATTGCCCATAACGCTGACATAGACCCGGGCATTCTTGAGGTCGTCGCTCAACTCGATCCGGGTAACCGTGACGAAGCCGATACGGGGATCCTTCAAACCATGTTGAATCAGTTGGGAGATTTCCGAATGGATCAGTTCCTGCACTCGCTGTGATCGTTTGAATCGAAACATAACGCTTCTTCCAGTGTCCTTTAATCCGCGTAGCTATTACTGACGTTGATGATTTCTGTTTGGCAGTCGGTCATTTCCGCCAGATTCATGTTGTCGATGAAGTTCACCAACTGCTTGAACAGTCCATCCAGATAGGGAGCGTCTGAATTGACTGCGGCGATTCCCAGATGGATGCTTTGCCAAACGTCTTGATCGCCCACTTCTGCTACCGATACATTGAATTTATTCTTCAGCCGGTCCTTGATGGATCGGACAACCTTCCGCTTACCCTTCAGGGAATTATTGCCGTGCAAATAAAACTTCAACGAACAATACCCGACATGCATGGCGATTCCTCTGGTTTCCTAATCGGCGATCAAGGCGCCACTTCTTCCAGAATATAAGGCTCGACGATATCTCCCTGCTTCAAGTCCTGGTACTTTTCGAAAGCCAATCCGCACTCATAACCCGAAGCGACCTCTTTAACATCGTCTTTGAAACGTCTCAGAGATTGAATTTTGCCTTCGTAAACGACCACGTTGTCCCTGACCAGCCGGGCCTGGGTGTTGCGTTCGAGGGTTCCGGAAATAACCTGACAGCCGGCAATAACGCCGATTTTCGGCATGGAAAACACCTTCCGTACCTCGGCCCGTCCCATGATTTTCTCGCGGAAGGTGGGCTCGAGCAGACCTTCCAGAGCTTTTTGGACATCTTCGATGGCATCGTAAATAATACTGTACAGTCTCACATCCACTTGTTCCTTGCCGGCCATGGCCTCGGCTTTGAACGTGGGACGCACGTTGAACCCGATGATAATGGCGTTGGAAGCGCTGGCCAAAAGAATATCCGATTCGGTGATCCCTCCCACCGCGTCATGAATGATTTTTACTCGCACTTTGTCGGTTTCCAGTTTGTTGAAAGCTTCCTGAACGGCCTGAATGGAGCCCTGGACATCGGCCTTGATAATCAGGTTCAACTCATGAATTTTTCCTTCGACGATTTGCTGATGCAGGTCTTCCATGGTGATGCGGGGTTTCTGGGACAGGACGGATTCCCGCTTTCGTTGAATCTTCAGATTACTGAGCTGGCGGGCCCGCTTTTCGTCCTGCACCACCAAAAAGGAGTCGCCGGGAATCGGAACCTCTGGAAGGCCGATAACTTCCACCGGCGTACTCAGAGAAGCCTGTTGGATTTCTTTGCCCTGATCGTTCACCATGGCGCGGACCTTGCCGAAATAGTTTCCGGCAATAAACGGATCGCCCACTTTGAGCTGACCTTTTTGGATCATCAGAGTCGCTACCGGACCCCGGCCCTTGTCCAAATGGGATTCGATGATGACCCCGCGAGCTCCGACTTTTGGGTTCGCTTTCAATTCCATGACCTCGGCCTGTAGAAGAATCATTTCGAGCAGATGGTCGATGCCTTGTCCTTCTTTGGCGGATACCTTGGTGTAAATCGTTTGTCCGCCCCATTCTTCCGGGAGCAGTCCCTGGTCGGCCAACTGCTTTTGGACTTCATCGGGTTTGGCGCCGGGTTTGTCGATTTTGTTGATGGCCACCATCAGGGGAACGCCCCCCGCGTTGGCGTGGTGAATCGCTTCGAGGGTTTGCGGTTTGATGCCGTCGTCTGCCGCCACCACCAGGATGACGATGTCGGTTACCTGCGCGCCGCGTGCCCGCATGGCGGTGAACGCTTCATGGCCCGGGGTATCGAGAAAGGTGATGGTCGAATTCTTGAGTTTGACCTGATACGCTCCGATGTGCTGGGTGATGCCCCCGGCTTCGCCTTCGATGACATTGGTTTTTCGTATGGCATCCAGCAGGGAAGTTTTCCCGTGATCGACATGCCCCATAATCGTAACGATCGGTGGCCGCAGGATACGATCCTTTTCCAAATCCTCCTCTTCCTCCTCCTCAAAACCGAGTTCCAACTCTGGCGAAATGACTTCAACCTCAAATCCCCTTTGATCGGCAATTTTTGAGGCGACTTCGAGGCTCAGGCTCTGGTTGATGGTGGCCATGGAGCCCAGAGTCATGAGATCCATGATGATATCGTTGGGCGTACACTTTAATTTTTCGGCCACATCGCGCAGGGGCATGTTGTCCATCAGTTGGACGATTTCAAATTCTTCTTCCTCAACCGGCGCTTCAGTCGGTGGAGTTGCTTCCGGTTGTTTTTCCGGTGCCTTTTTGGCGGGGGCGGACTTGGGCTCTTCCTTTTTCTTTTTGGCCGCTGGTTTTTCCTGAGGAGCTTTGGTTTCCTTTTTCTTTTCCGTCTCCTCCGGTTTGACGACGACTTTCAGTCCCAGTTTTCGTGGTTTTTCGGATTCGGGCTCTTCTTTTTGGGCTTTAACGGGAGCAACGACAGGTTTTGCGGCGGGTTTGGGTTTTTTCGCATCTTCCGCGGCTTGTTTTTCCTGTTCCGCTTTCTTTATTGCGGCGGCTTTGGCGGCAATTTTGGCAGTGATGGGTTTGGAGACGGTGGATACTTTCTTGGCGACGGCTTTTTTAGTGGCCGTTTTTTTAGTGGTCTTGACCGTGGATTTGTCCGTGAACAGACCGCGAACATACTCCGCCATCTCGCCATCGATGGAGCTCATATGATTCTTGACGGGAACATCTTTCTTCTTGAGCTCGTCGATGATCTTGTCGTTGGGGATGTTCAATTCCAACGCCAATTTATTGATTCTAATTTTTCCCAATGAAAGTTCTCCTAATGCTGTAAGGGAAAAGCAAGCGACAGGTTATTGACCCATGGCGATTTCCTTCTTAAACATTTTCAAATTTTTCCATATGCAGCCGGGCTTGTTCCACCAGACTGGTTGCCAATTCTTCGTCTATTCCTTCCAGGACGATCAACTCTTCTATCGGGGTCACCGATAATTCCGCAATGGTTTGGAATTCATTGTTTTCCAATATTTGGATGATGGCCGGGTCCACACCGGCAAGTTCGCTGACAGGAAACTCCTGATCTTCTGTTTCGGTTTCCTCCTCTTCTGCTTGGGGAGCGGTGTCCGCCTCGTCTTCCTCAGTAGAAACTTCTTCAGCAACCGGTACTGCTACTTCGGGCCTCTGGCTGACATAGTCTTTGGAAAACTCAAAAATGGCTTCGGCTTTTTTGGGGCCAATACCGGTAATTTGGGTCAGTCCTTCGACGCCCCGGCTAATGACTTCGTCAAAGTTCACCACATTGTTGGTGAACAGGATGGCGACGATTTTCTCTCCAAATCCCTTGGCATTTTTGATGATCTCGAGGAAATCCTCCGTGGGGGATTCCTTGAGAGGCAACAGGCCTGAAGATTCCAGTAGGCCGCCGCCCGTCTCGGACTGGTTTTTGATGTCGATTTTCCATTTGACCAATTTTGCGGCGAGCCGCACATTCTGACCTTTCTTGCCTATGGCGAGTGACATTTGGTCGTCCGCCACGATAATGGTCATGTGGTTCTCTTCCTTATTGGGGATAATCCTGGAAATTTTAGCCGGACTCAATGCGTTTCGTATGAACACTTCGGGGTCTTCGGAGTATTCAACAATATCGATTTTCTCTCCACGCAGTTCCTGGACAATGGACTGAACGCGCATACCACGCATGCCGACACAGGCACCGACGGCGTCGATATCCCGGTCATTACTGCGAACGGCGATTTTGGTGCGGCCGTTGGGCTCGCGCACGATGCCCATGATTTCTACCATGCCTTCGCTGATCTCGGGTACTTCCAGTTCGAACAGGCACTGAATGAGTCCGATATGGGTTCGAGAAAGAATAACCAGCGCATTTTTGGAAGTCTTGCGGACGTCGACCACGTACGCTCGGATCCGGTCACCCCGGTTGAAGGTTTCGCGGAATACCTGTTCGCGCCGGGGGAGAACGCCTTCGGCTTTTCCCAATTCGACGATGATGTCACCGTGCTCAAAACGCTGGACGATGCCGTTGATCAGATCGCCTTTTCTTTCCTGATATTCGTTGTAAGTGATTTCAATTTCGGCTTCGCGGACCTTCTGTAAGATGACCTGCTTGGCCAGCTGGGCCGCAATGCGACCGAGATCCCGTATTTCCTGTTTGACCAGAACGGTTTCCCCCAGTTCTGCATCGGGAGAAATTTTGACCGCATCTTCCAGCAGGATCTGGTTATCCGGGTCTTCAATGGCTTCAACGATGGTGTGTTCCGCCCAGATTTCCGCTTCGCCATTTTCTATGTTGAACTGGCTTACGATATTTTCCACATGCGGAAGTTTTTTGCGCGCAGCGGCTTCCACCGCGGTTTTTACAGCACCGATCAGATAATCCTTGTCGATGCCTTTTTCCCGGCACAATTGCTCTATAATGTGAATGACTTCAATGCTCATAATTATTTAAACTCTATTTCTAATCTAGCTTTGGCGATCTGGTCCTTGGGGATCTCCACGTGTTGATCATCGATTTCCAGAAACAATACGTCTTCTTGAAAGCTCTGAATGGTTCCCTTAAAATTCTTTTGCTGGTGGATGGGAGTGTAGGTGGTTACGTGGACGCGTTTGCCCTTGAACCGAAGAAAATCTTCTTTCTTCTTAAGAGGACGGTCCAGCCCGGGTGAGGAAACTTCCAGGATGTAACTTGAGGGAACAGCTTCTTCCACCTCAATCAAATCTTCAATTTGGCGACTGACCCGTGTGCAATCGGCTACCGTGACCCCACCTTCCTTATCGATAAAAATTCTCAGGAACCAGTTTTTACCTTCCTTTTTATACTCAACGTCGACCAGTTCAAGGTGTTCCTCTTTAATGATCGGAGTCACCAGCTCTTCTATGGATTCTGTAACCGAGCCTTTACCCATTATCGGGGCTCCCATGATTTGAGAAAGAACAAGAACCTGTAATAAATATAGAGTGCCTTTCTAAAAATCGAAGTCTGAAAAACCGATATAAATTTTTGATAACTAAGGCCCCTACAAAAAAAGCGGGCCAGAGAGCCCGCTTAGCAGCCCTTATGAATTTACGTAGATTCTACATAATCCCTGCGGTGCCTGCAAGAAAAATGTCGATTTTGGATAGAGCAATCAGGCGCTTTTGAGCCGATTGGGGATATCCTGGAGGCCAGCAGGGAAGTCGATAAGCTCGGAAGCACCCGTTTTCCTTGATTTTATCTCGATTTGACCGTTTTCCAGGTTTTTGGGGCCGATAATGATCTGGAGGGGAATCCCAAGGAGTTCGGAGTCCTTGAATTTGACCCCGAGACGCTCCGGCCGGTCGTCCAGCAGGGTTTCAATGCCGAGATCTCCAAGGATTTTATAGGTTTCCTCGCAAGCCGTGCGCTGGCTGTCCTCTTCAAATTTGACCGGAATGACCACGACCTGAAAGGGCGCGAGAGGGACGGGCCAGATAATGCCCTTGTCATCGTGGTTCTGTTCGACGGCCGCGGCGGCGGTGCGGCCTACGCCAATGCCATAGCATCCCATAATCATCGAATTTTCCTTGCCGTGCTCGTCCAAAAAATGAGCTTTCATTGAGGAACTGTATTTAGTGCCGAGGATGAAGATATGCCCGACCTCAATGCCGCGTTTTACCTGATAGTGCCCGCCATCGCATTTGGGGCAGGGATCGCCTTCCTGCACTTCATGCAGATCGCCCACTTGTGCGGCCTTGATATCCCGGCTGAATTGCACGCCGGTGTAGTGGGCGTCCTTGTTGTTGGCGCCGGTCACGAAGTTGTGCATACCGGCGACTTCGTGGTCGACGTAAATCTTCATGTCCAACGCCACCGGTCCGATGAAGCCGCAGGGGATTTTTGTTTTGGAAAAGATCAGGGCTTCGTCGGCGGAGTGGAGCCAGTCGCACCCGATCAGGTTTTTGAGTTTGATCGGGTTGATCTGCCGGTCGCCCCGCACCAGACCTGCCACCAGCCCGTCTTCATTTTCCATAATGAGGGTTTTGACAATTTGTTGGGGAGAGACCTTGAGGAATTTTGCCACAGCCTCCACCGATTTCTGTCCGGGAGTCGGGATTTTATTCAATTCTTCCATCTCTTTGGGTGGAGCGATTTTTTCAGGCACGCGCGCGGCGGCTTTCTCTACATTGGACGCGTAATCGCAGGTGTCGCAGAACGCGACGGCATCTTCCCCCGAATCAGCCAGCACCATGAACTCGTGCGAAAAACTGCCGCCGATGGTGCCGCTGTCGGCTTCCACCATTTTGAAATCCAACCCGCACCGCCGGAAGATATTGGAGTAGGCCTGTTTCATGTTCTCGTACATGACCTGAACGCTGGTTTCGTCGGCATGGAAACTGTACGCGTCTTTCATCATGAACTCGCGTCCGCGCATAATGCCAAAGCGGGGGCGCACTTCGTCTCGAAATTTGGTTTGAATCTGGTAGGTGAGCAAGGGCAACTGCCGGTACGACTTGATCTCGCGGCGGATGATATCGGTGATCACTTCTTCGTGCGTGGGTCCGTAGCAGAACTCGCGGTCGTGCCGGTCCTTCATTCGCAAGAGTTCTTTGCCGTACAGTTCCCATCGGCCGCTTTCCTGCCACAGTTCGGCGGGTTGGACGCTGGGTAGGAACACTTCCTGGCCGCCAATGCGGTCCATTTCCTCGCGAATGATTTGCTCTACTTTTCTCTGCACGCGCAGGCCGAGGGGCAGGATGGAATAAATACCCGCGGCCATTTGCCGGATCATCCCGGCGCGTACCATCAGCTTATGGCTGACGACTTCGGCATCGGTCGGTGATTGTTTCAGTGTGGGTATGAACAGTTTCGAATAATACATGAATGTCTTTCAGGTTGAAGGGCCAAACAAACGGAGATTATGCAGAAATTTGAAGTATAAATCAATGCGCGGATATTTCCGGCAGTATTTCAGTATGAAATCAAATGTCTCCAAACGGCCAAAAGCGGACGTTCAGCTAAGGAAAGTTTAACAGAAAGTACCTATAGCTTTTCACCTCAAGTGGTCCACTTTGCTCTGACGTCAAACATTGAGAGTATGACGCTGATACAGCCCCAGCATAAGGGTGGTTCGGGTTTTATTTAGACATTATATGTTAAATGTATCGTTGGGATTAAAGCAGGAGCGGGCAACTTCTACAATAATATATCCGCAAACTCCATTTATCGTGTTTTGGTGGTTTGCATCGTTGGCCGAATTGTAGGAGAATTGGATGATCTATCGATCAGTAACGCTATGAACAGACAATATGGATACCCAATCCGATGAGTGAGTTTTTATCAGGCATGAATCCCAGTTCCATCTGGTTGATGGTCGGCGTAGTTTTGATTATTCTTGAATTGGTTTTATTTCCAGGCATTGGTTTTCTATTCGCTGGTTTGGGAGCCATTAGCGTGGGTGCGGGTCTTATTGCCGACTGGATAGGTAGCTTGTCTGCTCAGTTTATTTTATTTTTCCTCGCTACAGCATTCTGGACGGCCATATTATGGAAACCCTTGAAAAAATTTATAGAGGGAAAAGAATCTGGATTCGATGATATGGTTGGAAGTACGGCCATCGTCTTTGGCCAATCTATTGAGAAAGGAAAGATAGGAAAGGTCAAGTGGTCCGGAACCATCATGAAATGTCAGTTTGATCCGGGGGCCGAAGAGCTGGAAGTGATTGGCCCTGAGACAGAAGTGATCATCACCGGAGTTTCCAAGGGGGTGTTAATTGTCCGGGCAAAATCACCTGCCGGATGAATTTGTTTCAAACCCTGAAGCCTAGAGGGAGTTTATGGAAACAGAAACAGGATTGACACTTGCGATAGCTTTCATCATTTTCCTGATGGCTTGGAGTGGTGTTAAGGTGGTGCCTCAACAGAGCGCCTGGGTTATTGAGCGCCTGGGTCGGTTTAATCAAACCTTAACGGCCGGTCTTCATTTCATAATTCCTTTCGTTGATAGAGTCGCCTACCGCCATTCTTTAAAAGAAAATGCCATCGATATTCCCAGTCAAACAGCCATTACCAGAGATAATGTGACTTTGATTATTGACGGGATTTTGTATTTGAAAATTGTCGACCCCAAACAAGCTTCTTACGGAGTGCTCGATCCTCGATATGCTGTCAGTCAGTTGGCGCAAACGACTATGCGATCTGAGTTGGGCAAGATCACCCTGGATAAAACTTTCGAAGAAAGGGAATCCTTAAACACCAATATTGTCCAATCCATTAATGACGCAGCCAATGTATGGGGTATCCAATGTTTGCGTTATGAGATTAAGGATATAACACCACCCGACAATGTTCGGCAGGCGATGGAACTTCAGGTGGCGGCAGAAAGACAGAAGCGGGCAGAAATTCTTAATTCTGAAGGAAAGCGCCAATCGCAAATCAATATTGCCGAAGGCGGGAAAAGAGATGTGGTTTTA
The DNA here is from genome assembly GCA_029261395.1 of Nitrospinaceae bacterium. Lineage (GTDB taxonomy): Bacteria > Nitrospinota > Nitrospinia > Nitrospinales > Nitrospinaceae > SZUA-226. Next base: position 10,825 of record JAJDBJ010000084.1, read on the forward strand.
CAATCTGAAGCGGCAATGACGGATCAGGTAAATCGGGCTAAGGGTGAAGCGGAGGCCATACTGGCTGTAGCCGGAGCCACTGCTGAAGGTATCGAGCTCGTCGCTTCTTCCATTCAAAAATCCGGCGGGGAAAAAGCCGTAGCACTCAGATTGGCCGAGCAGTATATTGAGGCATTTTCAAACTTGGCCAAGGAAACCAATACGGTGTTATTGCCTGAAAAAACCGGCGATATAGGATCTATGGTGGCCCAGGCTTTAGCTGTATTTAACAAAATTCAAGACCAAACTTCTGAGGAAAATAAAAACTCCTGAAGGGAAGTGCTCCTCCTCAATATAAGATTTTTAAATACCGAGGATTAAATCCTAATAGGGAGAAGAGGTCCAGTAAGTAGGTTTGGATTGGGAGCCTGCAGGCAGTAGGAAATTCACAGACAGATGAATACCTGTGAGCAACGAGATTTGAGTCCCCCCCCTCCCCGTATCATGGTATGTCAGAATTAACCTTAGTCGGGATAGCAGAATTTGCTATGCATGAATGGTTGATTGGGTGATTCCAAAAGGATGTCCAATCGCATAATCTACAAAAATAATTTTTTTATTTCAAGAATTTTCTAATTAAATGTACCCAGCACAACAAGCACTTTCCAAAAGGGTGTTTAATGAACAATGTACTGACTTCGTCTTGGGCAGGTGTTTCTGCTTTGTTCATTTTTGTAACGGCTTACATTTTCGTTGTTTTTGAAGAAAGAATCCATTTAAGAAAATCGAAGCCCGTGGTGATCGGTGGCTGTCTCATGTGGCTGGTAATTGGGGTTTTTGAAGCCATCCACGGAAATAGTCACTCGCATGAGTTCGTTGAGGAACTCATTGCTGAAATTGGAGCACTTTTCTTTTTCCTGTTCGTCGCGATGACTTATATCAACACGCTTGAAGAAAGAAATGTTTTCAAAGCCCTCCGCACCTGGCTTTTGAATAAAGGCTGGGGATTTAGGAAATTGTTCTGGGCAACGGGTGGAATCACCTTCCTTCTGTCACCAATGGCTGACAACATGACGAGTGCCTTGCTGATGGCTACCGTCGCCCTAACCGTTAGTGGAGGAAATAAAAGATTTATCGTCTTATCTTTCATTAACATTGTAGTCGCCGCCAACGCGGGTGGAGCTTGGAGTCCTTTTGGGGACATAACCACCCTGATGGTTTGGACAGCAGGCAGAATCCAAACCAACGAGTTTATCTATCTGGTAGTCCCTTCCATAATTAACTGGTGGGTCACAGCGGCAATCATGCATCCGTTCGTTCCCAACGAAAAGCCTCCAGAAATTAATGAGAACGTTAAGATGAAACCGGGCGCCAAAGTCGTGATTGCTCTGGGCGTCTCAACGATTTCCACCGCCGTCAGCTTCCATCAATTTCTACATTTGCCTCCCTTTATGGGGATGATGTTGGGCTTGGGGATTTTAATGGCTTTTGGTTATTACCTGAAACGCCAGGGTCAGCGAGATTATCTAACTAAAAGGAGTGGTAACAATTCGCAGGATCAGCATTTCGACATTTTCCGCAAGATCGAAGGTGTGGAGTTCGATACTCTGCTATTTTTTTTCGGGGTGTTAACCGCCGTCGGTTGCTTACAGTACATTGGTTATCTTGCCATCGCCAGTGAGGTCATTTATGGGCAGATGGGATTCACTGTATCGAACATTCTTATTGGTTTACTTTCCGCCATCGTGGATAACATCCCTATCATGTATGCGGTCCTGAAAATGAATCCTGCCATGGGTCTGGATCAATGGCTACTCATCACTCTTACTGCGGGAACAGGGGGGAGTCTTTTGTCCATCGGTTCAGCCGCTGGCGTAGCCGTTATGGGGGTTGATCGAAATAACTACACCTTTATGAATCATTTGAAATGGGTGCCAGCTGTCGCCCTGGGTTATTTTCTCAGCATAGGCGCTTGGTATTTTATGACCACGACTCTTCGTTAAATCAAGCTCTGGCAAGAATCACTATGGAAACATCACAACATCTGATAATACGTTTTTAGTCATCACAGGAGTAAATGCGGCGCAAAACTATGAAAATATCTCTTGCTTACATTATCCCTTAGGAATTACATGGCTCGATCAAACAATAAAATCCGTGTTTTTATTGCAGATAGCCACTTTGTCGTGCGTCAAGGTCTGAAGGATACGGAAATTTAAAGTGTTCCCTGGACTGCGTCAGGGGGAAGTAAAGGAATTGTGAGTGAGCTTTCGTTAGGCATGACGACTATCGGTGCTCATTAGGCCCATATTCAAAAAAATGAGACTCAAAGAAATGTTACGTACTGGCTCCTAAGCCTTAAAATATAATTTCCATAGAAGGTATGGGTTATAGTGGGGCTAAATTTGAACTGTTAAAACACCTATTGAAATGACAAATAAAGCCCTGGAATCAAAATTCAATTTTCATAATATAAAAGGCGATTTCTTTGGTGGTCTAACGGCGGGCGTAGTCACCTTGCCTTTGGCCTTGGCTTTTGGGTTGCAATCCGGGCTCAGCCCCATCTCAGGGCTGTATTGCGCCATTATCCTGGGTGGCATTGCCGTTGTTTTTGGGGGTACCAATACGCTTATTAGCACCCCTACCGGCCCGATGACTGTTGTGGCCGCTCTCACGATTTCTCAAGCGATCAGCATGACAGGAAGTCTTGAAACTGCCATGGGCACCATACTCGCTATTTTTGTCCTTGCGGGCGTTGTTCAAATCCTATTTGGTTCTTTTAAAGTAGGTAACAATGTTAAATACATTCCATATCCTGTTCTATCCGGTTTTATGACAGGTATTGGGGTCATTTTGATTCTCTTTGAAATATATCCTTTGATAGGCTTATCAAGCCCTTCCACGATCAAAGGGGTTATCACTGGGTTGCCGCAGGATGTCGGTAATATGAGCTTGCAAGCACTTGGGCTTGGTGCTTTAACTCTTGCCATTCTCTACTTGGCACCAAAATTTAGCACTAAAATTCCTGCAACCCTCATAGCCTTGATCGTAGGAACTCTTATCTCCATATTAAGTGGGTTGAGTGTTCCGCTCATTGGGGAAGTGCCGCAAGGTTTGCCCAACCTGCAATTTGGGTCCTTACTGAATGTCGATTTTTCAACCCCCTGGTTTATCGTCAGCGCGGCAGTAACCTTGGGAGCTTTAGGATGTATCGACACCTTGCTGACAGCTGTGATCGTCGATAAAATCACCGAAACCAAACATCAGAGTAATCGGGAGCTTATTGGACAGGGGCTGGGAAATATTGCCTCTGGACTCTTCGGAGGTTTGCCCGGTGCTGGAACCACAATGTCCTCAATTGTCAATGTGAAGGCCGGAGGACGCACTCGTATGTCTGGTGTCATATCCAGCCTGTGCCTACTGGCCGTGCTACTGGGCTTGGGGGCCTATGTCCAATATGTTCCCATTCCCGTTCTGGCCGCTATTCTGATCACGGTGGGCCTGGATATCATCGATTACAGTGGGCTTAAAGAAGTGGTGAAGGTGGACCGGGCGGAAGGTGCTATCCTATTGATTGTATTAGTAATGACTGTGTTTGTCGATTTGATTGCAGCGGTGGGCACTGGAATGACCTTGTCTGTCTTCGTATTCATGAAAAAAATGAGCTCTATTGGAGAAACGACTATTGCTCTCTTTCCACTTCGGGACCTCAAGGTTAGAAAACCCTGCGACTTGAGAGACGAGTTCATTTTACCTTCGGAGTATCTGGATAAAGTTTATATCAAATCCTTTACGGGTCCGATCTTTTTTGGATTTTCTCAATATATAATAGACAATCTCAAGAAGTTACCCCCAGTGAATGTCATTATTTTTGAGATGAACCGCGTTCCCTATCTGGATCAGTCAGCGGCGCATGCCCTTGAACTGGTATTTGATTATCTGAAGAAACAAGGGATCTCCGTTTATTTGGCACATGTGGGCGAAAACCCCCTTAGAATGTTGCATAATGTTGGTCTCGTACCAAGAGTCATTCCCAAAGAACACATCTTTGACCATATTTTTGACTGCATCCAATCGTTAGAAGAAGAATTTGTCTTCAAAAAACCCAAGAAGAACTCGGATGGATACATGGTGTGACTAATTTTCTAACTGTACCAATAAACTCATAGGCTCTAGTTATGAACAAACTTTCCTCCAACAATTCTTTTTTTTCAAAATCTTCTGTCATCTATATCATAGCGATGGTCGCCTGCGCCCTGGTCATCTCCTTTACTGACAGCTTATTGCCTCAAGGTGTATCCGTAGGCGAAGCCTATGCTCTTTTAGTCCTGATTGGTTTCATGTCCAAGGATAACAGGATGGTTATTGCTGGGGCGATAGTCGGAACAATTCTGACTTTGGAGGGGTTTTATATTTCTGAAGAGAGTGTTGCTTTATGGATCGCCTGGACCAATCGACTGTTGGCCATTTCTATCATTTGGGTGGTTGCTGTATTTGCATTTTTACAAATACGATTTTTAGAAGATCAAAAGGAATCAGAGAAGATGAAAAAGGCCTACGAACGCTTGCAAGAGGAGACAACCTATTCAAAACTACTTAAAGAGATTGTCATTCTATGCAATTCTTCTGACTCTGTGGAAGAGGTCTTAAAGCAATCCATGCAAAAGATTTGCGAATTTACAGGCTGGCCCGTTGCCCATATCTATATAAGCCATACTAGTGAAGATATGCTCAACTCCAGTAAACTTTGGGTTCTTGATGATTGGAGTCTATATAAGGAATTTAAAGATGTTACGGAATCCACGGATTTTCGTCCTGGTGTAGGCTTGCCAGGAAGAGTGTTGACGAGCAAAAAGACTTCATTGATCAAAGATTTAAGCAAGGATTCCAATTTTCCTCGCGCTCGTATCGCTTTGGGAAATGGTCTGAAGTCCGGGCTTGCGTTTCCTGTTTTAATCGGGCCGAGGATCATCGCAGTCATGGAGTTCTATAGTAAAGATCAGGTCGAAGAGGATGCGAAGATGATTGCATTCACGGAAACTCTCAGTTTTTTATTGGGTCGGCCCTTTGAGCGCGACCACGCTGGATTGAGAAAAGAAGAATACGAAAACCATTTAAGGCGGCTTTATTCGCGTATGAAAGCCGTGAGGGACGAAGAACGTGGCCAAGGAGACTCACAACGAACCGCAGATAACATCCACGATGAGCTGAGATAAGTATCGAAAGGGAACTGCCTTCATCTTTAATCCCTGCTTTAAAGGAAAGTTTAACCTCTTCTCAGTAAACTCATTTTACGTTTTATGAGAAAGTCCGCTTTGGGTCGATTCCAGCCGTTTAGATTCTTAGCTGAGATGCTACAAAACTTCCGAGGGATGTTCCTGTGCGATGAACAATTCGTTGGCCAGTTCGATGTCTTTCGGGAAATGGATTTCCAGCCAGCCTTTGTGGATTTCCAGGTAATGGACGTTGAAGCCGCGGTCGATCATCTCCTGAATCAGGTCGGTCAGGCGGATTTGGGAAATGTCCTCCGCTTCCTGTACTTTGCCTTCCAGATTTTTCAGCATGTCCTCATAGGTCTGGAGGAACTGCTCGGCTCCGGTTTTCGAAAATTTGGCGAGACCGATAAACTCGTGGGTGGCTGACGCTGGGTCAATATTTTTACCGATTTTGGCAACGGCGTTCTGGTGATCGAAGTTGATACTGCGGCGGTTCCGGTTCTGCCGGTTGCGGCTGATCACGTAATCGGTCGCCTTGCCGTCGACCGACTCCAGGTACTGAATGGAGTTGTCCAGTGCCAGAACGATATCTTCCTTGGATGCCAGCAATTGTGCGACCACATGGTTTTCGAGCAGAATGTCCGAGTACAGCATCAGAAAACCGTTGTGCATTTTGTCCTGAGCGGTGAGCAGGCTGTCCAGCTCGGTGCCTTTTTGGTAGTCCTTGTTGGGTCGGAACGAAATTCCTTCGCCTTTCATTTTGTCGCCGGCGTAACCGGTCACCACGGTGATATCTGTCAGATGGTTCTGGTTGAGAGTCTGGGCCTGGCGCGCGAGCAGGGTTTTGCCCGCGATATCCGCCATGGATTTGGGTGTGTCTTTGAGAACGGGTGCGATGGCTGGCGCTTCTCCGGCGGCAGGGATGATGACCGGGATGTTGGTATTGGTCTCGTCCTGCTGGTCTTTTTCTTTAACGTCCAGAAAGCCGACCGCATCGAATATTTCACGCACCGGGGCGCACAAAGGGTCCGCTTCGAGCGAGCGTTGGTTCGATAGAATGGATTTGGCAGTGTCGCGCATTGCTTTGTACGCGGCGCGTAGAAAGTGGTTGGCATAAATGATGATCTGGAATCCCGCCACCTGCAGTTCTTCTTCCAGGATATTGTTGTAGGTGGTCGGTACGCACACCAGAGGTTTACTCATTTCCAGTTCTTTGAGGAGGCTCTGATATTTGCCGGCAAACTCCATGATCTCATCCGGTTGCTTGGACTTGGAGTGGATCATGATGCCGTCGACCCCTGCCAGTAGATAAATCCGGGCGCGGTTGAGTGCGTCTTCCATGCCGGTGCCGGCGATGAGGCTTTCGATGCGGGCGATGATCATGAAGTCATCGGTGGCCTGCACTTTTTTGCCGCGTTTGATTTTTTGCGCAAACACTTCGGGTTCTTGCAGGGTTTGAGTGGTTCCGGCTTCCAGGCTGTTGCGTTTGGGGAATACCTTATCTTCGATGATGACCGCCGATACGCCGGCCCGTTCCATTTTGGATACCATGTACTCGAAGGTATTCGGGTCGCCGCCGGTATCGCCGTCAACGATCATGGGTTTTTGCGTGACGGTCAGGATTTCATGGATGGTATGCAGACGGGAATCGAAGCTGATCACTTCAATGTCGGGATGGCCCTTGGACGCGGAATCGGTCAGACTGCTCTCCCAGATGGCGTCGAACTGAAGGGTGACCGACTGGTTGCCGGACTTGCCTTCAACGCTGGTGGTGTCGGCGACGATGCCGCTGATCCCGTTGTGGGCTTCCATAACGCGGACGAGTTTGCCCTGAGTGAGTAAAGCTTTGAGTTTGCCGCGTCGGTCTTCGGGTAAATTCTGGCTGAGCAGTGTCATGATGTGAAACCGGTGAGTTTAGGGTTTTCAAGGCGCTCCCGAATCCAGGAAGCGATATAGACGTCATCCAAATCGAATTGTTGGAAGATGTTGAGCAGTACCTCAATCTGATGGTGAATTGACAATCGTTTGTCCACCACGATCAATTTCTCGCCACGAACTTTACAATAACCGCTTTGAGTGGGGATTTCCGGATCGGACAAGTTGGCGAACAGGATTTCAATTGAGAGTTTGCGTGCCAAGTCCTTGAGATCTTCCAAGCGGGACAGCGTTAATGATTCTGTATTGGATTCGAGCATGGGACCTCCGGGGGCTTTAACTAAAGACCCTCATGATGTCATTGTAAAAAGCGAAAACCATTAGCGAGAGCAACATGAATAGCCCGACCTGGGCGGCCCGCTCCCGGTTGGATTCGCTGATGGGTTTGCCTTTGACGATTTCGATCAGGAAAAAAAGGATGTGTCCGCCATCCAGAACGGGAATGGGTAAGAGATTCAAGAGCCCCAGATTGATGCTGAGCAGGGCGGTCAACAAGACAAAATCCAGGATCCCCTGCTCTGCATGGTCGCCATAAGCCTGGAAGATCTGGATAGGCCCGCCGATGTTTTTCGGTGAAATAGACCCGGTGATCAGTTTTTTAATACTGGTGCCGATCAAGTGCGTTACTTCCCAGGTTTTTTCCAACCCGCGTAGGATGGCCCCAAAGAACGAATATCGCTCGGTTATCATGACTCCGGAAATGCCCAATCCCATATAGCCGTAGCTCACATCTTTGCCTTTAAGATCGAGGCTCGTTCTTAGTTCGGGAGTTACTTTAAGAGTTTGTTTCTGTCCATTCCTCAAGATATGAAAGTTCAGCTCCTGTCCGGGCTTATCCAAAGCGGCCGTTTTTATGTCTGAGAATCCTATGACTTGAGTGTCATCAATGGATAGAATATCGTCGCCTACCTGCAACCCGGCTCTATCTGCGGGTGAACCCGCTTTGATAGCAGCGACCCGGCGTCCCAGCCGTTCGATGCCGATCAACCCCACGGTTTTTTTGTCGCCAAAGAGGTTGGCCACTTCTTTTGCGTTGGGTGTCATAGGGAGTGTGATAACTGTTTTTGAATCGCGCTGAATCACGAACTCCATTTGTTTGCCCGGAGCGTTGTGGATGATGTCTTGCAGTTCATGCCAGTACTGAACTTTGTTGCCGTCAATTTCAATAATCCGATCACCCGTCTGGAGACCTGCGGCCATGGCGGGGGAGTCATCGTGAATTTTTCCGACATCCGTACTGCTTGCGGGTATGCCCACAGTATAGATGCAGACGTAAATAGCGATGGCAAACAGGACATTGAACAGGGGGCCGCCGAATGCTATGGCAAGTCTCTGATACACGGATGCCGCGGAGAAGGAGCCCTGGGTGTCCGGGAGTTCTTCTGTCGGATCTTCTCCCTTCATTTTGACGTAACCGCCCAGAGGAATGGCGGCGATCAGGTATTCGGTGTCGCCGGATTTGAAGCCGATAATCTTGGGGCCAAATCCAATGGAAAATTTTTCGACTGTCACCCCGCATTTGCGGGCGATCAGAAAATGACCCAGCTCATGGATGAAAATGAGCGCGGCCAAACCTGTCAGGAAAGCCGTCATTTTGAAACCGAAGGACAGGAAGGCGTCGAGAGAGAATGCGGTAAAATCAAACATGATAAGTAAAACTACTCCATGGAAGAAAGATCAATGAGTTCCACCCCTTTAGGAACCTCGAACAGGAACAATTTCTCTTCAAGGCTGGGGTTGGTTCGGATGTCTTTGAATAACATTTCTGTTTTGTTTCCTAAATTATCATACACCCGGGACCCGACGATCTGGTAGTTTTTCTTGTCGGCCAGCAGTACCATTTTGGAGAGGTTTTGCGCCTTGTCACGCGGGATCATTTCGACAACGTAAAGCCTGCGTTCTTCAGTCACTTCCCCGATGGTGAACGATTCGGTCAGCTTGCCACGACCCGCCAGGAACAGGGCAGGGGTGTTGGAGGAGTAGATATTTTGGACTTTCATTTTAGTGACCTGCTTTTCGTCGGGCAGGTACAGCCAGAGGCCCTGATCGTTGCTCACCAGAATTTGGCGATCCGGAGCCTTGTAATCCCATTTCATTTTACCGGGTTTTTTGATGGAAACGAAACCTTCTGCTTTCTGCGACTGTCCCAGAACCTTCAGATACGATTTTTGAACGAACCGGGCCTGAAAGGTGTCAGTGGAATCGTATTGTTTTTGGATGGCACCGACAACGGCGACGGAATCCAGAGCAAAGGCTGATCCGGGCAGGAACCCTGATAAAAACAGGATAAAAAGAACGTTACAGGTTTTAAGATTCATTGAGACACGCTTTCTTTGTAGGAGACCTTTCGGTTTTCAATATGCAGGCGGTTTTCGACAATCATTTGTATCGCTCTCGGATAAATGAGGTGTTCCTGGATCAAAATGCGTTCGGCCAGTATCGTTGCGTCATCGGACGGGAGGACGGGGACGACCGCCTGCAGGATGATGGGGCCGCCATCGACTTCTTCGTTGACGAAATGAACGGTGCACCCGGAGAACTTGACTCCGTAATCGATGGCCTTTTGCTGGACGTCCAGCCCCGGAAACGCAGGCAGGAGCGACGGATGGATATTGATGATTTTGTCAGGAAACATGCCGATGAATTCTGGATTGAGAATACGCATATACCCCGCCAGGCACACCAGGTCGACCCGGCGTTTTTTGAGTTCGCCGGCCAATGTCAGGTCGTATTCCTTTTTACTGGCGAATTGTTTGGGGTCGAAGTAGGCCGTTTCAATGCCCTGTTTCTGAGCCCGCTCCAGGGCAGGTGCATCTTTTTTATTGCTTAGGACCACGGCGATGTCGGCGTTCAGTTCACCCTCTTGAATGGCGTCGATGATCGCCTGCAAATTGGTGCCGCGTCCGGATACGAGTATTCCGATTTTGAAACGGTTGGAAGTCATGGCTCTGTTGGGTCCAATTGAAGATGTTTATGACACTAAGGAATAGCGGTGAAGAATGGATAGGCCGGTTCTCTCTCGATCAATGAACGGTCACCGCTTGTTGGGCCAGGTCTTCCTTAATGGCTTTTAGAAGTCCGATGTTTTGGGTGTGTCCTGATTTGTGAGCTTTGATATAGCCGCGGATCGGTTTTCCCAGCAGATAAAAATCCCCGAGGACATCCAGGATTTTGTGGCGTGCGAATTCGTTGTCGTACCGCAATGTGGTGTTGAGGACTTTCTCATCCCCCAGCAGGATAAAGTTGTCCAGCTTACCGCCCACGCCGAAACCCATTTTGTTCAGCATGGCCACATCTTTCACAAATCCGAAGGTGCGTGCCGGCGCGATTTCTTCTTTGAAACTCTCGGCCCCTTTGAACTCAAAGGTGTGTTCCATGATGCCGATGGGTGCCGGATATTCCATATGGTAACTGACTTTGAAGCCGTCATAAGGCTCAATCGAAATATGCGCGCCACCGTCTTCTTTCGATCCGAAGGTGTACGTTTTATCAATCACCAGTTCTTCGTAAACCTCATCCTGTTCCTCGAAACCGCCATCTTCGATCAATTGGCAGAAATCTTTGGCCGACCCGTCCATCACGGGGGCCTCGTCTCCGATTTTGATCAAAAGGTTATGGACCCGGTACATGTGAAGGGTGGCCATAATGTGTTCGATCGTGGAGACGGATGCGTAACCCTTGCGCAGACTGGTGGCGTATTCCGTAGATTGCACGTTTTCCACCTTGGCGGGGATGGTACTTCCGCTGGAAATATCACCGAAGATGATACCGCTACCCGGAGGCAAGGGTTGCATGATGAGACCGGTTTTGATTCCGGAGTGCAGTCCGCGTCCACACAGCACCACACTGCGTTTTAAAGTGCGCTGAAGCGGACGGTCTCCCTTTTTGCCTTTTGATGCGCTTGATTTTGTCTGGGCTTGGGGGTGTTTGAGCAGGGCTGATATGTCCTTCAAGGTGATTTCTTCGTTGGGGTGTACGGTCCGGGCAATTTGATCCAGCACTGAACGCAATTCCTTGAAGTTTTCCGGCCAGTCGTATTCACAAAGAGCCCGCATGGTTTCCTCGGTGAAGTTTTTACAAACGACTTTGCCCTTGTCTTCCAAATCTTCAAAATATTCTTCTACCAGGGTTGGGATCAAGGCCCGGTTATCCCTTAAGGGCGGCACGCTGATACTGTTTTCCTTTAAAGTTTCGTACAGGTCCGGGTTGAATTCTCCGTTTTCAACCATAGCCTCCAGGTCTTTTGTGGAGGAGGCAAAAATTCTGTCGGGAATAAAGCCTTCCGATTTTCCGGGGGAAGTGGACTTTAAAGCGGTCGCCAGTTTTGCCTGAAGATCTTGGCTCATGAAGTCGATATTTTTTAAATAGACCGCCTTTTTCCCGGCGCCTCCACGGGTTGGTTTTACTGGCTGGCCTTTTTCATCTTGATGAATGAACAGTTCGATTTGGATTTTCGGCATCGAACGGAGCGCGCAATTGATTTTGTGGAGAGGGAAATTGGACTTTTTGCTTTTGTGATGAATGGCCTGCGCGATATATTCCTTGCCGGTTCCCACTTCACCCTGGATCAGGAGGGGGGCGTCGGTTTTGGACGCTCGGGTCACCGCTTTCTTGACCTCCACCATCATTTCAAAGCAGTGAGGAAGTTCGTGCTTAACGGCATCCTTGTTGTTGATTCCGTTCATTCGGCCTTTTCTTTGCTTGAGTGCCTTCTCAACGGACAAGACCAGCTGATTGAGTGAAAACGGCTTCTCGATAAAATCGTAGGCTCCCAACTTGGTCGCTTTCACGGCCGTGTCGATGGTTCCGTGACCGGACATCACCAATACTTCAATTTCAGGATGATAGGTTTTGATGGCTTGCAAGACTTCGATCCCATCCATGCCTGGAATCCAGATATCCAGAAGAACCAGATCGGGGGGCTCGGACTGCACCAATTCCAGGGCATCCAACCCGTCTTCGGCCGTGACGATATCGTATCCCTCGTCGTTTAGTATTTCCTGAAGAGAGGTCACTATATTTTTTTCGTCATCGACAATGAGGATTCTTTCTTTAGTCAAGGAAATCTCCGTGATTGGTTTCATGAAACAAAATTTCTATATCTGTTATGCAGTGGGAGCCATTGCATAATCCTGCTCTTTGGAAAACTCGAAATAATAAATTTTCTTTCCGGCTTCTATAAACGTCTTCTCATATTTGGTTTTGGGGATATCGTTTCGTTCATGGAGAAACCCCAAGTCCTCGTGCGGATTGTAGAATTGGGTGTTCGCCTGCATGACCTCAAGAATTTCCTGCGCATAGGATTCGACGTCCGTTGCGATGCGGACTTTCCCTTGCGGTGCCAACTTACTCGCCAGGTTCTCCACAAATTGCGGTTTGATCAACCGTCTCTTGTGATGTCTTTTTTTGGGCCAGGGGTCCGGAAAATTAATGAATATTTCGCTGAGTTCACCCTCTTCAAAAAGAATAGGAATTTTTTCGCTGGCATTACCGTAAGCGACGCGGATGTTTTTTATATGAAGTCGATCCATGCGTGTGACGACCTTGCGAATCCCTTTGTGGTAAAAATCCATTCCGATGAAATTACTTTCGGGTTCGCGAATGGCCATATCGATGAGGAAATTGCCGTTACCGAAGCCGATTTCCAGTTTCAGTGGGTGACTGTTTTCAAACAACCCGCGCCAGTCCGGTCGTTCTTCGGGGTCCAGGAAGCAAGGATGTTCGTTGACGATTGTATCGAATGGAATGAGTCGTTTTGCCATAGGGCTTCAGGTCTCTCAACCGTTCTCCTGATGAATGGTTTTCAACTGGATGACTTCAAAGCTTTGCTGTTCTCCCTCGATGGGCACTTCAACCTCGTCCCCCTCCATTTTGCCGGCCAGCGTTCTTCCAACCGGGGAGGCCATGGAGAGTTTACCGGTATCAGGGTCCACTTCCTCGGGAAACACCAGAAAATATTCTCTTTCTTCTCCCGATTCGACATGCTTCAAGAGCAACGCGCTACCCAATCCAGACCGGTCTTTGGGAATGCGCTCGACATCAATGGAAGTGATATCTCCAATGCGTTTTTGAAGTTGCGAGATCCGGCTCTCCAGAAACATCTGGCGTTCTTTCGCCGACTTGTACTCGGCGTTTTCGCTGAGATCGCCCATGGCCGTGGCAATTTTCAAGGCCTTTGGGATGTCGACATCCAGCTCTTTTTTGGAATCCATTAACTGTTTTTCAAGTTTGTCCAGTATAGGTAATCTCATGACACTCAATTTCTTTTTCAGTTGTTATTACCCGTAAGCCGAGTTACGGGCTCAATACGATAAAAGCTTCTTCAAATCCCCGGAGTCGCATCTGGTCCATGGGTTCCAGAGCTTTTTCGTAGTTGGAGTATTTTCCGACAAGAACTTTGTATAGTTTCCGGTTGCTTGTGTTGACTGCGAAGACCCTGCTGTTATTAAATTGACTTGAAATGTTTCGGGCATTGTCCAGGTCCTCAAAGACGCCCACTTGCACCGAATAAATTCCATTTTTAGCGGAAGTCCCGACCGCGTTCCGTGCGGGAGGTGATTGCGCACCTCTGACAACCCGAAGGCTTACCGGGGCAGTCCCTGTTTCGGTTATGCCCAGTTTGTTGGCCGCAGTAAAACTCAGATCAATAATCCGGTCGCCGACAAAGGGGCCGCGGTCATTGATGCGGACAGTGATACTTTTCCCACTTTCCCGGTGGGTGACCAACACGACGGAATTAAACGGCAAAGTTTTGTGCGCCGCCGTCAGGGAGTTCATATTATACACTTCCCCGTTGGAAGTGAGCTTCCCATGGAAATCCCGACCATACCACGACGCGATGCCTTCTTGAACAAATCCTGAGGAATTGCTCAAAGGGTAATAAACACGACCGTCCACCCGGTAAGGTAAAGTCTGGGCGGAATCAGAATGAGTCTCGGGACCTGGATAGGACCTCATGGGTTGTGAGGCGCAGCCCGAACCCACACCCATCAAGATCCAAGACACTATTATAAACGGCATTGGGAAGTTCGATACAGTTGATTTCATCTGATTGTAAATTTTGGCCAGTTTCAGTTGGTGATACCGGCTTCGGGAGGTTAATGGAGGCAGGACAGGCGCACGACCAGTCAAATCTCAGGAAATTCTTCGTAAAGTATTCAATAATATACGTTTATATTGGGAATACTCTCATCAATTGTATGAATATCCGGGAATCAGGTCAACACAAATTTGACCGGCTTTTCATATCCCCAAACCTTAAAATGTTGAAAAATGGCTTATTAGTTTTTAATTTTCACCTTATACTAGACCAAGAAGAAAATCACCGGTTGAAGCTGGGGAATCCGTCTCCAGTTTTTTAACGATCATTTTTAAGGATTTACAAGGTTCCTATGCTGAATACGACTCAAGAAGGGCGGCGAAGTGCCATCCTTGCCATGGTGGAGGAAAAGGGGAATATTCCTCCTTTGCCGGATATTCTAGTACGCTTGGAGTCAAAAATTGAAGACCCCAAAAGTAATATCAGCGATATTTCCATATTGATTGAGACCGAGCCCATTTTAGCGGGCCGGATGATCCAGCTTTCCAATAGCGTATTTTTCAACCGTGGCGGCAATAAGGTTGAAAATCTGTCTCAGGCCATTATTCGACTGGGACTTAAGATGATCCTCGATTTGGCTTATACGCTAGAAATTCCTAAATTGTTCATGAAAGGCAAAGGGATCAACCAAAATAAATTTTGGCAACATTCTTTGGCCGTGGCCATCCTGTCGAAGATTTTAAGCCAGCGGTTGGAGGGTTTAAAAATTGAACAGGATATGTGTTACCTTTCCGGGTTGATGCACGACATCGGCATCATGGTATTCAACTACCTGATTCCAGAGGAGTACTCAGCGTTTCTCAAGCAAGTCGGTGGAACGGACGGCCCTCTGCACGAGCTGGAAATTCAAAAGTTCGGGATTTCGCATCCTGAATTGGGCTCACTGTTTATTAAGCAATGGTGGCCCGTTCCTGAAGATGTTGTGACTTCCGTCGGCATGCATTACCTGACCATGTCGAATCAGGGGAAAAAGCACCCCACTCTTTTGGCTGTGATCATCGCCAATGCGATTGCCAATACCTATGATATGGGCAACGGCATTTCCCATTCAGAGGAGTTGGTCAATTATAATTTCTTAATCCAACAGGGTCTTACCCGGGAAGACCTGGATGAGATTGTTGAAGAAACCCGGGAAAGTCTGTTTCTGGCTAAAGAAGTCCTTTATAAATAAACCATCCCAAGTATAATAAACCTGCTGAATTCAGGGATTCTTTCTCGCCCTGGCGGAGCTTCATCAAAACGGGCATGAGCCTTTTCTCTCCTTCTATTTGCGACTATGGATCAACAGCCATTTCTGGTTACATTTTATGGGGTTCGAGGCTCCATTCCCAGTCCTATGGTGGGGCAGGACGTGCGCGAGAAAATCGTCAAAGTTCTGGAGCAGGCCGGTCCGGAGAACCTCAAAGATGCCGCCTCACGTGAAGCGTTTGTGGATGGCCTTCCCGATCATTTGAAAAGTTGTTATGGCGGAAATTCCTCGTGCGTTCATCTGAACGTGGGCGGCCACCATTTGATTTTTGACGGCGGATCGGGTCTCCGGGTTCTGGGCAACCATCTTCTGGAGCAGGAATTCGGAAAAGGGCAGGGCAAAGCGCATCTATTCTTATCGCACACCCATTGGGACCACATCATGGGCATCCCGTTTTTTGTCCCCTTTTATAGGAAAGGCAACCAATTCAGTATTTACGGTTCTCATCCTCACTTGGAAAAGCGGTTACTCGGCCAACAGCACTTTGATTATTTTCCGGTGTCTTTCGATTCGTGTCAGGCGGATATCAATATCGTCTCCCTGGCTGAGCAGAAAGAAATTGTACTGGGAGATGTCCGCATCACCTGGACTGAAATGAATCATCCGGGGCAGTGTTTTGGCTACCGGGTGGAGTATCAGGGGAAGTCTTTTATTTACGCGACCGACTCGGAGTATAAAGATCTGGGGGACGAAAACCTGAAACCCACCATCGACTTTTTCAAGGATGCCGACCTGCTGGTGTTCGATTCCCAGTACACGTTCATTGAAGGAATCGAAAAAGAAGACTGGGGGCACAGCTCCATGTTTATCGGAGTGGACATTGCCCTGGAAGCGAAAGTAAGGGAAATCGCTTTTTATCATCACGAGCCGACTTACAGCGATTTCAAACTGGTTAATATTTTTGAGCAAACCAAAAAATATCTGAAAGCCATCGATGCCGACAGCCCGCTGAAAATGCTTCTCTCCCGTGAAGGCCTCACCCTCGACATGCTGAAGGGCTGATTCACCCGGTACTTATTTTTATCCTCGTCAACGTTTCTTCTTGCCGCCTTTTTTGTTTTTCCAGGTCAACAGCCAGCGTTGGATGATTCGTAGTTTCTGTGAGCCGGTGAATTTGCGTCGCCTGATTTTCGGAGTCGTCTCGTATTGTAGGCGGGCGATGACGGTTGGCGCTACAGCTTCCTCGATCAGCACACCGCGTTGCGCGTGTTCCAAATTTTTCGAGGCGCACACTTCGCGGAAGGCCACCATGAGGCGGCAGTCCAACGGCCGGTCTTCGTGAATCATGCAGGCCTCGTCCTCGTCCAGAAACGGGCACCGCTGATTGACCACCATGTGGTACCAGTCCACCGTTTCCGGATCGATCCCGGACTCCAGCGTCTTCGCCACCTTGCGGACAGTTTTTTCGGATTTTTCGATGACTTCGTTGAGGTTGATGCCCTTGTCGCGTGCGTTGTTCATCATGCCGTCCCATTCCAGTTGGGTATGGGCGACGCCGGTGTAACAACAGTGACTGCACCCCTTGCCGCAGGTCATCGGCGGGGCCTTGGTGGAATAGGCGTGGTCGAGCACTTTCCAGAACGCTTTCAGCAGTGGAATCTTTTCGGCCTTGGCTACGGTTTTGGTGTCGGCCAGCATTTTTTCGTAGGCGAACTGAATTTCCGCTTCGGAAAATTTCTGCTTTATAAATTGGCGCAGTTCCTCCGGGTCGGTCACTCCCTGGATAAAGGCGCCAATGTGATCGGAATATAAGGTCATGGGGTAATGGGAAGTAGGAGTTATTTGGGTGTCTTGGCGACGTACTTGATTTGCAGTTCGTAGATCAACTGCTCCATCAACTTGGCTTCCTCGGCATCGAGGTTGTTCTTGGTTTTGTTCTGAAGCATGATGAGAATGTCGATGGTCTGCTTGACGGCCGGCAGGTTCTCAGCTTTTTTCCCGGTCACGGGATCCGGGATGTCTCCCAGGTGGTAAAACGCGGACGAGGTCAGGGACAGCACGAAGGTTGAAAAATTGAGTTCAAAGTCTTTGTCGGCGGATTCGGAAGCCGGTTCCTCTTTTGCATCAGGCTCTTTCTTTTGAGACTCGTCGGCGGCTTTGGCTTCCTCGTCGGACTGATTGGACGAGCGTTTGTCTTTGATGGTGAAACCTTCCCCTTCCACGTCGCTCATGACTCGATCTCCCCAAGTGGTGTGTTTTTCAATAGATAGGCGAAATCATAGCAGTTTGGCTGTAGGTTGTCAAAGCAGGGTATACGTTGTTGCTTTAGCGGCATTTTGCTATGATGGGCCTATGTTTACGCGACTTACAGCAGGCTTCATTCTTCTGATTCTTCTCCACGGGTGCGCCAGCCTTGCCACTCGCATGGCACTGCCCATGGTGGAAGGCCAGGTTGCCTCCATCAACGAAGAGACCGATCCCGTGTTGGCGGAGCAGGCCATTCCCGCCAGCCTGAAAATGCTCGAGGGCCTGCTGAAGGATGACCCGGAAAACGAAACGTTGTTACACAATCTCGCGGAAGGATTCTGTGGCTATGCCTTCAGTTTTGTGGAGGACACCGATCCCGAACGTGCTTCCCGCTTGTATCTCCGGGGGCGTGGTTATGCCGAACGACTGCTGGCGGCCGACGGTGCGCCGGAACAGCTGACCGGACAGAATCCCGAGCAATTCAAAAATACGGTGAAGACTTTAGGCGCGGATCATTTGCCGGGACTGTACTGGATGGGGCAGTGCTGGGCGGGGTGGCTGATGCTCAACCTGGATGATCTCCAGGCGTTTGTCGCCATCTCCAAGGTGGAGGCTACTTTGCAAAGTGCGTTGGTATTGGACGAGTCCTATCACTATGCCGGACCACACCTGCTGTTAGGCGCATTTTACGGGGGCCGGTCCAAAATGCTGGGCGGGAAACCGGATAAGGCCCGCGATCATTTCGACAAATGCCTCGAATTGACACAGCAGAAATTTTTGATGGCGAAAGTGATTTATGCCAAAACCTACGCGGTTCAAATGCAGGACCGGGATTTATTCAAAAAACTCTTAAGCGCCGTCCTCAATGCCCCGGCGGATATTCTGCCCGGACAACAACTGGCCAATGCCGTGGCTAAACAGAAAGCCCAAAAACTTTTGGAGTCAGCGGATGATTTATTTTAAGCGCAATAAAACTTCTCATTTTAGATTGACGGAAATTAAAAAAAGGATGACCCGACCCGCCACTCTGGGGTGCATCGTGTGCGGCATTCTGGCGTCCCTGTTGTTGGCGCTGGTCCTGCTGTTTGGGCCGGTGCCGGACGCGTCCGCCGCAAAGAAAACCCGCATCAAGTTTTCCACGCTGGCTCCTGAGGGTTCTTCGTGGATGAAGGTGATGCGCACCCTGGGAAAAGAATTGGTACGGGTGACCGATGGTGAAGTCGGATTCAAGTTTTATCCCGGCGGGGTGTCGGGCGACGAGATCGACGTGATCCGCAAAATGCGCATCGGGCAAATTCATGCGGCAGGATTCACCGGTGTCGGCCTCGGCGAGATTCTGCCGGAGGTGCGGGTGCTGGACCTGCCGTTTCTGTTTCGCAACGATAAGGAGATCGAAACCATCTATGAAAAGATGAGCGATCATTTCACAGCCCGCTTCGAGGAGAAAGGTTATATTCTTCTCGGTTGGGTGCCGGTGGGATGGGTTCACTTTTTTTCCAAAGAACCGGTCACCTCCGTCGCCAGCCTGCGCCCCCAAAAAGCCTGGATGTGGGAAGGCGACCCTCTGGTGCAGGCCACCTACGGTGGTCTCGGGGTCAGTCCGCATCCGCTATCGGTCACCGATGTCCTGCTGTCCCTGCAGACGGGAATGGTGGATACGGTTTACGCGTCACCCATGGGCGCCTTGGCTCTGCAATGGTTCACCAAGGTGAACTACATGTCGGAACTGAGGATGGCCAACGCGACTGGCGGCGTATTGATGACGAAGCGCGCGTTCAACCGTTTGCCGGACAAACACAAGCAGGCCGTGCGGGACATCAGTAAACGTTATATGAAACAACTCGTGCAGAAAATCCAGGAAGACAACAACCAGTCCATCACCGTCATGAAACAAAACGGGTTGAAGATAACGCCCCTCCCAAACGGCAGTGAATTGGAACAATTTTACGCCGTGGGGCGAGAGGTTCAAAAACAATTGAATGGCAAGTTGTTCGGCCAGGCCGTCCTCGATCAAGTGATGACTCACCTTAAAGAAATCCGCTCCCTACCGGGTGAGGGAACTCGTTGAGGCGTTAGGGCGCGATCAATGAGTTTTTTGCACTCCAAGGCCTTGAAATTATCCGCGGCGATTCGCCGCTTTTAAATTTGCTCCGGGCCTTGCCCGGGCCCAGCGGGCGAGTTGTTCCCGTCCGATTTTGGCGTTGTGGCGGATGTCAACTGGGAAAGAAGGGTGATACAGTACTTGTCGGATCGGTTGGGTGATGGCGTGCGATGCTCCCAGCGTTAACAATTCTTCGGTGAGTGTTTTCTGATCAATCGCCCCCTCCGCTTCAATCACGATCACCGATGTTTGATTTCCTGCCGGACCCACTCCCACCAACGCGGATCGTTTTACTTGTTTGTGTGTGTTGAAAATCGCCTCGCAGGGAATGGTGAACAAGGTGCCTTCCACCGTTTGCACCCGGTGACTCTTGCGTCCGCAAAACCATAAACGGTTATTCTCGTCCAGATAACCGACGTCCCCCATGCGATGCCAGAAATTTTCTCCGTCACGAATCTTTGCCAGTCGCGTGGCGTTGTCCAGATTAAAATACTGGCGCGTCACCCACGGACTTTGCACCACCACCTCGCCGATGGTCCCCTGTGCGAGTTCCAATGAATCATCCCATTGCTCAATCGCCTCGTCGCTGATCTTGATTATTTTGAGTGTCAACCCATCCACGGCTTTACCGACACAGGTTCCCTTGCCTTCGCGGGTTTGCGCCCAGGTCTCGTCTACGATTTCGCGGTGGGAGATGGCGGCGACGGGTAAGGCTTCCGTCGCGCCATAGGGTGTATGGATCAATGCGTCCGGCGACAGGATGCAGTCGAATCGTTCCAAAAGACTGCCCGGCACCGGTGCCCCGGCCATCAGTATTCGTTTGAGTGTCGGAAGCTGAACATTCTTTTCCAGACAGTAATTGGAAACGGTGTTCCACAGCGCAGGTGAACCAAAGCTGGTAGTTACATGATATTCCTTAATGTGTTGGATTAGAGTTTTGGGGTCCACCTCGGCGGGTCGGGTCGGGTCCATGTCGGGAATCACGCAGGTCATGCCCAGCGCCACGCCGAACAGCGCGAACAATGGGAAGGTGGGCAGGTCCATTTCGCCTGGCTCAATGCCGAACATTCGGCGCAGGAGTTCCACTTGCTGATAGAGCATGCGGTGGCTGTACAGCACGCCTTTTGACGGACCGGTACTGCCGCTGGTAAACAGGATGGCGGCGTCGTCGTCCGGTGCCACCTGCGCGGATTGAAAATTAACGTCACCCTGGTTGCGAATCTGATTCAGTGTCGCACCACCCCAGAACCAGCGTCGTCCCACGGTGACATTCAATTCGATGCCTTTAAACGCTTTGGGAAATACCTTGCGCGCGGCGTGGGCGAGAGGGATGGCGATCATCCCATTCGGTTTTGCAGTGGCGATGCAATTGAGAACATTGCGGCGGCCCAGGCCGGGATCGATCAGCACCGGCACCGCTCCCAGTTTGAACAACGCAAATGTCAGGCTTATGAAATCGATGCCCGCCGGCACCATCAACAGTATTCGGTCGCCTTTCGCCATGCCGGTGCGGCGTAATCCGTCGGCTAGCCGGTTGGAATCCTGATCGATCTGCTGAAAGGTGATTCTGGAAATCGAGCCACTGCGCGGAACGATGAGGGCGTCGGATTCAGCCCGATCCCGTGCCAGTTGTTCCAGCGTGTGCGCGATATTTTCCGGGGAAGGGGAACTCATAAGTTAAATGCCCAACGCATTCTTGACGAGAGGTAAAGTGACCTTGTGCTTTTGCCTCAGCGATTCCTCATTGATGCGGGTCACCGCGCTTTTGACGGATTGGAAATCCCTCGGAATCCGGTTCAAGAGCCAAGTGGTGATTTTGTCTGGAATATCCAGGCCCCAATCCTCCGCCAGTTTTTGAATCAGTTTGGCCGTCGCTTCGTCATCCATGGGCAGAAGCTCCGCCGTCATTCCCCATTTGAAGCGCGAGGTGAGGAAGCTTTCGGTTTGTTCCAGTTGGTCCGCCGGGGTGCGTCCGGCAAACACCATTTTGCCTCCCTGCTCAAGCGTTTGGTTATAGATACGGTACAAGGTTTCCTGAGCGGCGGGGTGATCGGTGATTCGGTCGATACCATCCAGCAGTAGAAAATCGATTTCCGAGCCGGGGGTTCCCAGACTACCGGGCAGTCCGTCATCTCCCCGGTTCAACGATTCGATCAGGTCCTGGCAATGAACATACAGGACTCTGGCGTCGGAATCGGTCTCTGCGAGTTGGTTGCCGATGGACATCAGCAAATGCGTTTTCCCCAAGCCGCTGGCGCCGGACAGGTAGAGCGATTGATACGTCACCGGATCGCCCGAGCAGAGTTCCCGCGCACAGGCCAACGCAAAGCTCGATCCCCGGGACACGATGAAGTTGGAGAACCGGTACTCCGGGTGAGCGGGAAACTGAAAGACAAATTGCTGTGAAGGGGAATCGTGTTCAGCCATGGGGGATTGGGGTGCGCATGAATCGATGCGAAGATTGTCACGGTAACTTAGCACATTTTATCCGCCAGAGTACCTCAAGGTTTAAGGGGTGTTGACCGCACCCTTGCCCACGTAAACCACGGCCAGGCCGATCAGCATCAGCACCAGTCCGATGGACCTCATTGTCGCGTTTTCGAGTTCTGGTAATTTCCGGGCCAGTTCTTTCAATTGGTCGGGGAAACAGAAAAGAGGAATCCCCTCGAAGACCATCATCAGACCTAATGCAACCAAAACCAAGTTCATAACGGAGTATTCCTGAAATAAGGGCGATTGACCGAATGCGATTATCTTTGAAGCGGTTAGGGGAGTCAACAGGCAATTCGAGGCAGTCCTAAGCACCTAAAAGAAAGGGGCTTGTAAATGAAGAAAAGGCCATTATATAATGAACTTAAATATTTAATGTTTGGAATGACCTACACCAAATATCCACTTGGATGAATGTCCGATTCCGGGATACTCCAGATTTGACCGGATGGTTTCATTTGTTTCAATTTGCTGAGGATGATTCATGATTCCCAATTCTTCTAAAGTTCTGATTCTTATTGTAATGATGGCCGTATTGGTTCTACCCCTGTCTTTTGTCGGGAATGATGGCGGCGGTCTCCTTGTTCAAAAGGCCTACGCGGTCAGTACCAAGAGCCAGCCTCTGGGAAGCAATATCTTTGTTGAGATTGCCAAGAAGCAGAACCCGGCGGTCGTCAACATCAGCACCAAAACGAAGCGGCAGGCGCGTCCGCCCCGGCCTCCGAGAGATCCCCAGGCCCCTCCGGGAGGGCAGGATCCTTTTCAGGATTTTTATGACAAGTTTTTCGGCGACCGTGAGAGAAAACCGCGAGCCGGTATGGGGTCGGGTTTTATTATCGATAAGGAAGGATATATTCTCACCAACAACCATGTCGTCGACGGCGCTCATGAAATTGTTGTTCTGATCCAGGACGGTAATAACGGAGAAAAAGAATACGATGCCGAGCTGATTGGAACCGACTCCAAAACGGATATCGCCCTGATCAAGCTGGTTCTGAAAGACGGAGGCAGGACAAACTTCCCTACGTTGAACCTGGGCAACTCCGATAACCTGGAGGTCGGCGAATGGGTGGTTGCCATCGGAAATCCTTTTGGTCTCAGCCATACCGTCACCGTCGGCGTGGTCAGCGCCAAGGAGCGCAATATCGGCTCCGGCCCGTATGATGAATTCATTCAGACCGACGCGTCCATCAATCCCGGCAACAGTGGCGGCCCGCTGATGAACATCAAAGGGGATGTTATCGGAATCAATACCGCCATCATTTCGGGAAATACCGGCGGCAACGTAGGTATTGGTTTCGCCATCCCGATCAACGTTGCCAAAGACATCCTGAAAGACCTGAAGGAAAAAGGAACCGTAACCCGCGGCTGGCTGGGGGTCATGATTCAGAAGATCACTCCCGATCTGGCAGAATCGTTCAACCTCGATCGTACCGAAGGCGCCCTTGTCGGGGACGTTATTCCCAACAGCCCGGCGGAGAAGGCGGGTATCAAGCGAGGGGATGTTATCGTCAAATTCGACCAGGAAGAAGTGAGGACCATGGAAGCCCTTCCAAAGATTGTCGGTAGCACCACACCGGGTAAGGCGGTCAAGGTGGAAGTCATTCGAGACGGCAAGAAAAAAGTGTTGGAGGTGACCATCGCAGTCCTCAAGGATGAGAAAACGAAAGTGGCCGCACTGGATCCCATAGGAATTCAGGTGCAGGATATTACTGCGGACATCGCGCAAAGCCTGAACCTGGGCGATGTGGAAGGCGTGCTGGTTTCGGATGTGACTCCCGGGGGACCCGGCGGTGATTCGGGTCTCAAGCGCGGTGACATTATTTCCGAAGTCAACCGGAATAAAATCAAAAACACCGGCGATTATAATGCAATCGCCAGCAAGCTGAAGTCCGGTGATACCGCTCTCATGCTGGTCAAACGGGGTGGAACGACTATTTATATTGCGGTTAAGCTCAAGTAACCATGATTCTGTTTTGGTTTCATAATATGAAACGGTTTTTATTCTGATTGAATAAACGGTGGGTCCGCTGGATCCGCCGTTTCTTTTTTGGAAGGGGTTGTATGCAAAACTCTCGATGTGTTTTCTGGAGCCGAACTCTGCTTTTGGGATTGATCCTGTGGGGGGCGGTCGCCGGCCCGGCGTCCGCTTACGATACAGACAATCGAAGAACTCCCATCGTTACCGCTGTCGAACAGGTGGGCCCTGCCGTTGTCAATATTTTCACAGAAGAAGCGCCACGCCTGACGGAAAACCCGTTCCGGGGTTTCATGGGCGACAGCCTGTTCGAAAAATATTTTGAGGAGTTCTACCAGCAAAGAGAGTCCGACCGGCGCAGTCTCGGTTCCGGCGTGATCATCGATCCCCAAGGATACATACTCACCAACGAACATGTCGTGGCCAAGGCGGTGCGCGTCAAGGTTACTCTGATCGACAACCGGGAGTTTGAGGGCAAGGTGGTGGGGGCCGATATCAAATCCGACCTTGCCGTCATCAAAATCGATCCCGACCGGCCACTACCCTACGTGGAAATGGGCCGCTCCAATGACCTGATGATTGGTGAAACCGTCGTCGCCATCGGCAATCCCTTCGGCCTCAAGCACACGGTGACCACCGGCATCATCAGCGCAGTGGACCGCACCATCCGCGCCAGCGAAAAACAGGTGTTCAACGATTTCATACAGGTCGACGCATCGATCAATCCCGGCAACAGCGGCGGTCCACTGATCAATATCAACGGTTCGCTGATCGGTATCAACACCGCCATCTTTAAAGACGCGCAGGGTATTGGCTTCGCCATCCCCATCGACAAGGCACGGCGCATCGTCGACAATCTGCTCCAGTACGGCAAAGTACGACGCGGCTGGCTCGGTGTTTCGGTGCAGGATTTGACTCCCAAAGCGGCGCGCCACTTTGGCCTGGATCACGTCCACGGCGTGCTGGTGACCAACGTGTTCCGCAGAAGTCCGGCGAAACGTGCCGGTCTCCAGCCCGGAGATATTTTACTGCGCATCGACGGTCACGAAATCGCCGACAAGTCGGATTACTTCCGCCAGATCGCTTCGTACACGGTGGATGATCATTTTCGGCTCAAATATCTGCGCGACGGCCACCGGCACAAGGCGATTGTTCATATTTCTCCCATTTCCAAAGATGCCGCTGGGGAAATGGCGAAACAATGGCTCGGCATATCGGTCAAGGAGATTAACTGGAAACACGCCAAGCGGCACCGTATAATGGCGCGTAATGGCGTGGTGGTGACGAAAGTCCGGCCAAGAGGCCCAAGCGGAGAAGTGGGTATCCTTCCCGGCGACGTCATCCGTCAAATGAACGAAAGCAAGATACGGAACCTGGGCGAGTTCAATACGGCCATCCTGGAAGCGGGCAAACTCAGCTCCGTTTTGCTCCTCGTCCAGCGCGGAAGAAACTCCTATTATGTTACATTGGAGCCGTAAACCAACCCGACGTTTTCAATCCTACCTAATGACCGGGTGACCATGTCCGACAGCGACCAACAAAAAATCGAACAACTCCGCAAAGACATCCAACGGCACGACCATCTGTATTACGTGAAAGATGCGCCGGAGATCACCGACCGCGAGTACGACCGCCTCATGGAACGGCTCAAAGAGTTGGAGGCGAAACACCCGGAATGGATCACGCCCGATTCCCCCACTCAGCGTGTCGGCGGCCAGCCTTTTTCAAAAGAATTTTCTGAAGAATTTGGTGAGCCGCAGAGAGGACTAAAACCCGTCACACATAAAGTTCCTATGCTCAGTCTCGACAATACCTATAACGTCGAGGAACTGCGCGACTTTCATAATCGTGTCGTCAAGAATTTGGGAACGAAGGAAGTGGAGTACGTTGTCGAATTGAAGATCGACGGACTCGGTGTTTCTTTGACGTACGAGGATGGAATTCTGGTGCGAGGCGCGACGCGCGGGGACGGCAAAACCGGGGAAGACATCACCGCCAATCTCAAAACTCTCCGCTCGATTCCGTTAACGATCCCGATGCAGAAAGCCGGATATAAAACGATGGAAGTGCGCGGCGAGGTGTACATGAACCGCAGGGGATTCGATGCGCTCAACCGCAAACGAGAGGAAGAGGGCGAGGCGCCGTTCGCCAATCCGCGCAACGCCGCCGCCGGGTCCCTGCGCCTGCTCGATTCGCGCATCACGGCCTCCCGTCCACTCCATATCTGGGTGTATGCGCTCGGTCACTTTGAAGGTCCGGCCTTCAACACTCACTTTGAAATGCTGAAGCAGATGGGAGAGTTTGGGTTCCGCACCAACCCGAACACGCGTCTCTGTCAATCGTTCGATGATATTCAGAAGATGATTGATGAGTGGCAGGAGAAGCAGTCGACGCTGGACTACGACGTCGACGGTCTGGTGATCAAGGTCAACTCCATTGCGGCGCAGAACAAATTAGGAAGTACTAACAAACATCCGCGCTGGGCGGCGGCGTTCAAGTATGAAGCGGAGGAAGCCGAGACCGTGGTACAGGACATCCGCGTGCAGGTCGGGCGCACCGGAGCGGTCACTCCGGTGGCGGAGTTGACCCCGGTATTCGTCTCCGGTTCCACTGTCAGCCGTGCGACTTTGCATAACGAGGACGAGATTGTGCGCCTCGACGTACGCGTCGGCGATCGCGTCGTCATCATCAAGGCGGGGGAGATTATTCCGAAAGTGATTCGCGTGCTGGATAAGGAACGAAAGGGTCGCCAACCGAAATTTAAAATGCCGAAGACCTGTCCAAAATGCGATTCGAAGATCGAGCGGCCGGAAGGGGAGGCGGTGTGGCGCTGTGTCAACGCCGCGTGTCCGGCACAACTCAAGGAACGCCTGCTCCACTTCGCATCGCGCAACGCGATGGATATCGACCACCTCGGCACGGCGATGGTCGATCAACTGGTTGACACCGGCAAAGTGAAATCCTTTTATGAATTGTTCGACCTCCAACTGGAGGACGTCAGCGGCCTCGAACGCATGGCGGAGAAGTCTGGGAAAAATCTGATCGATGCCATCGCAAAGAGCAAGCAGGCAGGGTTGGCACGTTTGGTATTCGGTCTCGGTATCCGGCACGTCGGGCAACGCGTGGCGCAGGTTCTCGCGCAGACCTATGGCAGTATGGATGCACTCGCCAAGGCGCCGTATGAAGATTTGGAAGCGATTGACGAGATCGGCCCACGCATCGCCGAAT
Source organism: Nitrospinaceae bacterium (assembly GCA_029261395.1). Taxonomy (GTDB): domain Bacteria; phylum Nitrospinota; class Nitrospinia; order Nitrospinales; family Nitrospinaceae; genus SZUA-226. The sequence continues at coordinate 38,287 of JAJDBJ010000084.1, forward strand.
CGATCCGCGAGTTTTTCGGCGAGAAGCATAACAAAAAAGAATTGTGCAAACTCAAACAGCACAAACTCGTCATGACTGAAGAAAAAAAGGCAGGCGGGGGGAGTCTTGAGGGCAAGCAGTTCGTGCTGACCGGCACGCTGGAGAACATGACCCGAGACGAAGCCAAACGGAAGATCATCGAAGCCGGAGGCCGCGTCACCTCATCCGTTTCCGCCAAGACCGACTACGTCCTCGCTGGCACCGACCCCGGAAGCAAACTCACCAAAGCCCAGAAGCTGGGCATAGCGATCCTTAGTGAAAAAGAATTCCAAAAGTTGCTTGATACCTGATTAACCACAGATGAACACGGATAAACACGGATAAAATCCACATTCTTTCCTTAGATAAGCTTAGACCAGGCTAATTCGCACGGAATGACAAGAGGGGTATTGTGGGTTTCCTCTGTGCTCTCTATGGTGAGTCAGGGTTTACTTATTGCCGGGGAGAGGTACAGCGTTATCGCTGGCCGGGGCGTCGCCGGCGGTTGCCGGATGAGGAGCCGGGTTTGCCGGAGGGTTTGGGTCCGCCGCTTCGACCGCCACCGCCGCTGGGACGTCTGCCGGTGGAAGAACCTCCACGATTGTTACCGCCTCGTGTCGGGGGACCACTCGGTCGTTTTCTTTTATAGACGGGCATGCCTGCCTTCGGTTCCAGAAACAGGGCGTCTTCCGGCCAATCGACCGGGATTTTCTTTTTCAGCGTGTCTTCGATCGCCATCAGGTGCTCGGCGTAATCTTCGCAGGCGAAGGTGATGGCGTCGCCATCGCGTCCGGCACGCGCGGTTCGCCCGATGCGGTGGATGTAGTCTTCCGGGTCCTGCGGCACGTCGTAGTTGATGACGTGGGTGATGTCGTCGACGTGCAGTCCGCGCGATGCCACGTCGGTGGCGATGAGGATGTCGATATCGCCCTCGGTGAACTGTTCCAGTACCTTGATGCGTTTTTTCTGGGGCAGGTCGCCGCTGATCTGCTGTGCGTTGTAATCGTTGTATTTGAGCTGTAATTCCAGTCGTTCGGCGGTGGATTTCATGTTTGTGAAAATAAGCGTTTTCCCAGGTGTCTCGCTTTTCAGGAGGCCCAGCAGGAGTTTGAGTTTTTCGTGTTTGCCGACGTGGTACAGGACCTGCTTGATCTTTTCAACCACGACTGTTTCCGGTTCGATCTTGATGGGAACCGGCTCGTTCATGTGCTCATAGCACAGTTCCATGACGCGGAAGTTGAGTGTGGCCGAGAACAGCATGGACTGGCGTTTCTGATACGGTGAGATGTTGCGCAGGATATAGCGTACATCGACGATGAAGCCCATGTCGAACAGGCGGTCGGCTTCGTCGATTACCAGCACCTCGACGCCCTTCAGGCTGAAGAGCTTCTGCTTGTAATAGTCAATCAGCCGTCCCGGTGTTGCGATGAGAATGTCGATCCCTTTTTCGATGGCTTCTTTTTGCTTGTCGTAATCGACTCCGCCGTAGACACAGAGAATTTTGAGTCCGCAATGTTTACCGAGCAGGAGTGCGTCGCGTTCGATCTGCAGGGCCAGTTCACGGGTGGGGGCGATAATCAGCGCACGGGGTGCCACCCATTGTTTGCCTTTCTGCGGCATCGGGTCGTGAGTGAGCAGGCGCGTGAACGTCGAGATCAGAAACGCGGCGGTTTTGCCGGTTCCGGTCTGGGCCTGGCCGGCGACATCTTTCCCGGACAGTGAAATGGGTAGAGTTTTGGCTTGTATGGGGGTGCACTCTTTAAATCCGGCATCCCGAATGCCCTGTAGCACCGGCTCTGGGATGGGGAGGCTTGCAAATTCAATTGTTTCTGATTCGGTTATTTCTGATTCCATGCGTGTGATTGACAATCGTTCCGGTTCAGGGCAGGCGGATTGGGGTGAACCGGGTAACGGTGTGATACTCCATATGTAGGGTTGGTGTGCTTAGGGGGTATTGCTGATGGTGAATTTTCCCAATTGAGGTTCAGTATATACCAGGCGAGGAGGGTTTCAACCGTAAATCTTCATTTTTCTTGACATTGCATGGCTCAAGATGGTTCAATACCGGCTCAATTTTTGAAACTTTCCTGACATTTGCTGTGAACAACTCGCCTCTGACCAACCCTAGACTCATATCCAGTAATCGTTTGTAACTTAGGCACTTAAGGGGATTCATCTCCACTGGATAAAGTTCAAAGGGAAGAGGGCAAACGAGTCAATAGGAGATAGTGGTTTTGATCAAACATGATGTCTTAATAGTGGGAGCGGGCTTGGCGGGAATGCGCGCCGCTTTGGAGGTTTGCAAGGATCTGGATGTGGGTCTGCTGACCAAGGTGTACCCGTCGCGGTCGCACAGTGGTGCCGCACAGGGGGGCATTGCGGCCTCCCTCGGCAACTCTGAGGACGACAGCTGGGAAGAGCATATGTTCGACACCATCAAGGGCGGGGACTACCTGTCCGATCAGGACGCAGTGGAGGAGTATGTTAAAGCCGCGCCCAAGGTTATTTATGAGCTTGAGCACATGGGTTGTACCTTCAGCCGTACCGAGGATGGCAAAATCGCCCAGCGCAGTTTTGGCGGCCATTCCAAACCCCGCGCCTGTTTTTCCGCCGACCGTACCGGGCACGCTATTCTTCACGCTTTGCACGAGCAGGTGTTGAAAAACGCCAAGTCCATCAAAATATATTCCGAATGGTACATGCACCAGTTGATAGTTGAGGACGGGCGTTGCGGCGGTGTGGTGGTGAGCAACATCCGCACTGGCGAAGTGGAAGTGATTCACGCCAAAGCGGTGGTCTTTGCCACCGGCGGCTACGGTCGGGTTTTTCAGATTACCACCAACGCATTTGCGGGAACGGCGGACGGGGCCATTGCGGCGTTTCGCGCCGGGATACCGCTGGAAGATTCGGAGTTTGTGCAGTTTCATCCATCCGGATTATACCGTCAGGGAATTTTGTTTTCCGAAGCGGCGCGAGGCGAGGGCGGATACCTGCTCAACGGCAAGGGCGAACGGTTCATGGAGCAGTATGCACCGTCGCGTATGGAACTGGCGCCGCGCGATATCGTGGCGCGGGCCGAGCAGAGCGAGATCGATGCCGGCCGCGGCGTCGACGGGAAAGATATTATCCATCTGGACCTGCGTCACTTGGGGGAGGCGCGCATTATGGAACGCCTGCCGCAGATTCGCCAGTTGGGAATCGATTTTATCGGCGTCGATTGCGTGACGGATCCTCTGCCGATTCAACCTTCTGCGCATTACTCGATGGGGGGCATCCCGACGGACATGTTCGGGCAGGTGGTGATCGATGAAAAAGGGACGCCGATGAAAGGCTTTTTTGCGGCGGGAGAATGTGCCTGCGTTTCGGTTCATGGCGCCAACCGTTTGGGCACCAACTCATTGTTGGAAGCAACAGTGTTTGGAGAACGCACCGGGAGGTCGGCCTTGAAATATGCAAGAAATGCTGAGTTTAGCAAGGTTAACGAAAGTCATGAAAAGGCCCGGGTGTTGAATCAGGTGGAAGAGATATTTCAGCGGGATGGCTCTGAAAGTTACAACGATATCCGCAATGAGATGAAAGAAGTGATGATGGCCAAGTGTGGGGTGTTTCGTGACGCAGAAAAACTCAAATCCTGCATTGCCACCATTCAGGACTTGAAGGAGCGTTATAAAAAAGGCAAGGTAACGGATAAGGGCCAGTTGTTCAATACCGAGTTGTATGAAATTATCGAATTGGGCAACATGCTGGAGATGGCGGAAATTATCAGTACCGCCGCGTTGGCGCGACAGGAAAGCCGGGGCGGTCATTTCCGAACGGATTTCCCGAAGCGTGATGACAAGGATTTTCTAAAGCACTCTCTGGTGTCTCGTAACGAGAGTGGAATGGAGTTGAAATACAAGCCGGTGGTAATCACCCGATATCAACCCAAAGAAAGAACGTATTGATGGCAAAGTTTCGAATCAAGCGATACAACCCGGAAAAGCAGGCAGAGCCTTATTACGAGGAGTTCGATTACGATATTCCCGAGGGTGCGACCCTGCTCGACTGTCTGAATCATCTCAAATGGAACGTGGACGGGACGCTGACCTATCGCATGTCCTGCCGCAGTGCCATCTGTGGGTCGTGTGCGATGAAGGGCAATGGCCACGCCTTGCTGGCTTGTCAGAAACAGGCGGCTCATCTGTTGAAGGACGGAAGCGATACCATCACCATCGAACCGCTTGGGAATATGCCGGTCATCAAGGATCTGGCTACCGACTTCCAGCAGTTCTGGGACAAGGTCGATCAGGTGAAGCCTTATCTCCAGAACAAAGAAAAACCGCCGGAGCGGGAGCGTCAGCAAAGTCCCCAGCAGTTTAGGAAAATTGACGATGCCACCACCTGCATCATGTGCGGCGCCTGTTATTCCGATTGTAATGTTTTGGAAGTGGACAAGAATTTCCTGGGACCGGCGGCGCTGGCGAAGGCGCAACGGTTCGTGGGCGATTCGCGTGACCAGGCCACCCGCGATCGCATCAAGGAATTGAGCAAGCCGGGCGGTATGTGGGATTGCACTCACTGCGGGGAATGCGTGGAACGGTGCCCCAAACCGGCGGAACCGTTTTACCGCATCAAGGAATTGATGGCTGTTGGGTTGGAGGAAGGCGTGACCAATAACGTTGGTGCCCGGCATGCGTTGTCATTCGTAAAATCGGTGAAACACAGCGGCCGCCTGAACGAGAGCAAGATTCCCATCGAGTCGATGGGGTATTTCAACATCAAGGGACTTCTGGATCTGGTTCCCGTCGGACTGCGGATGTTGTTGAAGATGAAGATACCGCCCATCATTCACAAGCCCATTGACGATGCGAAGGATGTGCGACGAATTTTTGAGGAGTTTGGCGAATGAAGTTTGCATTGTTTACCGGTTGCGTGGCCAAAGGGGCGACGCGTGAGTTGATGTTGGCTACGATCAAATCCGCCGAGGCGCTTGGAATCGATTTTATCGAGATGAAAAGTGCCGCCTGCTGTGGTGCAGGGGTGATCTCTGAGAAGAATCCGGTACTGACCGATGCCATCAATGCGCGTACGTTTGCGCTGGCGGAGGAACAAGGTCTGGATATCATCACCATCTGCTCGACCTGCCAGGGCAACCTCAAAAAATCCGAATGCCACCTCGATGAAGATGTGGAGTACAAGGACAAGATCAATCATGTTCTCAAGGATGGCGGCCATCAGTACGAGGGTGGCAAGATCAAGATCAAACATTTTTCCAACATCCTGGCGACGCCGGAAGGCAAGGCCCTGCTCAAGGAAAAAATCAAACGTCCGTTGACCGGCCTCAAGACGGCGGGATTTTACGGTTGTTATGTATTGCGTCCTTCCGAATTGTCGGAGTACGAGGATCCGGACAACCCCAAAGAACTGGAAGAGTTGTTTGAAATTCTCGGCGCCACGCCGGTTTACTATCCCAGCCGAATCAAGTGTTGCGGGTTTCCCATCATCATGATGAATAAGGATGCATCGCACGCCATGGCGGGGAATGCGCTGATCGAAGCGGTGGAAGGCGGGGCCGATTGCGTGGTCACCGGTTGTCCGTTGTGTCATCTGAGTCTCGACTCCTACCAGCCCGAAATCGAAAGTATGCAAAAGAAGCATTACTCCATCCCCATTCTGCACCTGCCGCAGTTGGTGGCTTTGGCCCTGGGATTCAGTCCGGAAGAAATCGGCATGGACAAACATATCGTGTCCACCGTCGGACTGGATAAGATTCTCGCCCAACACGCCTGAAGTTCAACGCAGAGACCGCGCATAAACATTCAGGTTGGGTTTTGCCTGGCCAGCGAGTGACTCCACTTGTTGTTCTCAAAAGCGTTCCCTGCTACACTTTCAGGCGATGGATGAAATTATTTTTGTTTTAAAAAAGAAGCTGATAGTGCTTCTCGGTGGTTTGGGCCTGTTCGCCCTGATGCTGGTCATGCCGACCCCCGACGGGGTTTCGCCTGAAGGCCAGAGGATGGCCGCCGTTGCCATGTTAATGGCACTCTGGTGGATCGGCGAGGCGGTGCCACTGGCCGTCACCGCCCTGATGCCGCTCGTCCTGTATCCACTCCTCGGTATCCTTCCCAGCAAGGACGTCGCACCCAACTACACCAACCACCTCGTGTTCCTGTTCATGGGGGGATTCATGATCGCCCTCGCCATGGAGAAGTGGAATTTTCATAAACGGATCGCGCTGGTGATCATCCGCTTCATCGGCACCAGCCCGTCGCAAATCATTTTGGGATTCATGGTGGCCACCGCGATTTTGTCGATGTGGATCTCCAACACCGCGACCACCATGATGATGCTCCCCGTTGCCATCGCCGTCGTCAAACAGATCGCTTCCCAGGCCAGCATCAAAGGTGAGCGCAATGATTCGACCCGCCATAAGGTGGAGCGTCATTTCGGATTGGCGCTGATGCTGGGCCTCGCGTACTCCGCGAGCATCGGCGGGGTAGGGACGTTGATCGGCACTGCGCCCAATATCGTGTTCGCCGGATTCTACAAAAACAGCTTTCCCGATCAGCCGGAGATTACTTTCCTGCAATGGATGACGGTGGCCCTGCCGATTGTCATTATTTTTCTGCCCTTGGTATGGCTGTACCTGTGCCGATGGGTGACCCGCGTGCCGATCCGCGATATCGAAGTGCATAACGGTACGTCGGATTTAATCGAGGAGGAATTGCATGCACTGGGACCGATGCATCGTGCCGAGAAATTTGTCGCGGTCATTTTTTTGATGACAGCATTGTTGTGGATTTTTCGCCAGCCGATTAACCTGGGGTCCGTCACCATTCCCGGCTGGTCCTCGCTCTTTTCGTGGGGCAGTAGTTATATCCACGATTCCACCGTTGCCATGTTCATGGGCCTCGTGCTACTGCTGGTGCCGCTGGGCTATCCGCGTGGTATGGAACTGCAGGGCAAGAAAGAATACTTCGCGCTCGACTGGAAAACCGTTCAGGAAAAACTGCCGTGGGGGATTCTGCTGTTGTTCGGTGGCGGATTCGCGCTGGCGGCTGGATTCAACAGTACCGGGCTGGATGTGTGGATCGGCCAGCAGTTGACCGGCATTCAGGCACTACCCATCTGGATGATTATCCTGACACTGTGCCTGGGCATCACGTTTTTGACCGAGTTCACTTCGAACACCGCAACGGCGACCATGATCCTGCCGGTCATCGCCGGGGCCGCCGTGATGATGGACACGCATCCGCTTCTGCTGATGGTGCCGGTGACCATCTCCGCGTCGTTTGCCTTCATGATGCCCGTGGCGACACCGCCCAACGCCATCGTGTTCGGTAGCGGCTGGGTGACCGTACCGCAGATGTCCCGCGCCGGCTTCATCCTCAACCTCCTCGGTGCCGCCCTCGTTACAGGAGCCATCCTGCTCCTGGTTCCTCTATTGATTTCTTAAAAAGAAATTAACCACAGATGAACACAGATAGACACGGATAAAACCTAGATCCTTCACTTCGTTCAGGATGACAAACACTATAAATTGTCATTCTGAGGAGCGAAAGCGACGAAGAATCTGTGTTTTGATTTTAGCTCCCCCTTTGTGAAGGGGGCTGGGGGGATTTAGCGCCACAGAGGGCACAGAGTCCACGGAGAAAACCTCGATCCTTCGCTTCGCTCAGGATGACATCTTCTGAATTCAATTTGTCGTTCTGAGGAGCGAAAGCGACGAAGAATCTGTGTTCATCTGTGGTCTATTAATTTTTTTCTCTGTGCCCTCTGCGGTGAAATTTCCCTCACGCAGACTTCCACCTCAACACCGGCTTCCTGGCGGCGCGGGCTTCGTCGGGGCGGGAGACTTTCGATAAGTAGGGTGCATCGTGAAAACTCTTCGGATTTTGCTCGGCTTCTTTCGCAATGGACTGCATGGCTTCGATGAACTGGTCGAGGGTTTCTTTTGATTCCGATTCGGTCGGCTCCACCATCAACGCGCCTTTCACGATCAATGGAAAGTAAACGGTAGGCGGATGGAACCCGTGATCGATCAGCATCTTGGCGATGTCTAAAGTTTTGACGCCGTGCTTGAGTTGTTCCTTATCGTTGAACACGCATTCGTGCAGGCTGGGCCCGGGGTAGGGCAGGTGGTACTCATTTTTTAACTTTTCCTTGATGTAGTTGGCGTTCAGGACCGCCGACTCGCAAGCTTCGCGGATGCCGTCGGGTCCCAGTGTCCGGATATAGGTGTAGGCCCGCACCAGCACGCCGAAGTTGCCGTAAAAGGTTCTGACCTTGCCGATACTTTGCGGCTTATCAAAGTTACAGAGATAGCGCTCTCCTTCACGCTCAATGTGAGGCACGGGTAAAAAGGGAGCCAGGAAATCTTTCACGCCGACCGGACCCGCCCCCGGTCCGCCGCCGCCGTGTGGCGTCGAGAACGTTTTGTGCAGGTTGAAGTGCAGAACGTCGACTCCGGTATCGCCCACCTTGCACATTCCCATGAGGGCATTGAGGTTCGCGCCGTCGCAATACACCAAGCCGCCTTTGGCATGAACGATCTCGGTGATCTCCAGAATATTTTTTTCGAACATGCCGAGCGTGTTGGGATTGGTCAGCATGATGGCGGCGGTGTCTTCGTCCATCAACGTTTTTAATTTAGCCATGTCGATCTGGCCTTCGGCGTCCGATGGAATCTGCACCACGTCGTATCCGCACAGGGCCGAGCTGGCCGGGTTGGTGCCGTGGGCGGAGTCGGGCATCAATACCTTGTGTCTTTTTTCACCGCGTGATTCGAGCCAGGCTTTGATGACCAGCATGCCGGTCATTTCGCCGTGGGCACCGGCGGCGGGTTGCAGGCTGACTGCATCCATGCCGCTGATTTCCATTAAATATTCCTGAAGCTCGAACATCAATTGCAGACTGCCTTGAGACAACGATTCGGGCACGTAGGGATGGTGCTGGCTGAGGCCGGGCAGGCGCGCCATGTCCTCGTTGAGTCGCGGGTTGTATTTCATGGTGCAGGAGCCGAGCGGATAGAAGTTGCCGTCGATGCTGAAATTCCATTGCGAGAGGCGCGTGAAATGGCGCACCACGTCGAGTTCCGTCAACTCCGGCAAGTCGTCGATGGGACCGCGAATTTCATCTGGCGGCAGTAGCGTTTCCGGGTCGACGTCGGGAATCGCGCTGGACGGCAGGGAGTAGGCTTTCCGGCCGGGCGAGCCGAGGTCGAACAGGGCCGGTTCGTCGCAGATCAAACCTTTAATGCCGGGGCGGTGAACGGTGTTTTGTGTCATCAGAAAGTCACCTTTATATAGAATAGAAATATTTTAGTTCAGACGGAGCTTTTATTCGACCGGTTCGGCCTCATCGACCAGCATCACCGGAACGTCGTCGCGGATCGGGTATTTCAGTTTGCAGGCCGGGCAGACCAACCCGTCTTCTTCCGACGTGAGGGTGAGTTCCCCTTTGCATTGGGGGCAGGCCAGGATTTCCAAGAGTTCTTTGTTGAAGCTCATAACCGGGCTTCCTTGTCAGAAGGTGCGCGCGTTGACGTGTTCCTGAACGCTTTTTTGCACGGCGGTAAAGACATCGTCCACCGTGATGGCGGTCATGCATTCGATCTGTGTCGGGCAACTGTGCTTGTGACAGAAACTGCACGGCTGAAGTTTGACGACCACTTCGTGATTATTGCCGTGCGGTCGGCTGTAGACCGGATTGGTCGGGCCGAACAGTGTCACCGTGGGTACCCCCTGCGCCGCCGACAGGTGCATCGGCCCGGTATCGCATCCGATACACAAACTCATTCGCTTGAGCATGGCGATCGATTCATGCATCGTATTTTTGGGAGACACCCAATGCTTCTCTTTCATCATATCAGAAAGTTTTTGAACCGCCTCCTCCTCGCCGGGGCCCCAGGTGAACAGGACATTGAATCCCAGTTCCCGGGTGATGCGGTCTCCCAGTTCAGCGAACCGTTCCATCGGCCAGCGTTTGGTGGGGAATCCCACTCCATGATGAATGGCGACGGTGGGTTTCGCGGATAGTTCCGGGTTGGCTTTCCAGTACGCCTCGATATGCGCTTCGGCGGCTTCGGGAACCACCAGCGGAAATTCACCAGACACCGTTTCGGCACCGAGGGCCTGGATCATTGACAGGTATCGGTCAACGACATGAACCTTTTTCCCCATAAACGGAATTTTTTCGTGAGTGAACCAGGCGTTGGGGCGTTCCCGGCAATCGTGTTTGTCGAATCCGACAATGCGCGGAGCCTGGGTGAGAAAAGCGATGACGCCGGTTTTGATCAGTCCCTGCATGTCGACGACCAGATCGAAGCGGCCTCGTATCTGCTTGAGACTGGCCCTGAATTCCCGCCAGCTTTGCAGGTTCCAGTATTTGCGCCAGTGACGGATGCGCACCACGATCAACTCGTCCAGGTCCGGGTTGTTGTACAAGAGATCCTTGCACTTTTCCTCGACGATCCACGCGATGTGAGCTTTCGGATACAGTTGGCGCAGGGTTCTCAACGCCGGCAGAGCGTGGATCACATCACCCAATGAACTGAGTTTGATCAGTAGAATATTTTGCGGGGGTAGGCTCATGTCAGCAGTGCGGGGTTTGAAATCATATGAAGGAAACAGCGACCGGTAAAGTCGGCAAAACAGAATTCCTATCATAATACCACACAAGGCCCCCAACAGAATATCGGAAGGATAGTGGACGCCGAAATATACGCGGGTCAGGCTGCCCAGGAGCGCCAGAGGAAAAACCACCCAGCCCGATCCCCTGAAAAACAGAGCCGCTACCGTGGCGAGTGCAAACAGATTTCCCGCCTGAATGGACGGCAGTGAGTAAGAGTGGGTGCAGTGGACGGCATTAAGAATACTCAGGGCATGGCAGGGGCGGGGCCGGGCAAACAACGGCTTCAGGATTTGGTGGGCAATAAAATCGTTGATCATGATTGCCAGGAGGGCAACGATGATAAACCAGAGCCCCTGTTTTTTCCTCAATACCAAAAGAGCGACAACAGTGGCTATTGCCGGAACCGGATAAATGTTTTTATCGGTGAGCAGGTCAACCCAAGCGTTCAAGGTCAGGGATTGCAAATGTTCCTTGATCCAGTAGAATACCGCGGTGTCGAAATCCATAAAGCTTCCGGTATGGGAGATAAAAGGCAGGTGTCCCAGTTTAGGATTAAATCGGCTCAAGTCTATTGAGATTAAAAGAGTGAGTCAATTGATTTATTGTATGGGGATTATTCTTTAATGAAACGAACCTCGGATCAGGCGTTGATCCTGTTTGCGAAGGACCCGGTGGAAGGTCAGGTGAAAACCCGTTTGGGATCCCTTCTGGACGCTCCAGCCACGCTTAGCCTGTACCATCATTTTTTGAGAGACAGTATAGAGAAGATTGGCTCCGTCGCTGAGGGAGACCGTTTTATAGGTATAGCGTCCGATCCGAAAACCGGTTACTTCGATGACGTGTCCCGGAACCATCCGGTTCAATTGTTTGTGCAGGAGGGCGGCAATCTCGGAGAGCGTATGAGGCGGGCCTTTGAGGACCGCTTTAAGGAGGGATACGAACGGGTGGTGATCATCGGTGCCGACAGTCCGACCCTGCCCACTGCGTACATTGAGCAGGCCCTGAAGTCGGAGAAGGAGGTCGTGATCGGACCCAGTACCGACGGCGGGTATTATCTGATCGGCATGCGGGGCAAGGTGACCGATATTTTCGAAGGTGTTCCCTGGGGCACTGACCGGGTTTTGTCGGAAACCTTGAATGTGTTGAAGGACCGACGTGCGGAAGCGGAGCTGTTACCCGTATGGTATGATGTCGATCTTCCGGAAGACCTTCGCTTTCTGAAGACTCATTTGGAATGGATGGTTCATGCAGGCTCGCTCAAGGGCAAT